>NZ_CP059732.1:1547500-1895000 GCF_014117325.1 Spirosoma foliorum | reverse complement strand
ACCATGCTGATTATGAACAAGAAATAACCGACCCTATCCCCACCACACTCTCCCGGTTTGTATTTCGCAGACCGGGCGAAACAAACCAACCCAAGTCAATGAAAACCAATCAATTTACCCCCACCCTGGCCATTTTTGCCGTCCTGCTTCTGTTTGCCGCCGGTTGCAATACACCCGCAAAGGATACGGATACAAAAATGACCGCCGTGTCGGCAATGACAACCGAACACAAGCAGGCGATTGAGCAGGAAATTTCTTCTCTTGTGAAAGAATTCTTCCAACAGGTCGAAAAACTGGATATTGAAACGTGCATGACGTACTTTGAAAATACGCCTGATTTTCAGGCCGTCAATCCCGATGGCACCTTCGGCGATTACAACGCCCTCAAAAAATTGAACGCAGACGGGTTTAGCCAGATGAAGACGTTGAGCGTCGTACCAACTAAGGAAGCGATTCGGGTTTTGACTGACTCGCTGGTGCTGTATACGTTCTCGATGGAACAGAACGCAACCCTCAAAACCGGCCAGAAATTAAAGTTTGAGCACGTAGCGGGAACAATGCTTTTCACCAAAATCAATGGCGCGTGGAAAGCGACGTTTTACCAGGAGTCTGCATCGCCACCGGTAGCCGTCAAGTAGCAAAGACTAATCGTCTATAAAACCTGTAGCCTCGCAGCCTTTTACTATTCGATAGATCCATGAAAATCAACCAATTTCTACCTTCGCTGTTACCGACCACTTTTGCTGTTTTGCTCATTGGCCTGACCGTTGTAGGCTGTGACCCAAAACCAAACGCCGACAAGGCTAACGAACTCCAAACCTACTTTGCTCCCGCCGATACGGGTATACAAACCGGGGGCGTGAAAATAATCCCGATCAAGACTCCAAAGGGCACATTCAACGTGTGGACGAAGCGGATTGGCAATAACCCAACAGTCAAGGTTTTGATTCTGCACGGCGGTCCCGGTGCAGGTCATGAGGCCTACGAGGTGTTCGAGAGTTTTCTGCCTAAAGAAGGCATCGAGTTCATTTATTACGATCAGCTCGGCGCGGGCAACAGCGACCGACCGACTGACAAGAGCCTGTGGGTGTTACCTCGTTTTGTGGAAGAAGTAGAGCAGGTTCGGATAGCGTTGGGGTTAAACAAAGACAACTTTTACCTATACGGTCAGTCGTGGGGGGGGCATTTTGGGTATTGAATACGCGCTTAAATACGGACAAAACATCAAGGGTTTAATTATTTCGAACATGATGAGTAGCGCACCCGCCTATAGCCAGTACGCCAACGACGTACTGGCCAAACAAATGGATCCGAAGGTGCTGGCCGAGATCAAAACCCTTGAAGCCAAAGGCGACTTCACCAACCCGCGCTATATGGAACTGTTGCTGCCCAATTATTACGAGAAGCATATCTGCCGGTTTCCAACGGCGCAGTGGCCCGAACCGCTGAATCGGGGGTTGGCCAAACTGAACCAGGAGCAGTATGTGACTATGCAGGGACCAAGCGAGTTTGGCATGGCGGGTGATGCTAACCTAAAGAACTGGGATCGCAGCAAAGACCTGCCCAAAATCACAGTGCCGACGCTTGTTATCGGCGCCACCTACGACACGATGGACCCCAAACACATGGCGATGATGGCCAGACAGGTCAAAAATGGCACTTTTCTGCTCTGTGCCAACGGTAGCCATCTGGCGATGTACGACGACCAGCAAACGTATTTCACCGGGCTGATTTCGTTTCTGAAAAAAGGGAATTGATCTCTTCCCATTAACCAACTAAATCCCAATGAAGACCAACCAATTCACCATGATGCTGGCCGCTTTTGCTGCCCTGATTCTGTTGACCGTCGGTTGCAATACCGCTCCCCAAAAAGCAGATGAGAAACCAGCGACTCAATCCGATGCACCGGAGTACTTTATGTTACGGCCCGAACTCGAAAAAGCGTATGGCTATTCCCATGCCGTTCGGATTGGTAATGAACTGAAAATATCGGGTGCGGTCAGTATGGACGAGAAAGGAAACCTGACGGCGAAAGGTGATCTGGGCCAACAAATGAAAAACTGCTATGCCGATCTGGACAAGATACTGAAGCACTATGGCTACAGTTGGGATGACGTTGTGGTAGAGAATATTCTGACCACGAATATGCCCGAATTTGTGAACCAGTCGGCTTACCGAAATACGATCTACAAAAAGCAGTTTCCGACCGGGTCGTGGTTTGGCGTAAAGGAATTAGCCTTGCCCGGCCAGTTGATTGAGATTGAGTTAGAAGCCTATAAAGTGCACTAATTTGTTTAACCGGATTCGATGATGAGCCTCATCGTTTTTGACAGATTCCTGCCTGAGGTTATCCAAACCATCCAGAACACATAGACGAGTTTTAGCTGCTATACCAAGATGGCCTTTCCGCTCCCCTATACATCGGCAACCGCAGGTAACATCAATTCAGCGCCTTCATTAATCAAAAGCCGCATCGAGTCCATCGACGTACTGCGGGGCCTGATTATGGTCATTATGGCGCTGGACCATACGCGCGATTTCTTTCATGCCCAGGCCAATATCGACGACCCGCTCAATCTCGATACCACCACGCCGGTCCTGTACGCCACCCGCTGGATTACCCATTTCTGCGCCCCTACGTTTGCCTTGCTGTCCGGTACGTCCATTTACCTGCAGGGTTTACGAAAATCGCGCAGCGAGTTGAGTCTGTTCCTGCTGAAACGGGGCCTATGGCTCCTTGTAGCCGAGGTACTCCTGATTGCGCCAGCAGATACGTTTACCCTGTTTAATACCATCACCCTGGCCGTTTTCTGGTCGCTGGGCATCAGCATGGTGTTCATGGCCGGGCTGACGTGGCTGCCGTTCCGGGCCATACAGGGCATTGGTTTAGCGATCGTTTTAGGCCATAATCTGCTGGATGCGGTGGAACAGGCACCGGGATTCACGTCGGGTTTTTGGTGGGCGCTGTTTCATGGTGGCGGTCACCGTGTGTTTGACTACGCGCCCGGTCGGGTCATTGATGTACTGTACCCGTTTTTTCCCTGGCTGGGGCTAATGATGCTGGGCTACTGCCTGGGCCGTTTGTTTGCCCCAACGGTTGCCGCCACGAAGCGTCAACAGGGGTTGTTTTATCTCGGTGCCGGAGCCATTGGGTTATTTGTGGGGGTGCGTTTGCTGAATGAATACGGCGACCCCTTCCCCTGGAGCATCCAAAAAGACGGCCTAACCACGTTCTTCTCGTTCATGAAGGTGCATAAATATCCACCATCGCTGCTGTACATGTGCATTACGGTTGGGCCGGGGCTGCTGGGGCTAGCGTTGCTGGAGAATGTACACAACCGCGTTACTGGCGTGCTCCGTACCTACGGACGAACGGCCTTTTTTTATTACACAATCCATTGGTATGTCCTGCATACCCTACGCATGATTGTCTTTTTTGCCGCTGGCCACACCATGACGGAGGCTGATAAATCGCTGCAAACCTTACCGATGCGGTTTGTGCTACCCGGCGATGGAGGCTACAATCTTGGCGTGGTTTACCTAATCTGGATAGCCGTTGTCGTGTCGTTGTATCCTCTGTGTCGCTGGTACGATGCATACAAGACAGCGCACAAAGAGCAGTGGTGGCTGAGCTATCTGTGATCAATCCATTCGGGATGAAACACCCCATGACTGAAGGCGTCAATTGGCGAATTAGCGGCAAGGCTACCACAGAAAGTAAACAATCAAAACCTAGTCAGGAAATGAACACAAGTGAAAAAGTAAAAACAAGAACTGTTGTTATTCCTGACGACCTGGAAGTCGTTAAAAAATTATGGTTTGATTATTTAGTTTGGGGTAACGACAAAATGCAAGAACTCTACGGCGTCCATCCCCATAATCCCCAAGAAACTGTTGAACAGGATATCCAACAGATTGACAAGTTTCAACCACCTTATGGACAGCTAATCCTGGCTAGTTATGAAGGTAAAGTATGTGGACTTGGAAGCCTAAAACGTATCAACTCCGATATCGGTGAACTAAAACGAATGTTTGTTGATCCAACCAGTAGACGAATTGGGGCTGGACGAGCTATTCTTGACCGACTTTTACTTGAAGCGAAAAAAGTCGGTTACAAAAAAGTTCGGCTCGACAGTCCGAAGTTTATGGAAGCCGCTCACGCCTTATATAGACGTTTTGGATTTCGTGACATTGATGCGTATCCGGAGATGGAAATTCCCGCAGAATTTAAAGACTATTTGTTATTCATGGAATTGGATTTAACTGACGACTAGTTATCAATTTAAAAATAAAAATCGATTCACTATGCAAAGACGAAAATTAGTTCAGTTGTTTCTTTCGATAGTACCGATTGCAACGATCACACCTTTTCTTACAAAGGCGCAAGAGAAACTCAGATTACTAAAAGGAGGATTTAAAGTAGAAGCTGATAAAGACCGATGGAATGAGGATACGATTTTTGGAAAGGAAAAAAATATGAAGTGTAAAGTTTCAGGTAAAGACACTAACAATAATTTATATGTCGTAGAGGAAAATGACCCCGTAGATGTTGGCCCATCTTTACATATTCATCCTAATCAAGATGAAGTGTTCTTTATCACAAAAGGAAATTACCTTGTAAAAATTGGGGATGAGGTATTTAATCTTAAGAAAGGCGACACTGCGTTTGCACCAAGAAATATTCCTCATTGTTTTCTTACAATTGGAGAAGGCCCTCACCAAATGATTCTTACCTACCAACCTGCGGGTAAAATGGAAGAGTTTTTTTACAATAGAAAAAATCCAGCATATACGGACGGAAAAACTCTTGAGCAGCAATTTAAGGAACATGACATGGAAATTGTTGGTCCTAAACTCTCTAAATAAAAACGGCAATTGAACTCTCATTTTCAGTTCATATCACTTTTTTCTAAAGAACAATTAAATCAACGCCCCCACAAAACTTTGGGTTATCTAAACTTGGCTGAATTGGCTCAGAACAAGCTTTATGCATTGCAAATGTGAATTCGCATTGTGCTTTAAAAAAAGAAGATAGAAAGTGGAAACTATTCAGGGACATTTTTCAACTCAAACTTACCTGCTTCAGCATCTAAATAAATAATCACTAAGTAGCTTTCTTTCGAATTAAGTCAATCAATAAACCTAAGAGAAACAACGTTCACTTTGCCCTTTTGTCAACAACATTATTGACACCTGATTCATAGTCGAGTAAAACAAATAAGCCCAGCCTACAATGCTGGGGAATCGATCTTAAAATAGTCAAACTAACCAATCAAATTCATGAAACAACTCCTGATTTCGCTATCTGCACTTTGGCTACTGGTTAGCCTCGGCATGTCGGCCTCTGCACAGGCTCAGCAAACGTCAACGCCCCAGCTCAAAAGTATCCACCTTTTCGATATGCCAGCCGGTGTAACGGAGGCCCAGCTGTCAGCGGTGATTGGCGAGTTGAACACGGTCATTAAACGCCTGGGGTACCCTAACGCTGGATACACACTCTACAAAGTAGCCGGAGAAGGAGCCGATAAATACCGCTACTACTTCGAGGGCAATTGGCCCAATGCCGAAGCGTACCAGAAAATCCACGACGACAAATCGTTTCAGGAAGCAAACAAAAAATTGGGTTTGGTGTACGAGAAAATAAAAGCCGTTGAACTCTACCGTCGCTTAGTGAGAGTACCCTAAATCGTTTAAACCAAAACTATGAAAACCAATCCATTTACTCTGATCCTGGCCGTTGTTGCCATTACGTCTGTCTGCGTTACTGGTTGCAACGCCCCCGCCAAAAAAGCAGAAGCTACCACTGAGCAGGTAGCGGCTAAACCCGATATGGCCGTCATCAAAACAGAAATACAGGCAATCGAAACCGAATGGGCCAACGCGACAACAGCTAAGGACATCGACAAAGTAATGGCCCTCTATGCAGACGATGCCGTAGAAATGGCCGACGACGAACCCATGTCTGTGGGGAAGGCTGCTATCCGGCAGGTGTTGCTCAAAAGTATGAAAGCGCGCAAGGCCGGGACTACGGTTTCCTACGAGACGATGGACGTGTACGGCGATGGCCACCTAGTAACCGAAGTCGGGAAGACAACGATCAAAGACGCGGCTGGCAACGTAGTAAGTGCCGGCAAATACATGGGCATTTTTGAAAAACGCGACGGAAAATTTATCTGCATCCGCGATATTAACAACGAGGATCAGAAAGACAAGTGAAGTAGCTTGGGCTAACAAACCGGTCAACATGAATGGATACGTTGTTTTTGGGTGGCTCCTCCTGCTATTGTGCCTGTCCGCGTCTGCCGGGCAGGCACAATCCACGGTGCTTTACTTCGACGAACCCCCCAAAGAGACGCTGGGCCGCAACCGAAATCAATTAACCATTAATCGATTCTTTGCCGACCGAGACGATTTTCTATGGTTCGTCACAGGTAGTGGCCTGAGCCGGTACGACGGCCATGAGATTGTCACGGTACGCTCTGATCCGGCGGATTTGAACTCCCTCTCCTCGGGGCGGGTGGCGGATATGATTCAGGATGAACGAGGCACGTTCTGGATAACCACTCGCGACGGGGGCCTTAATGCCTACAATCAGCAAACGGGCAACGTAACCCATTTTCAGCACCAGCCTAACAACAAAACCAGTTTATCATCCGATAAGCTCCGATTTCTTCAGCGCGATGAATCCGGTTATCTCTGGATCGGGAGCGATTGGGGCATGAATCGGTTCGACCCAAAAACGGGCCGTACTGTCCGTTTTTTGCCCAAACCAGGCGAGTCAGGTCAGTTGCAGGGCAACCCGCTGTCGCCTATTCTGGTAGCCCCCGGCCAATCCAGGCCGGGCCATATTTACGTTTGCACAACGGCTGGGTTCGAGCAGTTTGACCGAACCAGTAACCGTTGGCAGTGCTTTCCGATGGTAACTAAATCAGGTGCGCCCGTCATCAACGCCACAGATGGTCTCAATGTGATTAACGGCCTCTGCAAAGATCGTCGTGGCCTGATCTGGATGGGTGTTCCGGACCAAACCGGGCTGCGGGTTTTTAACCCCACAACAGGGCAAATCACTTGGTTCGATAGGCGAACGGCCGATGGCAAACCCATTCCGTTTCCAAACGTGATTCTGGAAGATCGGGCGGGGCGGCTTTGGCTTTGCTGCGATAATGACATCTTCCGCATTTCAGCCGACCGGACCGTCGTGGAGCAATGCTCACCCGTAGCCATCAGCAATGGGGAGCAACTCAAAGAATTGGTAACCCTGTACGAAGATGGACAGGGGTTGATCTGGCTGGAGAGGGCGAGCGACAAAAATCCGCTTTTTTTCGACCCCCGTCAGGAACGCCACCCCAACATTCCACTGCCAAAATTTACGAACACCGCCGGGGCGATACCGACCCGGCCTGGATTGGCCCGACCCGTCACGGAATCGCTCATGCCCGACTCGGAAGGGTTCCTTTGGATCAGTACCGATCTGGGACTGATTCGCTATAATCCGAGACGGGAAGAGATGAAGATTGTCCTGAAACAACCTCTCACCTATTTCACCATCCCGCTGCCAGGTGCGACCGGGGCCAGCCACGATCCATACCTGCTGTTTGGTGCGGAAGCTGGTCTGTTCGTTTACAACAAAAAGACGGGTCGTCTCACACCCGTCCGTTTAGATAAGACGGGAAGAAATACGATCCCGAATGCCATCGCTTCGGTTATTGACGGGGATGGTGACCTCTGGATATCAACCTGGGGGAAAGGGCTTTTCCGCATTCCAAAGGGCAGTTTATTGGTCGAGACGGGGCTGGTGAGTACCTATGAACAGTGGAAAAACGATCCCACCAATGCCAACAGCCTATTGTCGAACACGCTGCAAAAGATTGCGGTCGATGCCCAGAACACGGTGTGGGTGTGCGGAGCCGCTCACGGCCTTAGTCGGGTCAATAAACGAACCCGACAAGTGCAGCGATTTGTACTCCGGCAAGGCGACCCCGATGGACTGGCCAGCAACTACACCTTTGCGCCCGTGATCGATAAGCAAGGTGATGTATGGATAACGAGTGGGTATGCAGCGCCCTTACAGAAACTGTCGGTCAAAACGGGGCGATTCAAAAAGTATGGCATTACCAACGGGTTTACGGATGATTATTTTGCCCACGCCACCCTCGACAGAACCGGCAAAATCTGGTTCAACCAGAACCAGGTGGTATCCTGTATCGACCCCCTTACGGAGCGCGTAACCACGTTTCCACAGTTTGTAGGCACCTCGGTTTACTCGACGCCCATTACAGCACTGGCTACTACCGGCGAGATTTATTTCGGTTGCCAGAACAACTTACGGCGGTTTGGACCAAACGATACCATCCACAACATTCCTAAAGCCTCCTCACCGCTGCGGTTGGTGGGTGTTTCCTGCTTCGACATCGACGGAACGCAAACCATGCGGCCCATGCCCCCGGATCGCTGGCAAGCCAACGAGCTGGCCTTGTCGCACCGGGAAAACACGGTAGAACTAAAATTTGCGCTGTTGGATTACCGCAACACCAGCAGTCGTGCCTATGCTTATTCCCTGACCGGACCGAATGACGAGCCACAATGGGTAAGCATCGGCCCGAAAAACACCGTCGATTTTGCCCAGATGAAGCCGGGAACCTACCTGTTCCACCTGAAAGCCCGCAATAGCGATGGAATTTGGACAAATCTTGCGCCCCTCCGCATACACATCAGCCCACCCTGGTGGCAAACCCTTTGGGCCTATGCGGCTTATGCGCTATTACTGCTACTCGGCTTTTGGTACCTATTGAAGGTCCGTCTGCGTGAACAAGCCCGCGAACTGGCCCTGCAGGAAGCCGTCGTCATTAAACAACAGCGCGACGAGATTGCTCAGAAAAACGCCCAGAACGAACTCCTGCTGAAAGAGATTCATCACCGGGTCAAGAATAATCTGTCCGTGGTGTCGGGGCTGCTGGCCTTGCAGTCGGCTAAAGTGACTGACCCCAACGTACAGGAAGCCATACAGGCCAGTCAAAACCGGGTGCAGAGTATGGGCATCATTCACCAGAAACTCTACCAGGGTAAGCATTTAGGGGCTATTGAAATGCGCGATTATTTTCACAATCTGGGTGAAAGCATTCTCGATTCGTTCGATGCCGCCGACCGTATCACCATTAATTGTTCGATGCCCGAGCTAGTGCTGGACATCGACACGGCGGTTTCTATAGGATTGATAACGAATGAGTTAATCACTAACTCGCTTAAATATGCATTTATCGGGAAGGACAACGGCACCATTCGCATCAGCCTGACGCGGATGGGCGACGATTCGTTGCTGTTGATAGTAGCTGACAATGGTATCGGTAAACAGCCTGTAGAAACAGCCAATGAAACGGGCTTCGGCACCCAGTTGGTGGAACTGCTTACCCACCAGCTTGAAGGCACGCTGACCTACGAAAACCAGAATGGGACGTTGGTCAAACTCCGCTTCAACCGGCCAGCCATTGCCTAAGTCCAGTCAAAAATCAGAACTCTGTATTCGACCGTTTGCTTATCTGGTAACCAATTTCCGGCTTTCGATAGGGTCGTTTTTGTTATGTAACGAACCTGTTGATTAGCGTACCTTTTCGTCTCCTCCTTCGGGCCGTTTTCGGCCACTAAAAGGGTTGTCAATTTGAACTAAAATATAAGTAACATACTGTTAATGAATGATTTATGACAGAATAAGAAGCATCTAAAATCGTCCACGTAAACGTCCAATTCGGTCTGAAACTTCTAATTATCAGGCGCATACAATCATTTCTTATGCCCATCCACTACCCAATTAGGCATAATGATGGGGCAGATTCTTAGGTCAGTGAGCGGTTGGCAATTGAATGATAAACTCAGTCCCCACTCCTTCCTGACTCTCCACGAGCAATAAACCCTGATGCCCCTTGGTTACAATATCATAGGAGATTGATAATCCCAACCCAGTGCCTTCGCCCGTGGGCTTGGTGGTAAAAAAGGGATGGAAAATTTTGGCTTTGATTGAATCGGAAATGCCTGTACCGTTGTCAATTACCCGAATCTGAATATACTGATTAACCTGGGTGGTCTTTACAGTTACTATAGGTTCATAGCCATTCATCGTTGTTTTCTGTTTTTCGCGTACGGCATAGAACGCGTTGCTGTACAGATTCAAGAGCACCCGGCCAATTTCCTGAGGAACCACCTCGACCTTTCCAAATTCAGTGCCAAAGTCTGTTTTCAGTTCGCAGTTAAATCGGTCCCGCTCCGGCGGACCGGCCGGAGCGGGACCGGTTGAATCGACTTTGTCTTTAGCGCGAAGTCCCTGGTATGCAATTTTGAGATATTCATCGGCTAAGGCGTTGATGTCGATGAACCGTTTCTCGCCCGTTTCTGTACGGGAGTGTTCCAACATACCCCGCACAATACTCGACGCCCGATTACCGTGGTGACTGATCTTTTTTAGATTGCTGGTGAGGTCGCCCAGAATTTCACCAGCGTAGTCTTTTTCGGAGTCAGATAGTTTCAGCAATGGCCCTTCCTTCAATTCATCAATCAGATCGACACTCACTTCGGCGAAGTTATTGACAAAGTTCAATGGATTTTGGATCTCATGGGCGATGCCGGCCGTCAGTTCACCTAGGCTGGCGAGTTTTTCCCGCTGTATAAGCTGATCCTGCGTGTCTTTGAGTTCGTTCAGGGCGTCGGCTAGGTGGTTGCGCTGAGTTTCGATTTCCTGCTTTTGGTGGATCACCTCTTCCGTGCGCAGGGCTACTTTACATTCCAGCAGTTGGTTGGCCCGCAGCAGTTGCCGAGACCGGTATCGAATCAGAGCCCAGACGCCCAGAGCCGCCAGCAGGGTATACAGGGTGTAGGCCCACCAGGTGCGCCACCAGGGCGGCAGGACCACCAGTCGAATTGCGGTTCCTTTCTCGTTCCAGACCCCATCGTTGTTCGACGCTTTTACCCGAAAAACATAGTCGCCTGGTGCCAGAAACGAATAAGTGGCTGTGCGCTGTGCTCCACAGTATACCCACTCGCTGTTCGCACCTTCGAGCTGGTAAGCATAGCGGTTCTTCTCCGGCGCGATAAAGTTGAGGCCTACGAAATTGAACGAGATTTCGTTGGCGCTGTAGGCCAGCGTCAGGGGTAATTTTGGAAACAAACGGGTCGAATCCAGTACTTGAACCTGGGTGATGTATACGGGTGGTTTATAAGGATTAACACCCATTTCCGATGGCCGAAACACTACCAATCCATTCGTACAACCAAAGGCCAGTTCGCCCGTTGGCGTGCGGGTACAGGCACCTGTAAATTCCCGGCTCAGCATCCCATCGCGGTTGTCGAATACACGAAGTTTGCGCGTCACGGGGTTCAGTCGGCATAATTTTTCGCCGGTAGCCATCCAGAGCATGCCCGCCTGGTCGGTAACAAGGGCAACTACATGATTGTCAGGTAGTCCGTCATGGATCGTGAAGGTAGAAACGGCAGCCGTTTTAGGATCGATGCGGAATATCCCACCAATATTGGTCGATACCCAGATAGCCCCGTCGTGGGTTTCACAGAGCGCCGGCACATCCCGACTATACATAATTTTCTGATTTTCAGTATGCTTTGGGTGATAGCTTACAAATCTACCCGTACGGAAGTCTAGTTTGCAGGGGCCTACGCCCCCCACAGCTACCCAGACATCCCCGGCCCGGCTCACCAGAATGTCGTTGACCTGGCCTCCGCCCTTGCCGATGGGACTATCTTTATCGATTGGGTAACGTGTATACCGACCATTGGTTGGGTCGAACCGAGCCAGATTCGACTGACCGCCTACCCACAGGTTTCCGTGGTTATCGTCCTCGATACTAGTGATGGAAAAGCTGGCAGGATAGTGCCGAAACTGACCATTGGCATCCATCGTGTGTAGACCCGACGGGGTGGCCATCCAGATCCGTCCGCTCCGGTCGCAATGGATGGTCGAAATCAGATCGGCGGCAGCGTCCACGGCGGTAGCATCCACTGTGGACGCATTTACAACCATTTTTTTCGGGGTTAGCAGAGTAGGCGTGAGCAACTGCGACGTGTAATTGACGTACGTATGACGATCCGACAGATTCAGCCGAAACACACCCTCAGCGTAAGGTCGTTTGGCGTTACTGAACCAGATATTTCCCCGTCGGTCGGTCGATAGCGTGGTAACGTGGTTCTCGAACCGGGGCGTCACGTTGTGGTCTGGAATGGGCTGATAGAAAGCAAACTGGGGCATTAGCATGGAGTATCGATCGATGCCGTTTGCTGTCCCTATCCAGAATGTACCCCGATTATCGGCCAGCAACGCCCAGACTACGTTGTGGCTCAATGAACCCGCAATAGTCGGATCTGCCTGATAAGTGACGGATTTGCCGGTTGCGGGGTCGAGCTGGATCAGGCCCGAAAATGTTCCGGCTATCAGGTTATGGTGTTCGTCTTCCGCCAGGCCGTGCGGCAATATTTCCAGGTTATTCAGGTATACCTGACCAGTTGGCACGTACGTGGTAGCTGCATTTCGCAGGCCAGGCAATGGTGTTTTTCCCGGCAGCAACCGATAAAGCCCTCTGCGATGGGTCGCTACCCATAGGCTATTGTCGGCACCGAGGTACATCGACTCAATGATGGGTTGCTTTTCGGCGGGGTTGATGCCAAAATAATACGGGCTGAACTGCCCCGTGCGCCTGTTCAAGGTGAACAGCCCGGTGGAGGTACCTACCCACAAGGTACCAAACCGATCTTCCTGAATAGACCACACCCGGTCATCGGCTCCCTTCAACAGGTATGTCGTAGAATTGATACTGTTTCGTGTGGGTATCGAAGCGTGCCAGCCCCCCTTCTGAGCCAATCCAGAGAAAACCCTGTTTGTCTTCCATCATCGTATAGCAGATGTCGTAGGGTTTAAAACGCTCCGATCGATCCGGCCCTATCCGAAAGTAGTTGATCCGGCCTGTTTGCTTGTTGAGTCGGTGCAGCCCTCCGCCAGGCGTAACAAACCAGATCTCTCCCGACCGCGACTCCAGCATATCCCAGACCGTATTAAGGGCCATGTGGTTGTTCGGGTCAGCGGGGTCAGGTTTATACACCTTAAACGTGTACCCGTCGTAGCGATTCAGGCCGTCATCTGTGCCAAACCACATAAAGCCCTCCCGATCTTTATAGATACAGAAAAGTCTATTGTTCGACAACCCCTGAGTAGTGCCCAGGTGCTCGAACTTCAGTAGATGCTGCGCCAGTGGATGCTGCGCCACTGGACGCTGCCCCTGCGCGAAGGCAGTAACAATTGTAGACAGGATAACGACAAGCAACTGGCAGCAGTATCCAATGGGGAAGTATCCACTGGGGCGTTTATTCATGGGTTCAGGTGAGGAAAGAGGGGTTATTGTCGATAGAATTACAGCCAGGCGTTAAAGGATTAGTTTTTTGCACGTTGCGGGTGTTTCTAAAAAAATTGTCGATCAGGCTCAATGGTCATTTATCGGCTTCAATCGCCCTGTCAGATTTGGGTTAAATGCTGATAAATTTGGGTCAATCCATAAAAAAACGTTGATGGTTTGCCTTGGGTAGCTATTGCCGAATATAATCGGTAGGCGTTTGCTGGTAAAACTCCTTGAAGACCCTCGTGAAATAGGATGGTGATTCAAAACCCACCATATAAGCCGTTTCGGATGCATTATGACCTGCACGCAACAGGTCGATAGCTTTGCGAAGTCGGTACTGACGAATTAGATCATTGGGCGATACCTGCAACAGTTTATTTACTTTCATATAGAGCGTCTTGCGACTCAGCGCCAATTGATCGGCTAGCCACTCCACACTTAGCGATGAATCATCCAATCGCTCCTCCAGCAACTGATACAACCGACCTAAAAACTGATCCTGAATGGTTACCAACGGAGTTGATTGATCAGTCCGGGTAAATTGTTGCCGATATTCTTCCCGCAACTTTTCCTGACGGGTCAACAAATTCCGCAGTCGCAGGCGCAACTCGCCCAGGTGAAACGGCTTGGTCAGGTACTCATCCGCGCCCTGGTCCAGCCCTTTTAGTCGACTGTCGGCTTCAACGCTGGCTGTCAGCAGGATGACTGCAATATGATCGGTGGCCGGATCGGCTCTCAGTTGATGGATAAGTTCATAGCCATCCATGCGGGGCATCATCAAATCTGAAATGATTACATCGGGCAATTCTTCTTTGGCGACCATCCAGCCTTCGTAGCCATTGGCGGCCGAACGGATACGGTAGGTCGTCGCTAATTCGGCTACGATAAACTCCCGCAGTTCTGCATTATCTTCTACAACCAACACCAGCGGTGTGTTGTCGGACAGCGTTGCCGTTGTTGGGTGCGCCAATTCAGAGGGCACTATTGGTACATCGACCGAGAGCCGGGATTCTATTTTCTGCGGAGTCATGGCACCTGCCTGCTGAAGGGGGATTTCCACCCGAAAATGGGTTCCCGAATGCCCATTGAGCCCTGGCAATTGACTTTGTACGGTGATCGTTCCACCTAGCCTTACTGTTAATTCATGAACCAGCGCCAGACCAATGCCGGTTCCTTCGTAGGTGCGACTACGGGACGTATCGACCGAACGCGGCCCAACCTGGTAGAATCGGTTGAAAATATGCGGTAGTTTGTCCGCAGCAATACCAATGCCTGTATCGCTGACGGTCAGTTGAGCCATCGTTGGCGTATGGGTCAAGCTAACGCTGATGCTGCCTGATTCAGTAAACTTGATGGCATTCGACAGTAAATTATACAGGATCTTCTCCCATTTGCCTGCATCGAAGAGGTAATTTCCGGCTGGCAAATTGGTCTGGTAGGTAAGGACCAGCTGCTTAATGGTAGTCGATGGACGAAACAGATCTACGATCTGGCCAACAAAGCTGGCTAGGTCCCCCACCTCATTGACCAGATCCATTTGCTGGGCTTCAAGCTTGTTGATGTCCAGCAGTTGGTTAATCAGACGCAGCAATTGCCGGGCGTTACGCTGCACCGTCGATAACTGATTCTGGAAAGCCGTTGGCAGATTCGGGGTCTCCAGCAGGTTGTCGACTGGCGACACAATTAAGGTGAGGGGCGTACGGAGTTCGTGCGTGATATTGGTAAAAAAACGAGTTTTCATCTCGTCAACGGCCTTGAGTTCAACCGTTTCGCGGAGCTGACTGGCCGACCGAATTGTTTTTTCGAGGGTTAGCTCCAGATCCTTAAAGTTGATAGGTTTGGTAATAAAGTCAAACGCCCCCCGGTTCATGGCCGTTCGGATATTACTCATATCCCCATAGGCCGTAACGATTACGGTGCGGATAATGGGATTAATTTCCGATAGTTTGGCCAGCAAGGTTAGTCCGTCCATACCCGGCATATTGATGTCGCTGAGAACCACATCAATATCGAGCTGTTGCTCCAGAACCGTTAAGGCTTCCTGGCCATCGCGAACGAAGATAAACTCATAGGTGTGATTGTGAATCTGGCGTCGGAAATGTTGTTTGAAGAGGTCTTCTAAGTCGCTTTCATCATCGGCTAGTAGAATTTTTGTCTTCATACAGGGAAGGTTATTTTGTGGAGTGGTTAGCTCTACAAAAATAATTCCGTTGCCCAGGAATGCAAGCCATAATTTAATGGCTTGCAGAAGTTCATTGACCAATAGATCACTAAATAATCAATCTAGTAACCGTTTTGATAAATACTGATTATCAAGAAATTACCTACTAATTAGTCAGTAATCTCAGTACAGCCAGTCAAAAAGGTTTGACTGCCTCGAACGTTAATTGATCGTGCGTTGGGGACGAGGCTGTGGATCGCTGGCAACTGAATCGATCAGTTTGATTGACGGGTTGATTTATTGACCCACAAACGGTTGGAGTTTAGCTCTCAGCTGCTCAAAATCGATGGGTTTGCTCAGAAAATCATTGGCTCCTTCGGTCATCGCCTGCTGGTAACTGGGTGCATCGCCATAGGCCGTGATCATCATAATTACGGGTGGAGGAGGCAGGGGATAGTCAGACCGCACCCGACGCAGCAGGTCGAGTCCACTCATACCGGGCATGTTGATGTCGGATAGAATCAACACATCTTTCCCACCATGCTGGTTCAGATAATCCATCGCCTGCTGTGCTGAGTGAGCAAAGGCAAAGTGCAGCGTCTGGGAGCGGATTTCCCGGCGAAACCGTTGTTGAAACAGGTCTTTTATATCAAGCTCATCATCAACGACAAGAATGGTCATGGTGTATGGAGTTAGTTAAGTTAGTGGTAAGGCAATGGTAAAAACGGTTCCCTGATTGGGTTCACTTTCGGCGGTCAGGGTGCCCCCGTGTCCTTTGGTGACAATGTCATAACTCAAACTCAGCCCGAGCCCTGTGCCTTCGCTTGTGGGTTTAGTGGTGAAAAAGGGCTGAAAAATCTTGGCTTTCACCGACTCGGGCATGCCCGTACCGTTGTCGCTAACCCGGATCTGTAGTTGCCCATTAAACTGATGGGTGCTGACCGTGACGGTTGGTTGATAGCCTGACGGGGCTAGTTTCTGTTTCTTGATTACGGCATAGAAGGCGTTGTTGTACAGGTTTAACAGCACCCGCCCAATCTCCTGGGGAACCACCTCGATGCGCCCCAAATCAGTCATGAAGTTCGTTTTCAGGTCAGCGTTAAAGTCCTTGTCTTTGGCTCTCAAACCGTGATAAGCGATCTTGAGGTACTCATCAGCCAGGGCGTTAAGATCCGTAGGACGTCGCTCGCCGGATTCAGTGCGGCTATGTTCGAGCATGCCCTTGACGATACTGCTGGCTCGTCCGCCGTGATGATTGATCTTTTGCAGATTGCTGCTGAGATCGCCCAGGATCTCGTCCGCATAGCCTTTTTCAGAGTCAGGCAGTTTCTGGAATGGTCCTTCCTTAAGCTCATCAATCAGTTCGGTACTGACTTCGGCGAAATTATTGACGAAATTCAAGGGGTTCTGAATCTCGTGAGCTACACCTGCTGTTAGTTCGCCCAGGCTGGCCAGTTTCTCTTTTTGAATAAGTTGGGCTTGGGTGGCGCGAAGGTCGATGAGGGATTGGTTCAGTTGGGCCGTGCGCGTTTCAACCTGCTGCTCCAAACGCTGATTCTGGGTAGCTAAGAGTTGGCGTTTCTCTTCGGTTATCTGTACGACGGCGACTGCTTTCGCTCGATCTTCAGCTACAATTTCTTTGAAACGTAGTGCGATATAAACCAAAAAGGAAAGGGGAAGGGATAGAAAGAAACCCGTTGCTGCATAGCCAAGGTGAGGATTAAAGAAACTGGATAGTTGTAATATGGCATATCCCAGCGCAAAGGCAATCGTCAGAAAAGCGCCTGTTACAATAGCCCACAATGCCCCTTTTATTTTTTTCCTGGCCCATATCAACAGTGCAAAGAAAAAAAGGAACTGCAAAACAGTAGCCAAGGAACTAGGTAAACCAGTATTGGTATACGCTGTCAAGCTGCTTCCAAGCACTGAAATTCCAATGATAAAGCTATCGATTCGCCGGGATGAGGGATAGTTTAAGACACGTAGTAATGTGATGGGTAGAAAAGCAATGGCGACGCCCAATAATACACCTGATATACGGTAAACGATTACTTCATAGATAAACGCAGGTTCCAATACCTCCATCATTAACCCTATACTAGCAAATACAAGGAGAGTTTCGCCGATAGCCAGTAATCGGATTAAAGACCTTTCATACAAATTCTGAAAAACCAGTAGCCAGAACAGGGTGGCCAACAGAAACGATACGGTCAACCATATGGCAGAGTAAACAGGAGAAAGTCGGGCATTAACGTGTAGCCAATTAAATGTCTTAGGGCCAACGATTCGGATGATTTTACTGGTTCCACCCTCCAATTGAGCTTTCAATTGGTTTTTCGAGAAGGGGGAGACATAATCGACAACATGCAGCGCAATTAGGTGATCCTGTCCAGTGGTTAAGTCAAATGGAGCCGCTTTTTGATAATAGGGGTAGTGCTCGGCATAGGGTCTGCCGTTGGCGCCTGTGTTACCAAACGAGGTGATCAGCCGGCCATCGACATACAGGTCAACAGCCGCCCAGCAATAGCTGAATACGCCTAACTGCATGCCCTCAAAGGTGGAATCCAGCCGAATGCGGCATCGAAACCAACCTTCAGCCCGTCCGGTCTTATCGGCATCTTTGATCGATAAATCACTCGGTCTGCGTTTGGTCCAACTTGTGGTGTTCAGTGCCGGACTGGCCCAGCCTGGATTCTGCCCCGCTTTAAATACCCAGTCCCGCATTGTTGATAGATTGATGAGTTGATCCGACGAAAACATCCGATTAGTCAGGGTAAGGGTTGTATCCTGAGCCAAGCAGGGAGTCAGGCAGAGACTAACGAGTAAAAAAGCTACCAGAGTTTTCATAAAAGAAGGAGCTATCGGATAGGTAATTGAATGGTAAAAAGAGTTCCTTGCCCTGGCTGACTCTCGACAGCCATGCTTCCGCCATGCCCTTTAGTGATAATGTCGTAACTCAACGAGAGACCCAATCCTGTGCCTTCACCCGTGGGTTTGGTGGTAAAAAAAGGCTGAAAAATCTTGGATTTTACGGATTCTGGAATGCCTGTGCCATTGTCGCGCACACGAATTTCAATCCGCTCTTCGACCGATCCCATCCCGGTCGTTCCCAACCCGGAAGACTGGGTTAGCGATGACGCCCCTTCAGGGCTGCTATGGGACAGCAGTCGCGTACTGACCGTGACTGTGGGTTTGAACTCGGCTGGAGCTGTTTTCTGCTTTTCCGAAACAGCGTAAAAGGCATTGTTGTACAAATTCAACAGCACCCGCCCAATCTCTTGAGGGCCTACGTTCACCAGATCCAGACTTGGGTCAAAATTGTTCACTAACTCGCAGTTGAAATTGGATTTATCCTTAGCCCTAAGGCCGTGGTAGGCGATCTTGAGGTATTCATCGGCCAGGGCGTTGAGATCCGTAGGTCGTCGCTCGCCGGATTCAGTACGGGAATGTTCGAGCATGCCCTTGACAATGCTGCTCGCACGACCGCCGTGGTGGTTAATTTTGTGGAGGTTGCTGGTCAGGTCATCGGTTATAGCCATAACTTCATCTATATTACCCGCTTGAACCTCTTCCTTTAATTCTTCAATGAGTTCGGTGGAAACTTCTGAGAAGTTGTTGACGAAGTTCAAGGGATTTTGAATCTCATGAGCAATACCCGCTGTCAGTTCGCCCAGGCTGGCCAGTTTCTCTTTCTGGATGAGTTGATCCTGGGTGCTTTTGAGTTCTGTGAGGGTTTCTTCCAGATAGTCCCGCTGGGATTCAATCTCTTCTTTCTGCTGCTGCACCTCCTGATTGAGCGTCTGCAACTCTTCATTCGCCTTTTGCTTCTGTCGGTTATTCCGGTAAAACACCCCAGCCAATAACAACAAGACGGCGACCATACCTAGCAATCCATAGATTTTGACCCGGCTTTCAAACAGACTTTTTTCGTCCTGCAATTGCTGTACTCGCTGCTGTTCCTCTATCAGCGTGGTCTGGATCTGATTAAATTTTTGCTGACTAAACAAACTATCGCGGGCGATGATCATAATACTTTGGTACTTATAAGCACTGTCGGGTCGATTCAAGTCCTGATATAGGTTAGTCAGCAGTTGGCTGCTGGTAAGTATAGCCCTGTAGTTGATTAGCTTTAGGCTGATTTGCAGGCTGGCTTTCGCCAGTAAAAGGCTGGAATCAGGTTGATTATGCTGCTGCAAAAACTCCCCATATGCACCATAGGCATAGCCTAAACCGCGTAATTCGTTTTGTGCTTTGAAAACCTGAATACTACGACGATACAATTGAGCGGCCTGGGTGGGGTTAGTACCCTTTTCTACTCGCGCCCAATAAAGTACTTGAAAAGGATAAAGCCGTATGGGTGGGTATTCCTGTTCACTCAGCGTCAGATAGTAGCGGGCCGAGTCGACTTTATGCATCCTCCCGTAAGCTCCTCCCACTTCCGCACTTGCAAAGGATGCCAACTCCTGGTCATGTACCTTAAGTCCAATGGTATGAGCCTGTTTAAAGTTGTTAATTGCCAGCGGGGAATTTTCCAGAAAGCCATATAAGATTCCGATACCGTAGTAACACTGACCTTGATCATCAATCTGATTTGTTTGCTGAGCCAATTGCAAGGCTTGCAGATAGATTCGGATACTATGCGGAATGTCGCGTGTGGAATAACTTTGGCCCAATAGAACCCGGCTTTTCAATTCGCCCCGTAAGTGACCAAGCGTATGCGCCAGTTGAATTCCCTGCTCCGCATAGTATCTGGCCGAGTCGAAATTTCGCTCAAAATACTTAATGCTCAAATCGGTCATGAGCCACATGCGGGCAGTATCCGTTTTAGCTTCTGAGAGTTCTCTCCGCAGACTGTCAATGGCCCGACTAGTGGATTGGGCTATCGTCTGTATTGGGCTAAAAATCAATAGTAAAAGCAGATAATGACTTTTCATACTAAATGATTAGTTCGTAGAGAATCGAATGATAAACTCCGTTCCTTCACCCACTATACTTTCCATAGTGAGTGTTCCGCCATGCCCTTTGGTAATAATGTCATAGCTCAGCGAAAGCCCTAAGCCTGTGCCCTCGCCCGTGGGTTTGGTGGTAAAAAAGGGCTGGAAGATTTTGTCGGTCACCGACTCAGGGATGCCGGTGCCGTTGTCCTTAACCCGGATTATCACGTCCGATTCACTACGTTGTGTACTGACTTCAATCCTGGGCTGATAGTTGGAGTTGGCATTAGTACGTTGTTTAACCCTCTCATTCACCGCATAAAAGGCATTGTTGTAGAGGTTCAATAACACCCGACCCATGTCCTGAGGAATCAGGTCAACCTTTCCTACCGTGGCGTCAAAATCGGTGATTAACTCACAGTCAAAAGTTTTCTCTTTTGCCCGTTGACCATGATAGGCAATCTTGAAGTATTCATCCGCCAGGACGTTGAGGTTGGTGGGCTGCTTGTCACCCGAACTGGTACGGCTGTGCTCCAGCATGCCTTTGACAATACTGCTGGCTCTGCCGCCGTGGTGATTGATCTTTTGGAGGTTGCTGCTTAGATTCTTAAAAAGGTCAGCAATCAACTCGTCGTCGCGGTTGGGCTTGGCTTCTTCTTCGCGCAACTCGCTGACCAATTCGTTACTTACTTCGGCGAAGTTGTTGACGAAGTTGAGGGGGTTCTGAATCTCGTGGGCGATGCCTGCTGTTAGTTCACCCAAACTAGCGAGTTTCTCTTTCTGGATGAGTTGGGTTTGAGAGGCTTTTAGTTCAGCGGTGCGGGCTTCAACCTGGTGCTCTAAAAGCTGGTTTTGATTGGCTAAAAGTTGCTGTTTTTCCTGCTCCTGAGCGATATTTTTTTGAGAAAGTATTTCTAAATCAATCAGCTGTTTTTGGAGTAAGCGATTCGTATTAGCACGTTCCTGCGTGAGCAGGAGTGTGATGGTGAGGGCCAGAACCAGAAAACTAATCGTAAACAGATCGTCTCCTAAATCGCCTAGAATGCTGCGCGCCATGGGCACAAAGGCAACTAACGTGTATAGAATAAAGGCCGTCAATAGAATAGAGTGGGAGAAGCTAAACAGCTTTGCCCCTGCTTTTTGCTGTCTGGCAGCAACCAAACCCACCCGCAGGATGTCAGTCCAGGGGACAATAAAGCCCAGCACCCACATAAATGGCCCCGGAGCGTCAAGAAACGAAAACAAATAAGTGGGTATGGTCGCTAAGGTGAGCGTAGCGGTAACGAAAAATAAGGCTCGTTTAGGTTGGTTAAAATACACGTAAACGCCCAGCAGGTAGAAGATAGCGGAGAATGTAACCGCTAGACAAAAGACAATGTTAAAATAGTCGTTGAAAAGAATAATTCTTGTGACGGCTAAAAACGCAGGAGGACCGTCTTTGGTGAAGGCATCAAGGAAGTGAGTAGCTCCCTGAGCGATGAGGAATAAGCCAAAATATAAATGGGCAAACAGGGTAGGTGAAGAGACAAAGAAAATGAGTTGTAAAACGCCCAACACCAGAAAAATACCGAACAGGGTGTATTCCAATACATAAACACTTTTTAACAATTCTCTACGATTCGTTGCGTAGTCAACTGAACAAAGTCTCACACCAAAGAACGGCGTTGAATTAAGTCTATCCATGCTAAAAAGTCTGTCTGTTGCAAACGCATAACGAACGGCAATAACCTGCACACTATCTGGCCCTAATACAATGGAGGAAACGGGGGTAAATGTGGCTTCTTGAATTCTTTTGCTGGCCCCTATTTTTCCCTCCTCCGCTACTTGTGTTCCATTCAGAAACAGTTCAGTAGCCCCAACCTGAATAGTACTCAGACATACTATCTTCCCCCGAAGCAGCGGAACCACATGCAGGCGGATGCGAAGCCAACCAATTCCCTGCTGAGGCAGTTGGTGCAGCAGGGCTATTTCCCGAGTCGGGTTGAGTGTATCCCAGCGGGCATCATCAAAATCGGGTTTGGCCCAATCAGAATTATCGCCTAAATGCCATTTCCAGCCTTTATCCAGCAAAATACCATCTTGTGGTAAGCTATCGATACGAAAAGCAGACTGCGCACATGCAGTCATTATGATCAGAGAAAGGCAACCAATGAGTAGAATTGATTTCATCACGAACGGTTAAGCTTTAGTAGGTAAGCTAATGGTGAACTCGGTGCCTTGATTCTGTTGACTGTCCATTATCAGCATTCCCCCATGCCCTTTAGTAATAATATCGTAGCTCAGCGAAAGACCCAATCCAGTGCCTTCACCCGTGGGTTTAGTGGTAAAAAAGGGCTGAAAGATTTTGGCTTTCACCGAATCTGGAATGCCGATGCCATTGTCTGAAACCCGAATCTCAACCTGATCCGACCCCCACTTTGTTCGAACCTTAACGGTTGGTTTATAGTCAGGATCAAACTGCTTTTTTCGTTCATCAACAGCGTAGAATGCGTTGTTGTAGAGGTTTAACAATACCCGTCCAATCTCCTGAGGAGTTAGTTTGACTAGCCCCAAGGCCGGATCAAACTCGGTCACTAACTCACAAGTAAAGCTTTTTTCCTTTGCCTTTAGGCCATGATAAGCCAGCTTGAGATATTCATCGGCCAGCGCGTTAAGATTAGTGGGCCGTTTCTCGCCCGATTCGGTGCGGGAGTGTTCGAGCATGCCTTTGACAATGCTGCTGGCCCGGCCGCCGTGGTGGTTGATCTTTTGCAGATTGCTGGAAAGGTCTTCAGCAATAGCTTTGGCTTCTTCCGTATCTCCTTTAGCCAGGGCTTCTTTTTGTTCTTCAATCAGTTCGGCTGAAACTTCCGAAAAGTTGTTGACGAAGTTCAGGGGATTCTGAATTTCATGGGCAATACCCGCCGTCAGTTCCCCTAAGCTGGCCAGCTTTTCTTTCTGAATGAGTTGTTGCTGAGTGGTTTTGAGTTCGGTGAGGGCATTTTCGGCTTTGTCCCGTTGGCAGTCGATTTCTTCTTTCTGCCGATACAACAAGGTGTTTGCCTTTTGTTTGTGCAGGTTATTTCGATAAAATACGGCAGCCAATACTATTGCTGAAAACAGGGCAACGGCAATACTGAATAACCACCAACGTTGGTTCTGATTTTCTTTTTCTTTCAACAAACGCGCTTGTTCGCTTTTCTGAACAATTGACTGAATTTCCATTTCCGCCAAACGATTGGTCGCATTTTGTTCTTCGATGGCTTTCCGATATCCATATTCAATCTTTAAATAGTTGTAGGCCTGTGAAGTGTTACCCAAGCTGTCATAGTTTTCAAAAAGCAATCGGCACACTCTTGGTATAACATAATTCCCATCAGAGTTGGGATTGGCGACGGCATCTTCATAACTTACTAAACCATAGGAAATACTCTCGTTAAGGTTGCCCATCTTTTGATAACACTGGGCAATATACATGTTGAAGTAAATAGCAATGGTGGTAAAACTGCTGTCTATTTGGAGTGCCTGCTTAAAATTCGATATAGCTTCCCGGTATTTGTGGTTTCCCATCAGAATCTGCCCGAGTGCATCGTAGTGCTGTGCTACATCCTTTTTCTTCGAGAGAGATTCAGGGGAGCTGTCTATGATTTTTTTTGCTTTACCGGCATAATGGGCAGCCTCCTCAAACCGTTTTAATCTGATCAGCGTGAAAGCCACTTTATGATAGATCCAGGCTAAATTTTTTTGATCATGGATGGCTTCTGCCAGGGCCGTTTCCTTGAGATAAAAATCAAGGGCCTTATTAGGTATATCTAACCTATAAAAATAGACGGAGGCTAATCGTTCAAGAATAAGGATTCGAAGGTGCTGTTCGCCTAATCGCTCCAGTAGCAAATTCGCTTTAGCGTTGGCCTCAAAAGCCAAGGGTACATCTTTTTTTGCATAATAAAAATTAGATACCCCTGTATAAAGCAAGGCCGTTTCTTGATGATCCGGATTGGCAACTATAAACTTATTTACTTGCTGTTGGGCTAGTTTGGCTTCCTGTTTTTTACCTTTTGTCTCTAACAATTGACTTTTAAAAGCCAGTAGGTAATAGGCGTTCATGGGAAGCCTGGCTTGCAGAAATTTCGTAAATGCCTTGTCCAAATAACGTATACTTTCCTGCTCTTTATCAATATTTCGGTAATTGTAACTGATAAGCTGAAGAATATTGGCTGTTATTTCTGCATCAGGATGTCGTTCAAAGTAGGCTAAGGCAGCTTTTAACTCTTTAATTGACTTTTCAGGCTCTTTAGTTTGAGCCGGTGACGCAACGGAAAAGGTGATGGTAGAAACGGGCTCATGTCTATCGACATAAAACCAGGTTGCCTTAAAGTTATAGTAAAACCAAAAGAAAGAATCATCATTAAAGTCTCTCATGGTCATTAAAAAAAGGCCTTCTCCTTGCTCAAAATTGAGTTTTTTGGCCAAAGCACGGGCCTCTTTGGCGGCCAACAGCCCACGTTTAAATTGTAAATCCCTGAAGCAAACTTGCGCCAAGTCATTTAGTTGAATGACACGTAGTGTGTCGGTGGTAGGGCGTTTAGTCAATAATTGTTGAATACTATCAATTTTGGCGGTATAAGGATTGATAACCGTTTGTGCTTGTAGATAGCTCAAACAAAAGAAAACAAGCAAAAACGTGATGAGATAGGTTTTCATTTTATGAAATATTGATGGGTAGTCTTATAATAAACTCACTTCCTTCTCCTTCCATAGTCTCCACTGCCATTATTCCGCCATGCCCTTTAGTCACGATATCATAGCTTAATGACAGCCCCAATCCAGTCCCCTCACCAGTAGGCTTTGTGGTGAAGAAAGGTTGAAAGATCTTAGCCTTCACCGATTCAGGAATGCCCGTACCGTTGTCACGCACCAGTATCTCAATCCCAGTACTGATTCGTTTGGTACTCACCCAAACCGTTGGCTGGTAGGTTTCAGGTAGAGACAAGGCATGCCTTGTCTCTGCGATCTGTCGTTGGTGTACGGCGTAAAAGGCATTGTTGTAGAGGTTCAACAGCACCCGTCCAATCTCCTGAGGAGCCACTACCACCAGTTCCAGGGTCGAATCAAAATCAGTCACTAGCTCACAGTTAAATCGACCCGTCGAACCGCTCTTATCATTGGCTCTCAGGCCGTGATAGGCAATTTTGAGATATTCATCGGCCAGCGCGTTAAGATCAGTGGGTCGTTTCTCACCCGATTCGGTACGGCTGTGTTCGAGCATGCCTTTGACAATGCTGCTGGCCCGACCACCGTGGTGATTGATCTTCTGGAGGTTGCGGGTCAGGTCGTCGGCGATGGCCATAACTTCATCGGTGTTACCCGCTTGAACCTCTTCTTTTAATTCTTCAATGAGTTCGGTGGAAACTTCGGCGAAGTTGTTGACGAAGTTTAGCGGGTTCTGAATCTCATGAGCAATACCTGCCGTTAACTCACCCAGGCTGGCGAGTTTCTCTTTCTGGATGAGTTGGGTCTGGGTGCTTTTGAGTTCTGTGAGGGTATCTTCCAGATAGTCCCGTTGGGTCTCAATCTCTTCTTTCTGCTGCTGAACTTCGTTGGTGCGCTGGGCAATCCTTTCTTCCAATAGCTGATTTTCCCGACGCAAAGCTCTTGAACGGTAAGATATATACGCACGAAGCAGAATGGCAAAAACCAGTACATAAAAAAAATACGCCCACCAGGTTCGCCACCAGGGCGGTAAAATGGTGATCTGTATACGTGTTCCTTCTTCATTCCAGACCCCATCGGCGTTGGCCGCTTTGACGCGGAAGGTGTAGGTGCCAGGCTGTAAATCCAGAAAGCGGGCCTGCCGAGTGGCTCCTAAAGGCACCCAGGCCGTATCAATCGGGCTTAATTTAAACGCATATTCCGATTCACTACCCCGGTTATAGCTAAGCGCGGCAAACTGGAAAGCAAGATCGCTTTGATCATGAGGCAGGGTAATTTCTTTCGTGACCGAGATATGACTGGGTAGCTGGCCGTCAGAGCCAAGCGTAGCGGGCTGGCCATTGATGAGCAGGTCGGTCAGGACGATAGGTGGCGGTATCGGGTCGTCCTGAACCTGCTCCGGGAAGAACGCAACGACATCCCTATCACTGCCCGCATAGACTTCACCAGTGCTGGAGAACCAGATGGGCGTGAATAAACCCTTCAAACCGTTGCGCTGGGTAAAGTGGCGAATCTGATCGGTTTTTGGCGGTCCAGCGGTCTGGTCTAGCCGCACTAATCCGTTGCCCGTGCCAACCCATAAAATGCCTTGTTTGTCGCGATGAACACCAATCACGGTATTGTTTGGCAGGCCGTTAGTCTGGGTAAAGTGTTTCAGAACCCGCCCCTTGTCATTGATCAGAAATAGGCCACGGGTAAAATCACCCACCCAAAAACAACCCGGTCGGGTATCGGCTAACAGACACTGGACGCTGGAAAGGCCACTTTTATCGGTCAGGATGGTTGTAAATTGGCCTGTATTGGGGTCTAGCAACTGTACACCACCGCTTAGCGACGTGCCAATCCAGATTCGTTTCTGAGCATCTTCTGCCAGGGATAAAACATAGGTGCTATTTAGACCGGTGAACTGCCGTTTACGGGCTAACTGGGCCATAGCCTGACCTTCGGACGGTGAAAGAGCAATGCATTGGATGCCCCACAACTGGGGGTGATAGGGAGGAGCTACTTTCCACTGACTGTAGGCGTACGTGTCATTCGACCGATACCGCAGCCGATACCGTCCTGCTTTCAGGTGAATAACGTCTATCTGATTGCGGATTTGCCCCACTGGGCCATCGCCCGCGCTCTGCTTGTAGGTGGTAATCCAGATACGCTTGCCTTGTTCGTCTTCCAGCCAGCCATAATCGCGCTTCGTATCAGCCGTCCATTCGCCACCAACCACCAGCAGCAAATCGGTCGGCTGGTGTAAGCTGAAAGCCACCATTTGGTTTGTGTTGTTACCTGGTTGCCGGATAGCCGCCACGGGTTTCCGGGCTGTGGCCAGCGATTGGATGCGGGCGTATAGTTCAGGCGTATAGAGTGAGTCGGCCTGGTAATAGTGGGTAAACGCCTGACGAGCTGGGTCATAATGATCCAGTCCCTGAAAGGTACCAATCCAAAGCGTACCGTCAGAAGCCGGGAAAACCGCTCGTATATTATCATTCATCAGGCTATTGGCATTGGCCGGATCGTGCACCAACCGGGTAAACGTCCCGCGCTTCCTGTCGAATAGGTTCAGGCCCCCTCCCTGCGTTCCTACCCAGAACCGGCCCTGCTTATCCTCAGCCATGCCAAAGACATAACCTGTGCCAATAGACCGGCTGTTCCGATCGTCGTGGCTATACGTCGTTCGGCGCCCTGTTTTTCGATCCAGCCGCTCTAATCCGCCGTCAGTACCCAGCCAGATGACACCCGGCTCTGAGGGGGCCTCGTACATTCGAAAAATATACGAGATTGGTGCCGATCCTGGCATCCCCCGTTGGGTTACTTCAGGTTCACTGGTGATAGCCGAAAACTTAACCGCCCGGCTCTGTTTATACACGCCATCCTCAACCTTTCCCGCCCAGAATAAGCCAGTTAGGTCCACCAGAAACGAGATGATCTCCCCTCCGGCTTTTAGTCCATCCGGCTCATTACGTTTCTGATAACGCACAAACGATTGCCGACGACGGTCATACATATTCATCCCGTCGGTAGTTGCGAACCACAGATCGCCGTTGGGCGTTTCGGACAAAAACTTAAGCAGGCCCGGACTGGGGCTGTTGGGGTCGTTGGGCTTCGATACAAAATGCGTGAAACGTCCGGTTTTAGGATCCAGCCGATCCAGACCCTGGCTTGTGGGCACCCAAACGGTTCCATCCCGGTCTGGATGTACGCGTGTTACGGAATCGTCTCGAATCGAATAGGGATTTAGGGGGTCGTGTTTGAACTGCGTCACCTGCCACGTTTGGGGCGGTCGGGATGCCGCACCACCGGCGGTTCGGTTTACTAGAAATAAACCTTTACCCCGATTATACGAGGATACATAAAGCTGCCCCTGCCCATCCTCAGCCATGACCGTAATACGTTTGAAATCAGCCACTACAGCCGGGCTTGCCTTCGGTGTGATGCGGTTGAACCCATTTATTTTCGGGTCGAAGCGGTGTAGAATGCGTTCGTCCCCCGTTGTTGTTACCCAGATTGTGCCCGACCTGCCTTCTAAAAAAGCAAAATTATTAATGCTATTCGTATTGCTCAGATAGATCGAATTCGTCGCCAAACTGTGCGGATTGGCAGGGTTATGGCGAAAATAGGTCCAGGTCGCAGTTTTAGGATTTAATCGGTCCAGTAGGAAGAGATTGTCTCCGTAATTACCGGTGATCGTCCAGATATCGCCCCGCTGGTCTTTATGGATCAATCCGACGTAGTTCGCGCTTCGATTGCCTTCAGGCGCTTTCTGCGGATACTCGATAAATCGCCCGGTAGCCCGTTCAAAACGGATCAGTCGCTCACAACCAATCCAGATGTCACCGTTGTGGTCTTCATAGATGGACTGAACATTGCTTCCCCTAAAGGAATATTTATTTTTACTATCTTCTTGAAAGGCAATAATTTGCGTGCCATCATAACGGGCCAGGCCACCCTGAGTGCCCATCCAAATAAATCCCAGATGGTCCTGAATCATACAGGTGACCGAGCTTTCGGGCAGGCCATCGGCCACCGTCAGGTGCTCGAACCGGATGCGTTGAGATGGCAGGTCGACGGGTTGGGCGGGTTGCTGAGCCAACACACTGGATAGGATAGTCAGATTTAGCAGTAAGAGAAAGTATAAACGGGGGGTACGCATAGCGGTATGTATAGAAGAGGAAGGCCATTCACTACACTCGTATTAGCCATGCCAAAATAAGCAGCCTATCCCTGGAGAAGCTATCACATTTGGGACAAAAGTTGTCAGATTTGGGTCAATAGGCGGTGCTTCCAGAAAGACCCATTCCAAGTTATGATTAAAGCGGTAGTTAACCTCCGAAAGAATTAACTACCGCTTTTTCAAATACTCCAGCCATATTGACGACTACATTTCGCCGGGACTTAAGGTAGCATCACACTCAGTTCTAAGTGAGACGGATAGCTGGCCGACCGGAAAATAGAGTGCGTCGCTTTCTGGTAATCAGCCTCCGTTGCTTCGAAAATATTGGGTACGTATCGTTGTGGGTTCCGGTCGATCAGGGGGAACCACGTACTCTGCACCTGCACCATAATCCGGTGACCCTTCTGAAACACATGATCCAGCGAATGCAGATCGACGGTGAATGTTTCTACTTTATTGGGTTGCAGCGCCTGTGGTTTTTCGAAACTCTTGTGGAAACGACCACGCAGGATGTCGTTGGCCACCATGAACTGGTAACCGCCCATCTTTGGCTCTTTGGGGTAGCTTTCAGGATAGACATCAATCAGTTTCACCACCCAGTCGGCGTCGCTGCCGGTGGTGGCGGCAAACAGCTTAGCCAATAGGGTGCCTGTTACGGTCACGTCTTCGGTCAGCAGTTCGGTTTGCCAGCTGAGTACATCAGGGCGATTCTGCACAAATCGCTGGTCTTCAGTTAGCCAGGTAAACCAGCGCGAGCCGGGGCTATAGGTGGCTTCAATAGGCCGGGGTCGGTACGGTACGGGGTGAGCCGGATCCGAAATATACGTGTCTATTGCGGCTGCATCGTTGGGTTTCTCAAACGACAATTGGCCATTGGCCCGGAAATACAGATTTCGTTTCACCGATTCGGTGGGCGGCCATTGGTTGTAGGTTTTCCACTGGTTTTTACCCGTCTGAAAAGCGGTCACTTCGGGAAATTTACCGTCGCCCTTCCCTTTCAGGTGATAGGCAAACCAGGGCGCAAACATCGTCTGGCGAAACGTACTGGACGCCGTGGTATCGAAGTTGATGTTGCCCAGTTTACGGCCTTCGCCCCAGGCCCAGCCGCCATGATTCCAGGGGCCAACAATCAGGTGATTCTGCTGGTTAGCGTCCTCTTTTTCCCAGAGTTGGTAGGCTTTTATCGGCCCATAAAAATCTTCCTGATCCCACCAGCCCGCTACATTCTGAATGGCTACCTTAGGCTTCCCAATCCGGAACGACAGCGATTGCTTTTGCCAGAAAGGGTCGTAATTGGGGTGTTTGGCGAAGTCATTCCAGGTCGGCAGTTTACCCATGAAATACTTTTTATTGACGTTGGCCAGCGGCCCTAGTTTCAGATACCAGTCGTAGGTGTCGTAGCTGCTGAAGGCGAACATCGAATCGGTTTTAGTGGCTTCTTCCATAAAGGCGTACTCGAATCCGTAGCTCAGCCGGAAGGCTCCCTGATGGTGAAAGTCGTCGCCCATCCACATATCGGCTGGCGTGGCATGTTCCGAAATCGCTTTCAGTGCCGGATGCGGATCGATGGCCCCCATCACGCTCGTCCAGCCATCATAAGAGGTGCCATACATCCCTGCTTTCCCGTTGTTGTTGGGTACGTTTTTGAGCAGCCACTCAATCGTGTCGTACGTATCAGTGCTTTCGTCGATGGCTTTGGGGTCTTTTTTGTCGCGCGAAAATCGCTGCATTTCAAACTTTCCCTCCGATTTGTAGCGCCCACGAATGTCCTGCGCTACGAATATATACCCCTGGTCGGCCATAATTTTCGTGTAGGGAGACTGGTCGGGGAAGGGCGCGTGATCTACGCCATAGGGTGTCCGGTTAAACAGAAATGGCAACGGCTCATCGGCAGTTTTGGGCGTAAAGATGACCGTGTTTAGCCGAATGCCATCACGCATGGGAATCAGTACGTTCTGGCGAACGTAGCGGGTTTCGGTCGTGGTTTGGGCGACAATGGCGAAACAACTGGCCAGCCAGAAAACGAAGAGGAGCGTAAGGGTTTTGTTCATGGAGGTTAACGGACAATACTTGACAATTGACAGACAACAAATGACAATCTACTTTACCTTCCTGGCTTCGGTTGTCTTCCCGCCAGCGGTCATGTTTCGCCCAACAACTTTACCTGACGCATCACGGATAAATTCGAGTTGACCATCTGAATCTTTAAAGAAGAACCGGGCTTCAGTTTCGGGGAAAATTTTCGCCGTATTTCCATTTGTCCACCGGTAAAGCAACTGATTACCGGCGCGGGTGACAATATTTTTTCCCAAATCCCCCTGATATTCGCCTACATAAGATTCCAGAACCGTTTCTGGTAAGGCCACCGATTGCTTGAGGATGGGCTTATAAAAACCATTCCAGTTATAGACCGTGGCCACACTATTCGCTAGTTCGTCGAGAATGGCCCCGTTTTGCGAGTTGACCATAATCACCACGCCGTTGCCACCGGTCAGGCTTCCATAATACAGGCTCAGAAACCCCATATCGGATCCGCTATGTGAGAAATAGGTGTCTGCCCCTTTTTTAACAATGAATACGCCCAACGCTGCTGAACTATCCACGTAAGGTGTAAGCCTCAAGCGCGTCGTTTGCTGCGAGAGTACCTTACTGGATTTGCCCTGATAGGCCAACTGTGTTTCGATAATATACCGGCCTAAATCGGTTGGGGTTGTCCAGAGTCCAGCGGCTGCCTGTTCGGGGTAGATATGATGCTTTCCCGGAACTTCACTTCCGGATGCCCAGTAGCCCGTTGCCAGCGTGTTATCATTGACTGGCGGCTGCGTGTACGAACTGTTGACCATGCCCATCGGTTTCAGCACCCGCTCCCACATATACTGGTCATAGGGTTGATGGGTTACGTCCATAACCATAAGCTGGGAAATGGTTGTTCCGCCACCAGAGTACTGATACTTCAGGCCCGGTTCAAAGGCAGAACGAACCGCCTGAGTATTAGCCGGTTTTTGGCCATTAAGCACCTCCGGCAAGGTAGGAATGGCCTTATTGATCCCATAACCGGGGAAGCCGTGAATCGTCAGCCCCGCCGTGTGACTCAATAGGTTGGCCGTGTTGATTTTCCTGCCTTTGGAAACCGAATCATAGGGAAATTTCCAGGTGGTCAGGTAGTTGTTGATGTCGGCATAGAGGTCAATTTTTTTTGCCTGGACTAAGGCCAGTACACCCATGCTATTCAGCGACTTACTGATGGAGCCGGCCTGAAAACGGGTCTCGGTCGTGACGGGGTGGGCGGTTCGATGGTCTAATTGGGCCGTATCGGCCCAGCCGTAGGCTTTGGCCCACTCAATTTGATAGTTGTGAACAACGGCTATGCTGAGACCATGAATTTTGTAATAGCTCATGCGCTCTTGCAGTGTCCAGTCTTTGTCGTCGGGTGTACGGTTGACGTAGCTGGCTAAATGCTGCTCAACCTGCTGTATTTTTGACAGCACGTCTTTAGAATACGGAGCTGGTTGGGCGACAACGGCGAAGCTGCCGGTCAGCCAGCAAACGAGCATAATCGATACTAATACCTTCATAATGAATAAGTGATCGTTGTTTGGATATGTTTATGGCTTCCTGGCAGGAGTAGAATAGGGTGGATTGACTACCGAAGGGTGGGGCTCATTCTGCAGTAATTTCAGTGCTTCGTCAACTGCTTTTTCGAGTTGCAGATCATGACCTTTTGATACGGCATCGGCGGAGATTGTTTGCTCGATATCCGGCGAGACACCCGTGTTCTCGGCCACCCATTTGCTGGTCATGGGATCAAAAATGGCGTTATCAGGGGCGGTCATGGCACCACCATCGACAAAGGAATAATGCACCGACGATTTCACCAGGCCACCCCAGGTACGCGTACCGATCAGCGGGCCCACTTTCTGCTGACGGAAGATCCAGGGAAAGAAATCCCCTCCCGACCCTGCCAGTTCATTGATCAGGAGTACTTTGGGACCGAGTATGCCCGCGGGTAATCGCATGGCTTTACCGGCGGGCACTTCATTGGTAATAGACGCTCGTAGCCGACGTACCATCAGATCGACCATGTAATCGTCCAGCAATCCTCCTCCGTTAAAACGCTCATCGATAACGGCCCCTTCCTTATCCTGCTGGGCAAAATAATAGCGATTGAAACTGGTGAACCCTGCTCCTGATGTATTTGGCACCCACACATAGCCTAATTTCCCTTTCGACAATTCAGCTACTTTCCGCCGGTTATCTTCCACCCAAGCAAGCTGGCGCAGCGCATTTTCTTTGGTCGTAGGTTGCACCCGGATAGTCCAGGCACCTTCGGGTGTTGGTTTGGTATTCACCGTCAGGATGGTTTGCAACGTAGCAGTACCGTTCAGCGATTCATAGGGGTCTTTGTCGGCCGTCAGCGGTTGTCCGTTGATGGCCAGAATATAGTGGCCTTCTTCTACTTTCAGGTTTGGCTGAGCCAGTGGGGCGACCAGACCAGGGTTCCAGCTTTCGGTAGTATATATACGTTTGATTTTCCACCGTCCATCAACAGCAATCAAATCGGCACCCAATACGCCAACCCGTGAGGTATCCTGCTCCGGGAAATTGCCACCGAAAACGAAACTATGCCCTACCGATGTTTCTCCACCCAACTGGTCGAGCAGGTACGTCAGATCGGCGCGGTGTCTGATGTACGGAATCAATGGCGCATAGTCGTTCCAGACGGCCTGCCAGTCCCGCCCATGCATGTTTCGGTCATAAAAATAGTCGCGCTGGTAGCGCCAGGCCTCCGTAAAGATTTGCTTCCATTCATCGAGCCGGTTCAGTTCCATCCGTAGGTGCATCGGTACCGCTCCCGCCGTTGCACTTGGCGGTTTGGTTGTCGACACAACCTGCCAGTCTGTTCCGGATTTATACAATAGCTTTTCGCCATTGGCCGATACGGCAAACTCGGAACCTGATTTCACCAATTCGTCCAGTTTCTTGTCGGCAATGGTGTATTTGCTCAGTGTTTTACCCGTGGAGATGAGCAGGTGTCCTTTGGGGCCCGCCAGCAACGCTTCATAACTGCCTACCGGAATTGGCATCGCGATGATGCGCCGATCCAGATTCGTCCAGTCGATCCGGACGTTTTTGGCCGCCGTTGTGTCCTTTACGGCTACTTTTTTGCCCGGTTTAGGCTTGGTCGTCTCTTCTGGTTTGCTAAGGAGTGCAGGTTTACTGGTGCTATCAGGTTCTTCATCAGTTTTAAGCGGAAATGGGTTCGGGTCATCCTTACGCAGCAGGGTGATATAAGCCCCAAACGTTGGTTTAGCCTGTTGCGAACTGGTGTTGGCCCAGCCCGAACCCAGCGCGGCATTCGTACTCGCTAAAAAATACAGATAGCGTCCGTTTAGATCCCAGGCTGGCGACAAAGCATCGGCCAGGGGATCGCTCAGCGGTCGCGTTTTTTTACTGTCTGCCGACCAGACCATCACGTTTCTGAAATTATTAGCTGCGGATTTCGTGTAGGCCAGCCATTTGCTATCAGGCGACCAGGTGAGCCCCATATTATCCCGGTCTAAATTCATACCACCGGTATCGATGGTCGTAATAGCGCGGGTCGATAGTTCGAGTATCCTGACTCGTACCGCATTATCAGTGAAGGCAATAAACTTTCCATTAGGCGACCAGGTTGGGTTCCAGCCTAATTTACTCTCACCGATGGGGATTTTCCGTGGTTCCTTGATCCCTTCCTGATCAGCGATATACAGGGCATAACCCTCCCCGTCTTTATCCGAAAACCAGGCAATTTCTTTCCCGTCGGGCGACCAGACGGGCCTGCGGTCGGCTGCGCCGGAACTGCGGGTCAGGTTTCTGGGATCGCCGTTTTCAACGGGTACGGTAAATATATCGCCCCTGGCTTCTAATAAAATTCGCTTTCCTGTTGGCGACAGCGACGCATTGGTGGCCGATTTGGTTACCAGTTCTGTATGGGTCTCGCTCCAGGGAAAGTCGCCAATGACCGTTATGGCCAGTTGACTGCTTTTAGCCGTTGTGGGGTCAAGCAGGTGCAAATACCCATTGTGTTCATACACTAACTCGTTGCCATTGCCCTCCAGCCACTTGATGTCGCCATTGGTCAGTTTGGTTACCTGACGAAGAGCCAATGTTGTCGGATTATACGCCCACACGTTCATGATAAAGTCACGGTCTGAGAGAAAATAGATCTCGTCCTTCAACCAGATCGGATGGATATCAATGCTCCCCTGGGTGGGGATGGGTTGTTCAGTTAAGGTCTTTAGATCCAGTACTTGCAGGGGTGTATTTTGTCCACCCCGGTAATGCCGCCATTCGCTATCCCAGCGGCTTACCCGGTCAACGATGAGTTTAGTACCGTCTGGCGCATATCGACCGTCAAATCCCCACGGCGCTGGTAATAAGGCCGATGGCCCGCCTTTGGCCGAAACGGTCCACAGTCGATTGTAAGCCGTAGGCGCCGTTTCCCGGCTGGATGCGTAGAGCACCTGTTTGCCATCTGGTGTCCAACCTCGTGGATACGACGGGGCCGGGTACCAGGTAAGCCGGGTTGGACTTCCTCCCTGCGCTGGCACGATATACACCTGGGCTACACCCGACCGATTGGAGCTAAAGGCAAGCCACTTGCCATCCGGCGAAAAGTGGGGATTTTCTTCTGTGGCATCCGTACTGGTTATCCGTCTGGCTTCTCCCCCATTTTTGGGTGTTACCCAAATATCGCCACCGTATTCAAACGCGATTTGTGTGGCACTGACCGTGGGCTGTCTCAACAGGCGCGTCTCCGGTGTTTGTGCCCATACAGGTGCCCACGCGAGCAGCAAATTCAGGAAAACGAAGGCTATTTTTTTGGTTAACATCGTAGGAATGAGTTTTTTGAGAGGAATGAACAGGCAAACTACTTTATTTTCCTGGCTTCTGAGAATTGCCTATGCTTTTCATGAAAGAAGAAGTCTATAAAAAATTGGTTAGAGGATTTATTTCAGAAAATCCCACATCATTTTTCTCCGTCTCACTAGGGACGCTAGAGAAAGAGCAAAACGCAACTGAACGTGCAAGCGTGCAGAAAAAGAGGGCTGCTTTCACGGAGATTTTATGGTTAAAAAGAGGAATACTGATTAGGATGCGATGACTTGTCGGCGCATAAGCTGGCGTTCCCAGTAGGTCAGGCTCCGCCACACCCATTCGAGCGGACCAAACTGATAATACCGGAGCCAGATCGGGCTGACAATCAGTTGCAACACCCAGATAGCCCCCACCAGATAATAAAGCTGGTAAAACTGCCACTCAGCATACTGGTTCAGGCCATAGCCGTTGAACACGAATGTGCAGATCAGCGTGTGCATGACGTAGTTGGTAAAGGCCATCTGCCCGACAGCCGACAGTCGATTCAGGAACCCCTGCGCCCGACCCGACCGTCCGACGGCCCGGTGAATCAGCAGGATTAACAGGCTGGCATGGGCCATCACCAGCAGAATCCGCTGGAAGGGATAAATCAGGTCAATCCAGGAAATTGGATGTGTTTCAAAATAGACCATAAAGGCGGCTGTATTCGGGATGTTTGCGTAGCCGTAATAGAAGCTATAAGTTACCAAAGGGAGCCCTAGCCCGTAGCCTATCAGCATCGTTTGCCAATATCGTCGGCGCGACCATTGGCCTGTTACGAAGCCCCATTTATAGAGCGCCATACCCAGTAGCATCAGGGCCAGCGGATCCCAGAGGCCGAAAATCAGGTATACCGTTTGCTGTTCCAAAACCTCTTTCCGGTAGCGCTTAGCGACCGTAAAATAATCGTCTGATTTCATCATTCGAGTATGTTCGGCTATTTCCGCTTTATTGGGAAAAAATTGCTTTTGCGCTTCCTTCCAGTCTTTCACGATCTGCTGTTGGGCGACAGTCAGTTTCTGCCCTTGCTTCTGAACCGTTTGAATCGCCAAATAGGCCATGCGCTTGTTGCGTACATTCTGGTAGAAAAGCGTGCTGGCCACGAAGCCAATAATGGCTACCAGCGGTACGCCCATTGCCAGATAAGTTGGTTTCATCCTGCGGAACCAGAACGCTATTATACCAATGATGCCGTAGTAGTACAAAATGTCTCCCACCCATAGCAGCACGTGCGAATCGATCAGGCCATACAGCACCAGCCAGCCCATTCGCCGGAAAAACAAGGCCTTTCCCGACTGGCTATCGTGCCCCGGCCCGTCTTTCTCTTTGCGGCCCATAAACAGAATAATGCCTACGCCAAAAATCATGGAGAACAAAGCGCGCATCTTTCCTTCAAACAGGATGGTGATACCGGCGCTGACCCAGAAGTTAACATTGGTTGGGTCGCTTTGGAAGACTTCGCTGAAGCGCTCTGCCATAGAAAAGTACGGAATATTCATCAGCAGGATGCCCAGCAGGGCTACACCCCGCAGGATGTCGATGGTTTGGATGCGCTCAGCCTGCGAAATGGGCCGGTGGTCTGCGGTTCCCCGCTGGGGCATTCCGGATAGGGAAGCCTCAGCAATGGAGGAAGTTGTGGGTGAGAGATTCATAAAAGGGAGAGATTGAGGTTTAATTACTTTGTACTCGTCCGCGTTCTTCATCAGAGCCGGTGGCCCGGTTCCTGGCAGCTTTTATAGTCTTGCTGCCGAAACTGCGGGTGTAGGTCAGTCGAAATACACGCGGCTCAGTCAGAAATGTCATCGTTGTATTGATATTCAGAGCGGGAATCGTGCTGTTGTAGCGGCCAATGTTTGTCCAGAAAATGTCGCTCACCGTTAGCCGGAATGCGCCTTTATCCTTCGGCAGGAGTTTTTGCAACCCCAGTGTTACCTGTCCAAAACTCCGGCCCCGATACAGGCCAAACATAGTCGGACTGTAATAGAACCCCGTCAGTTCAGCGGTGAACTTGTTGGGCAACGTAAACGTGTGCGATGTGTTGATCTGGGCGTTCCAGAGCGTCCGGCTCACGGGGCTATCCTGATACAATGTTGTCAGGCTTTGCCACAGACCCGTCAGGTTGGTCTGACTTTTCCACCAGGGCGTTACCTGCCAGGGCAAACTGGCGGCTAAAGAGAGCGTTTGCTGGTGGTCGATGTTTTCGGCGTAATACTGAATCTGGTTCGTGACGGCATCGACGTGCGGCTGAAAACCGGCAATCACGTTCTGATCGAGGCTGTATTTGAGCGAAAAAACGTACGCATCTTTAAACGTATAACTCCCCTGCACGGCATCGGAAATGGTGGGTCGCAGCACCGGATTACCGGATGAAAAGGTGCTGAGGTCAATAAAACTCACAAAGGGCGCAATATCGTTGTAGGAAGGCCGGGTGATGCGCCGACTGTACGAGAGGTTGGCCGTATGGTTTTTCGACAGCTTCCGCGATAGAAACACACTCGGAAACAAGTTGCCATAGTCCCGGTTAAGTAGCGACTGACCATCGGGCCGATGAATATCGGTGCGGGTGTGTTCATAGCGCAGCCCTGCCTGGAGCGTAGTTTTGCTGTCTAAAGGCTGGTTCAGGCTTACATAGCCGGCCAGAATAGTCTCGGCTAATTGGTATTGCTGGGTATAGAACGAGTCAACTTTCCAGCCCTCGGCCATCAGCCTGTCCAGGTTTACGGTATTGTCCAAGCGGGTGGTAGTGGCTTTCAGGCCCGTTTCCAATCGACCTTTGGTACCGATTGGTTTGATGAAATCGGTTTTCAGCACCCAGGTCAGAATAGGCGTTTTTTTGCTGATCCGAATTTGCTCGTTCTCCTGAGTGCCGTTCGTAAAATCCTGCTTCGTGCTGTTGTAGGTATTGGGGTTGTCGTTGTGATAATACAGCCGGTCGAGGTCGATGCTCCATTCCTGTTTGTTACTGAAAACGTGCCGCAGGTTCAGGTTCAACAGCAGGTGCTGCCAGTGATTTGTTTCGGTATTGAGCAGGTTGCTCTGTTTTGATTGCGCACCATTGACAAGCGTAATACCCACATTATCAGCATTGTCCATGAAGTAGGTATTGTCGAACCCCGACACTAATCCGTTTAGCGTCGTTTGCGTACTCAGCGAGTAATCGAACCCCAGTTTAGCGTTGTAGTTAGTCGTAATCGGAAACCGGTTCGACTCCGTGTTTGTCGCCAGTGTCTGGCCAGGCTGCTCTACCACTCGATCAAATCTCAGATTCTGCCAGGTTTGGCTACGAAAAAACGACCCGTTGCCGTAGATATTCAGTTTCTGGCTACGTTGGTTGAGGTTGAGCGTTCCCGCCGGGCGGGCATACCAGCCATAGCCAAGCGTGGCCGAGACGTTGCCATTCATGCCGAAGTCACGGTTCTTCTTGGTAACGATGTTGATAATCCCTGCATCGCCTTCGGCATCGTAGCGGGCCGGGGGCGTAGTGATAAGTTCAATTTTTTCGATGTCGTTGGCCGCCATGCCTTCCAGCATTTGTACAACAGTAGCAATTGGCAGGCGGGTCAGTTTGCCGTTCATCATCACCATCACACCACCTTTTCCGCTCATGGTCAGACTGTTATTCTGTCGGTTTACAGTAATTCCCGGCGAGCGTTCTAAGACTTCGAGTGCCGTGCCGCCAGACGCCGTGATGCTGTTCTGGACATTTACCACCAGGCGATCTACCTGCTGTTCGTACATCGGTTTTTTGGCGGCCACCGTCACCTCGCCGAGCGTTTGGGTGGATTCACGTAGGGTCATATCCGGTAAGGCAACCGCGCTGGTACCGACCAGCACGACAGCCGACCGGTTTGTTACATAGCCGACCGCCGAGGCCACTAACCGGTACTGGCCCGGCCGGACGTTATCAAACGTGTAAACACCTGTTTCCTGGCTAATTGCTCCTTTCACCAAGGTTGAATCGCGAGCGTTGAGCAGGGCCACGGTGGCAAATGGCAGGGGTATGTTATGGAGGGTGTGGACAGAACCGGAAAGCGTAGTTTGGGCAATGCTAACGGTTGGCAGATAGGTAATGAACAGCGCAAAAAAGAGGTATAAAGTTTTCATGGAGTTGGGTGTGGATTTAGAAAGGATTAATCGTACTAGTAGATATCTGTAGGTGAGCGAACAGGAACCAGGCAGCGGCAATTAAAGCCAGGCTGGCAGCAAGGGTGAAGGCGATCAGGGCGAAGGCAAGGACGGTAGTGGAAAATTTAGACATGGCCATGGTGGTTTTGGTGACTGACTTTGAACAGTTCAAAGGTCACCTTACCCGAGTGGTATCGCTTTCACGTTTGAGTCAAAAACTGCTAAATTTGAGTCGATTCGACGATCCGATTCAGAAGCCTCAAGTCGGAGTTGGTGTATCAGCAGGATTTTCAAACGCAAGCCATGGCTAAACAGGCTGTGTTTGCATACATAGAGATTTGCGGGGCCGCCCGTGCGGTACAATCGCCAACGAAGGCATTCGGCGCTGGGGTATCTTTCCCCTTTTGACTATTATAATGGGCAACTACAAAATGTTGCTTAAAAAATTGTCCAGTGTTTTGTTGCAAGTCCCCTAGCTTACTACCTACAAGCTAGTACTTTACCAAACTAGATTCTATTGATTCTATCGGATTCTATTGCGGACATTCTACTGATAATCAATAGCTAAACCATCAATTAGAATCAACCGCGCGGGCGAACCCGGGAATCGCTAGAATCTATTGATTCTGATAATCAGGCATCTAGTATCAAAAGGATCTAGTAGAATCAAAAAAATCTATTTTGGAAGAGTACTTGCATCAAGTCATGGTACTAAACGACTTTAGATAAGATGCATCGGTCATTTTTTCTTTACGACTTAAGGTAAATAAATTCATTAAGTGAAAAATTGCGGACCTAAACGGGCTTGATTGTGAAGAAAAGTGGGTGCTCCATTGTTTCAGCGACAAGACGCACCTCCCTAGAGAACAGCACTGCTTTGTAAACCTATTAATAAGCTTAGTTGTGACAGCAAGAATAAAGAGCCGGATTGCATCCATCGATCTCTTAAAAGGATTCGTGATGATACTTATGGCACTTGACCATACCCGTGAATATTTTCATGCACCGGCTTTTCTGTTCGATCCAGCAGACCCTGTTCATTCGTCAGTACCCATTTTTTTTACCCGGTTCATCACCCATTTTTGTGCGCCTGCCTTTAGCTTTCTAGCCGGGATTTCTGCCTTTATGGCTGGCCAGGGAAAACCCAAAATGGAACTGTCCGCATTTTTACTGAAAAGGGGGGTGTGGCTAGTGGTTATGGAACTGACCATTGTGAATTTCGGATGGTATTTCGATGTGCATTTCCGAAACATTGACCTGCTGGTACTTTGGTCGTTAGGGATTAGTATGATGGCATTGGCTGGATTGATCTATCTCCCAAGAGGGTTGTTATTGGGGATTTGCTGCCTGTTGATCTTCGGGCATAACCTGCTGGATACGATCCATTTTGAAAACAGCATTAGCTGGAGTTTGCTTCATGAAGAGAACGTGTTTCCTGTTGCGGGCATTTACAATCTATATGTTGGTTATCCTGTTTTACCGTGGACAGCGGTCATGGCGTTGGGCTATTGGTTTGGCTTATTTTATGGGCCTCTATTCGATGGAACTAAACGAAGAAAGGTGTTTAATATAATAGGCGTTTTTGCCTGGCTCCTATTCATACTTCTTAGAATCACAAACCTATACGGTGACCAAAGCGCTTTTGTCCATTATCATTCGTTGAGTAAAGGCCTGATCTCTTTTTTCAATCCCACCAAATATCCTCCTTCCTTGTTGTATTTATTAATGACATTAGGGACCGTTTTTATTTTTTTGGCTAATGCAGAAAACGTACGGGGTAAGGTCGTTACTTTCTTATCTACCTTTGGCAAGGTGCCTTTTTTCTATTATATTCTGCATATATATATTATACATGGGCTAGCTATGTTATTGGCGCAATTGTCAGGTTTTGGCTGGCAACACTATCTGTTGACAGCCTGGACCAGTTTTAATCCTGACCTGCAAGGCTATGGCTACCCGCTTTGGGTGGTTTATGTAGTATGGCTAAGCATTATTGGCTTATTATACCCTTTATGTAAAAAGTTTGCGGCTTACAAACAAAGTCATAAAGAAAACTGGTGGTTAAGTTATTTATAACACACTGGTTTATAGATGTTAACCCTATAAAGCTGCTGATACTAGAAGGTTTTATCCTATGCTGGCTGATGAAACGCACCGCATCCTTAGAATTCTAGTAATCTTTAGTAAGCTAACTACAGACTGAATACGATTGTCATCACAGCAAAAAGCCGGAGCCTTAGTCTGCTCCGGGTGGCGTAGCTGTCGAGAGACGGGCAGCACCTCCCTCGGATGGTTGAGCTAAAACCAACCAAGGGCGAAAAGGTCGGAGCTATAGTTATTACGTGAATTTGGATGGCACTCCATCAATCTTGTGCTCGTTGGAGTAGCCAACACACATTACAAAGGTAAGTGTTTGCCATCTCACCATCGGCCGTCCGCCTATACGTTTGGTTGTGGACTAATTTGCTTTATCTCAGCAAAGGCTCCCAACTGAGACGAAGGAGTGTTCATATCTGCTCCTTAAACAGGACGTATTATAGAACGGCCTATTTTAATAACTGTCAACGACTATCCGTAGTATACGGGGTGTTACTTTAAGCTGACTAGAATTTATCTAACCGATTAATAAAATAGTCGCTGCAGCAAGCGTTTTTTTAGTTTTGTCTGTCAAGGTCCCATCATTGTGGCTAGATCGTATGCTACGAATGAGGAGAGATATAGACTAAAACAACAGACTAGCACTCAAAAGGTCATTCTCAAAAAATGCTTCCCAATGAAACGAGGGGGTATCAATAATTCTGGCGTTTTTGGAGACTATTCAATTCCAACGGATTTTGAGTTTTTGGGTCCTAATGAAAATAATTAACTCCCGAGTTACAACTGGATACTGACCCTTTGCGAGCAGCCTTCATGAGCTACCAGAAAGAAGACCCATGTAGGCCAACATCCCTTAGAAAATAATTTTGTGAGCATACCTACAACCTATACCAATATGATGAGGAAATTAACCACCCTAGTCTTTCTGAGCCTTTGCATGCTACAGGGTCTCAGTAGCCAACCCCTCCAGCCTTGTCCAGCCTTTAACCGACTCACAGCACAAGGGGACCTGGCTAAAGGAAAGCCTAAACTGTTTCTACCAGGCGGGATAGCCCCCCTTAGGCGGGCCAGCGATTCCGTCATGGAAAAACAATTAGGTTTTATCTATCAAGACTTGGGTTGTGTTAGGCCCGTTGACGATCGTTGTCTGCGCGAGTATAGCCAGGTGGTCTTTGCTTACTTAGACAAACTGCATGGAAAACAGTGGCGGGCGTACGTGCGCAAAGAGGTCTTATTTCTACTTCCTCCACCTAGTCTGGCTACTAATCGGTAGTCAAAAAAGTGGCAGTAGCGCAACCAAGTACGAACCCTCAGCCTATCGATTTTCGGATTGCTCGTCTCGGTAGGGCTCTTACCCTGGATTAATACGCGTTCCTAGTTATCAGACTTGGCGGTTACAAAATAAGTCCGCCTGAAACAAAGCCCCTAGGTTACCGATAAGGCAGGCTAGGGCGAACAAATGATCGAGGCATGCCTGCCGATCTGTTTCCACTGCCCATTTTTTTTCAGCCAGATATTGGTAAACCGACGTTTGGTCGGTTGGCCGGCCTTGGCTTCCTGCAGGTCATGCTTGGCTACAAACAATTCGTAGCCCATGGTAATGACCAGGTTTTCCTGGACTTGCATCTGTTCAATGACGCGCTCAAAGGAGCTGTAATCAATCAGTCCCTGCTTCTGATTTTTAAACACGGCCGCTCGATTGGGGGCAATGGTATTGCGGGGCGTAGTAACCATAAATTCAGGGGCCCAAATTTGGGTCAGTAAGCTGGTATCAGCGGTTAAAATACCTTTAACGCCAATCTGCTCTAAGTCTTGGATGGTTTTTTCAATGTCAGCTGTAGACTGAGCTTGACTGACTAAACCCTTCAGCAGAAACCCATAAAGAAGTACGTATTTAAGCATGGATGTCGTTTAATAAAAGCATAAAGCGGTCAGTGGGCTAATCCCTTACCAATGAATACGGTCTACCTGAACAACGGTTTAGGCATTCATTTACCTAAATATGGTCGGTGAAGTACCAGATAATAGAATTGACTTAGTAAACGGTATAAGGAAAGTCAACTATGCTTTAAAAGGGCTGTTAGCTTGTTTAAAGTAGAGCACGTCAGGCTACCTACTACTTTTTGTTGATCCCCTTAAAACGCTCCTTAAAAGGAGCTTGGGGCGCTCCTGTTTCTGCTTCTTGAATCGGCGCCATCAAGGAACGGAAATCTTTCCTGGACTTGCAATAGTATAGTGGAGATTTTTCTAAGCTGCCATTGAGGAAGAGAAAAAATAAGATTCCTGTTCACAGGGAGTCCGGTAGCCCAGCACCGAATGTTTCCGTTGGCGCAGGGCGGCCTGTGCCGTTATACCAACCTTCAATATACCGCACAGGCGGCCCTGTCGAACGTAGCTAATCGGGCCGCTGCTCGTGTGTCAAAGTGAGCATGGTTGACCAATCGCAACGGTGGACCGTTCACTCTTGATCGTCTTAAAAAACTTTCCGCTTCGGCATTGTCCCAGCAATTGCCCTTCCGCTTCGTCATACACGCACGGTTCGCCGTTGCGGTCGTTTAATCATAGTCAAATTGGAGTTAGCCCCCCAAATCTGCCTAAAAAAAGTCTCCAGTCAAATGTAGAAAGTCCAAGTAGGCCGTACCTCATTCATTGGAATGTACATTCTAAAATCCGATGACCAGCAATAGGGACTGGGATGACGTTCAAAACTTTAACCTGTTGGTTAGCAATGAAGTATTCGATCTGGTAACGACTCGACTCATCGATCACGTAAAAATGAGGAAAGCGCTCTTTGGTAAATTCGGTTGCTTTAACAACCCGAGGCTCGTTATATTTTTCCCGCATCGAGACAAACAGATTGTAGTCAGTCGAGGAGTTCTTCAAGTTGCCCGGTGTGAGCACTGTTTTGCGGTGCATCAGATAATACGCATTCGCCAGCTTATAGTGCCAGATGGGTAGAAAGTAGTCGGCGGATTCAAAAAAGACCGGATAACGCGCTTCATTATGGGGCAGATAGTCCAGAATACCGCTGGGGAAATGCACAATTTTTCGGTTCTGGTAAAACATGAAACCAATCAGTAGGAGTACATAAAGCGGCACGAAACGGGCGAGTCGAGCGGTAAACCGGACCTGAGGGGCTAGTTGGTAAACGGCAAAAACCAGCTGATACACTACCAGCAAATGAGTCGGCCATTGATAGCGACTCAGAAAAACCGATAAATAGGTATAAGATACAATCACAGTACCCCCAGCAGTAGCCATAGCCACCCAGCCTGTAAACAGGTAAAAACTAAAGGCATCCTCGTCAATAACAGCCTTCACGCCTTTTTTTAGCCGGGGCAGTGCGATATAGATAAACAAGCCTACGACAAGAGCAACCCGCAGGATAGGCAGTAAGGCTAAGGCTGATCGCTGTTCAAGCCGTGACGATATGGTCGGAATGACTTCACCAACCGTTCTGAAAAAAGAGAGAAACGTTGGCTCGGGAATCCAGGAGTAAGGTTTACCTGATAGGGACTGAATCTGGAAATTATGGTACCACAGGATCAGCCACACGCTGTAAATCAGAAAATGGGAGGCCGCTACCCACCAGTATGCCTGCCGTTTGGACCAAATGTAGAGAACAGCAAAAAAAGTTAGGGAAGCCGTTACATAAAATGAGCCAAAATTGTGGGTCATGACCAGCAATGCACCAGCCAGAAAATGCAACCCAAGCAGCCGGGGTTGATTGGGGTTTTTGATCAGGGGATGAGTGGCCATGAAATAGAGACAACTCATCAGCAGATACAAGGCGTAGGATCTAATCTGAGTAGACAGAGTATAATTCAGGTAAGTCAGGCTGATAATGAGAGTAAAGAGGATAAAGTTAATCAGGGGCGTGCCAACCAAACGCGTGGTGTAGCGATAAAACAGGCCGATGGCCGTAGCAAACAGGGCAATCGAAATAGCTTTTAAGAAGTATTCGTTCAGGCTAATGGCATGAGCTAAAGTCCAGACAAGGTTAAAATACAAGGGTGGATTCGAATCCAGGTTACTGACAATCGCCTGATTCATGTGGGCTCGTGAGGGGTCGGATAGCAGGATGTAGCTGAGTACTTCATCCATCCAGATCCAGGGTTGTTTGAAGAACAGGGAGGTTAGTAAGCTGCCAAAGATGACCAGACCAATGAGCACGCTAAACAATAGGGTTTGCCGCTTAAAGTTTTCACTGGGCAAAGCAGGGTTAGGCAAGGATTGATTCATAGAGGTTAAAAAACTAGTCCCATCATCCAATAAAAAGTTGACGATTTGAGCTAGCAACGGGCTTTAATTTACCCCACTTCAAACAACTATTTTAGACTAACCTTTTGCGATTTTATTGAGAAAGCGGTCCCCCAACTCACAAAAGGGCTTGGTAACAGGTCCATACATTTCAGAATCATCAAAAGGTTGCTGGATGCGGGATAAGTATTATTAGTTCTGTGCCGCCAATACCTATCCGGGTGATGAGTGAGAAACTGAGTACCGAGAAAGCAGATGTAGTTTCCCGCGCCAACGGTAGGATTCGGGTGAATGTCAAAGAAGTAAGCTCGGTGAATACGGGTCTGAGCAATATCGTCAACATCGCGGATTGGGCCCAGAAGAATAACCAATAACCCTGGCCATCATGATCTTGAATTATGTTAAAGTCACCTGGTGTAACCTTGTCAATAACAAAGTCTATTTGGGCAGATAATTGACAATCTCATAAATCGCTCCCATACGAGACGAGGTGATCTTCAACTAGATGCTGTGTAAAGGGGGCGTTTAGGGTGATTGATTAATTTCCTCTATTTTCCCACAGCAAACATGAACTTGGTGACACATGCGGTTTGGAATGATCCTTTCCCTACTATGTATAGGGGGGCCTTGCTTGGCCCAAACTCAACAAAGCGTCAGTTTTATCAACGATAATCATCTATTAGCTGGCACGCTCACGATGCCTCCAGGAAAGGGGGTTCATCCAGCAGTACTTATTGTCTTGGGTAGTGGCTCTAGCAATCGAGATGGGGAGATAGAGGGGCTTAAGCCCTTCCAGGCTTTGATGGCCGAACTGGTCAAAAAGGGATTTGCTGTGTTACGCTATGGTAATCGGTCTAAAGGTAGCTCACCAGGTAAGCCAATTGAAGAGTTTACTACTACAGAATTGGCTTCCGATGCTCAAGCGGCTTTTAGATTATTAAAGGGTCATAAAGAGATAGATTCCGAACGAATTGGGGTTATCGGGCATAGTGAAGGAGCGACCATTGCCGCTATTGCTGCTTCAAGGATTCCGAAAATCAGATGTTTACTCGCTCTTAATGGGCCTGCCAATATCCTAAACAGATGCTCCCTGCTGGTCAAACAAAGGAGGAGTTTTTTAAAAACCAGATAGACGCTATGTGTACGCCCTGGTATCAGTTTTTGTATAAAACTGACCCGGCTACTTACTTCGGAAAAGTGGCTTGCCCAGTTCTAGTGCTGAACGGGTCAAAGGACTTACAAGTGGATGCCAGTAAAAACCTACCGACTATTTCAAAAGCGGTGAAAGCGGGCGGCAATCCGCATGTGACGGTCAAAGAATTGGTTAAGCTAAACCACTTCTTCCAAGAAAGTGAAACTGGCCATCCCAATGAGTATGCAAGCCTCAAGGAAACGTTTTCACCGACTGCATTGACCGTGATGCCTACTTGGATTACGACTCAAATTAAGTGAAATCTTGGCTGTACTATAGTTGTTAGCGGAACGGGTTAGTAAGCTTAGGTGTCTCAAGAATACGCTCCCAGTTGAGACGAACGGACAATTACCATCTCCAACTCACGATTAGGGCATTTTTTGAAACATCATTTAGCCTGGCTTTTCGTACTTCGGCTAACATAAAATTAGTTATATACCTTAACGTATGCTACTGATTTCTGTGTACAGTAAATCGGTAAGCTTATGTATATTAGCGTATTACAACGAAATAAGAAAAGTAGAAAATCGCTTCATTTCAAGCGAAGGGTCGTTGAAGTCTTTCGAGCCGAGATTGCCGAAGCCCTTGACATTGAACGATGCCTGCACATTTCCCTGACCGAATTGCGTCAGTTGAACCGATGGTATTTCAAGCACCGATTAGCCCCTTATTTGTACCCGTATCGCTGTTACAAATCCATGAAAAAGCACGATCAAGATGCCTACGTCAAAGCGCTGGAACGACGTCTGGCTGCCACTGAAGAGGAAAATAAACTCCTTAAACTCAAAGCTGAGGCTTATCAGACGGCCATCCAAATTGCCGAAGAACAGTTTCAGATCCCGATCTTAAAAAAGTCTGGCACCAAACCCTTCAAAAACTGACTCGTCGCTATCCCCTGGTGGGTATGGAGCAGTTGTGCGGAGTGTTTGGGATGACAAGACAGGCCTGGTATGCGGCTACCCGGCGTCAGGAAAAACGGGGCTTTCAGGCAGCCATTGTTCTGGCTGAAGTCAGACGATTGCGTAAGCAAGTTGCGGGTTTGGGCACGACTAAATTGTATGAGCTGATGCAGGATTTTCTGGCTTCTCATCAAATCAAGTTAGGACGTGACAGGTTACATAAATTACTGAAAGACAATACTTTACTGCTTTCTAAGAAACGATCAAGAGTTAAAACGACCGATTCCGATCATGATTTAGAGAAGTATCCTAATCAGGTTAAAGAGCTCAAACCAGATCGAGTGGGTCAGCTCTGGGTCAGTGATCTGAGTTACATTCGGGTGGGGATTGGCTTTGCCTATTTATCGGTGATTATGGATGCGTATTCGCGTAAAATTGTAGGCTGGTCATTCCACAAAACGTTAGAAGCCAAAGGGCCAGTAGCGGCTTTGGAGATGGCCCTAAAAACGCGTGGTCAGCCGAATCAACCGCTGATCCACCACTCCGATCGGGGCGTTCAGTATTGTTCGGGGGCTTATGTGGATCGATTGCGTCAAGCTACAATTACCATTAGTATGACCGAGTCGGGTGATCCAAACGAGAATGCTTTAGCGGAACGGGTTTTCCGTACCCTAAAAGAAGACTTTCATCTGTGGGGGTTCCCTACTTTTGGTGTGGCTGAAACGGCTATCGAGCAGGCCATTGGTGCTTACAATTCAGTACGACCGCACGCGTCTTTAGGCTATAAAACGCCTGATCAGGCTCACCAGGGTCAAGGCTATCAACCACTAAAATGGTACCCTTATAAAAAAGTTCGGTACGGAAATGTGCAATATCAAGCTGATTGGCAGCCTTGTTCTCCATTGTAAACCTATACCAGTAGCATACGCCCCGTTCATAACTTAATTCGGTATACAAGTTATAATAGGGACCTCCTGCACTTGTACTAAGGTTATAGACATAGGTAATTTTAAAACTACCTGTTGGACTTACGGTATCATTTTTACAACTAGTAGCTGCCATGAGCAGCAACAGACAAAAGATCTTTCCCATGAAACGTTGCTTTTTTGATTCATTAACTACGAATCAGATTGAAGGTTTAGCAACGTGCATAAGTTGTCGGATATACATCCACTAAGACAATATGGTATTTTTTTAAAAATTGTATTATTTCCATTTAAGTCATAGAACTAATCATATGCAAAGGGAATAAATTAAGAAATCGCTCTTCATATCATAACTTCACATTCTTGGTGTACTAAAAAGTCACCTCGCTCGCATAGACACTATTTGAATCAATGGGGGTTGCCCACAATTTTCCACTAGAGTAGCTGGATTTTTATAACGAATCCATACCGAGACTGGAAGTTTAAGGGTATTGAAATCGTTGTAAGGAGTGGGAAGGTTTGTCGTACGAGCCATGTAAATTGCTTCTGTTTCAGACTTAATTGTGTAACCACCATCACAAACGTATCCAGTAGGTTCATAAGTCAGAATGGTTGCCTTCACTTCCGGCGGCTCAACTTGACTGTTATGACAACCTATTAAGCCAAGTAATAGAAAAACAGTCAGTTGCTTCATCAGAATAAAATCATAACAGCTTTCATGTATAAGGGCGTTTTTTGAAACAGCATTTAACCTGACTGTTTGTACTTTGGCTAACATAACATAGGTGGCTGTTGCAAAAGTCGATATCTGCTTGACAGGGCACGCCGAATCACCCATTTTTAGTCAATCAGTAATCACAACTTGATAGTCTAACTAACCCTTTTATCCACATTCGAGGCTTTTGCAACAGCCACATAGATTATACAACACAACCTGATTCGCATTACTTAACTTCAAGCCGCTAACTAAATTTATAGTTTTATGAGCTAGTTGGTATATAGAACTGTTCGCTGCCTTCGTTTCGTGGATAGGTTCTACTTAATCCTCCTACCTTATGCGTCCTAGACTCTTTTCTCTTTCACTGATGGCGATAGTTAGCCTGACAACTTCACTAGCTTGCTTGGCTCAAAAGCCAAGTTATGATGTGACAATAGTAGCGGATGGTAAGCCCCTTGATCTTAGCCAAGGCATCCCAGCGCATACCAGAACACTACAGTTGAGAGCCCAACTCACTCAAAACAGCCAGCAACAATATCCCCAACTAAAACCCACTGTATTAATCAACAAGGCTATTCTCAATTTAGTACGAGATACAAGACGAGTTAGCTTTGTTAACTGGCCAAGCGATGAGTCAGTAGCTAGTTTATTCAAGCAAGCTCAAGTAGGTGACCGCTTCTTGATTCAATTTGAGGATGTCGAGTCACAGACAAAAGGGGGCGTGGTGCAGAAAATAGACAATTCAAAAATTGTTCAGGTGACCGTGAAGAAATAGCACCATACATATAAATACCACTTTGCTTGCCATAACGGCAGTGGCTATTGCAAAAGTCTTGACAGGCATTAAGGTAGCCCGCAAAGAAGCCACTTTAGGGGTGATTCTTCCACCGAAAACAGGGGGCTGGATAAGGCTTTTCAGAATCCATTCAGACTTATGCAATAGCCACGGCACTTATACAACAAAATTTTATGTCTGATTTTAATGCTTTCTACAAAGGGCTATTTGAATCAAGAGATCCTTTCGACAATTATATAGATCAATATTCAGAGAATGGGAAAAAAGTCCACAAAGCAAAAATAATAGCTTTACTTAGAAGTAATATTCAACAAAAATATTTAGAAGGACTGGAGGCCACATTAGCTGTTGCTGACTTAAATGGAGTTGACTTGGATTATAGTGATATACTGCTAGAGTTACTAGCCCAAAAATGGCATACTAGACATGAAGATATAGTAATGCTTTTAGAAGAGGTTGAAGATCCTAAGAGTGTTCCTATTCTTTATGAAACTGCACTCAGTTGAGGTGGGCCGGTTTAGCCGGACACTTTGTCATTTAGAGTTTGAGTGAAATTAGCTTGGTAATACTGCTTCTCAAAATTAATCGGTGATTGATAGCCTAAGGCCGAATGCAAACGTCGGAGGTTATAATACCCTTCAATATAATTAAATAGCTCATCGTGAGCGTCTTGCAGGTTATCAAAGCAGCCATCTTCTAATAGTTCTGCTTTCAGACGGCCGCTTCGGCGGTCCGATCCACAAGGATTCCGCATGGGCATTCTAATAAGGGTTATCTTTCTCGGCCATGCTCTGGCGGCAAGCCCATTTGTCAAGCCGTTTCTGAAAAACTTTACCGAAATACTGGCCACCTTGGTCCGAGTGCACAATTAAGCCCGATTTGGGCCGCCGTAAGGCAGTAGCTTGATCGAAGGCCCTAATAATCAAGCTCTCTTCCATCGTTAAATCGACACACCAACCGACAATCCGGCGGGAGAACAACGGGGCCGCCCGTGCGGTCTAACCAACTCGCTAAATATACCCAATCTCCGCCAGTAAGCGGTAGGTATGTTATATCCCCCACCCAAGCCTGATCAGGCCGAACAGGTACGCCCAGTTCCAGCAATAAATTGGGGCAGGGACGCAAGCCGTGACTTGAATCGGTAGTGCGGGGAACAAAACTGCGGGGCTGAATCGCTTGCCAATTGTGTTGTTCCATAAGCCGTCTGATTCGATGACGCCCCAATTCTATCCCCTCTTCAAACAGCGCTTTCTGCACTCGACGACTACCATATCGCCGACGGTTTTCCCAGAAAATTTCCTGAATGTGCGTTGTCATCTGTTGATCGTTCTGGGAGACTTGAAAGGTTTGGCCGGATCGGTAAGCATAGTAACTACTTTTGCTGACTTCCAACGTGTTACACAACAATCTTATTGGAAAGTTGGGCTCTTCCTGTTTAATAAACTGGTAAACTAGTCTCAAGTCATTCGGCTGAAAATGGCGACAGCTTTTTTTAAAATCGCTCGCTCCATTTCGGTTTGACGGAGTTGTCGTTTGAGCGACTCAACCGCCACGGCGGACCGTTTCATCTTCCAAAGCGGATGATTGTTTTTCTTCCCCTTTGTTCTTTTTTTCAGCCGCCCGCCAGGCATGGATGATGCTATCGCTGATGCCCATTTTACGAGCTACGGCAAGGATGGGTTCGCCGTTGGCAACCAGGCGCAGCACATCGGCTTTGAATTCAGCGGTGTACTTTCGTTTGGGAGTTGAATGTTTGGCCATTTGACACGAAGTTAAAAAAGTTTCGTGTCCGGATTTTTAGGACCATCTCAAGTATACCCGATTGGGATGATGGGAGGTCGCTAGTGTTACTTAAAGAGTAGTCTGGCGGCTTTTTGTATTTTTGATGCTGTAACTCATCTTCCATGACTAAGCATCGACTGACTCTAACGGCCACCGAACGTACAGAATTACTGGCTAAAGTCCAAAAAGGCAAAACAGCCGCTAAACTCATCCAAAAAGCACAGGTGCTTTTGGCCAGTGACGAGGCTGTCGAACGCCAGAGCCAAACTACGATTGCCGCCACCTATCATCTCTCCACACGCAGTGTTGAGCGGATTCGCAAAGAATTTTGTGAGCAGGGCATGGCGGTCTTTGATCCAAAGCCCCGCCAGCCCCGTTCCGACAAAAAGCTGACGGGGGAAGTGGAAGCTCACTTGATTGCCATTGCCTGTAGCGAACCACCAGTCGGTGAAAGCCGCTGGAAATTACAGGCTATTGCGGATCGACTGGTCGAACTCCAAGTAGTTGAAACGCTTTCTCACACGAGTGTGGCAACGGTGTTAAAAAAAACCAACTTAAGCCCTGGCGGGTCAAGGGATGGGTGATTCCGCCCAAGCAAAGTGCCGATTTTGTGTACTATATGGAACAGGTTTTAGCTGTTTATGAGCGACCTTATGATGAGCGGTTTCCCGTTGTTTGTGTGGACGAATCACCCAAACAACTAATCGAAATCAAGCAATATCGTTCCGCCGACGGCACACGCATCCAAGATTCCGAATACATCCGGCGGGGCGTAGGCGAGATTTATATGGCCTTTGAACCCTTGGCAGGGCAACGGTTTGTCGAAGTCAAAGACGATCACAAGGCCATTACGTGGGTGGGTGTGCTAGCCAATTTATTGGACGGCCCTTATACAGACTGTGTAAAAATGACGGTGGTTGGAGATAATCTGAGTGCCCATAAACCCAGTGCATTTTATACAGTTTTTGGGGCCGAGAAAGCCAAAGCGTATCTGGATCGATTGGAGTTTGTCTATACCCCCAAGCATGGCAGTTGGCTTGACATGGCTGAGATTGAGTTGTCCATCTTACAGCGTGATTGCCTGAATCGGCACATTGCGACCAAAGAGTTGCTGGTAGCAGAAATTACCGCCTGGCAAGCAAACAGAAATGCCAAACAAGCGAAGGCGAACTGGCAGTTTACCACCAAAGATGCCCGAGTAAAATTACATAAGCTATACCCGACAGTTTAATCTTTAGACAACACTAGCTAAAAAATGCATTTGGGCCTTAGCTGCTATTAATACTTCAGAGGCAAAGGATAAAATAAGACTACTTTCGACTATAAATGATTGGATTATAAGTGAATTTGCTACTGAGCAATTAAATTATCTACTAAACAAAAAATAGGGTAGTCCTAAGTTTCTAATATGTGGTTTTTACTACAGCTGTTTAGAAAGTAAAGACCCCCTTAATTATGCGTGTGTAAATGATGCAGCAACCGCTAAAAAAGCAAAGAGTCGGAACTGATCAACCAGGTCCCGGCTCTAGTGCGTTAACAGTTCCAGTCTTAAATCCGCTTGTCTAATTCGGGCTTAAACGGCTGATTGTACTGTCGTTTGCCGGTAGTTTTATACAGTGCATTGGCCACCGCCCCAAACACCGGAGGGAAAGGCGGCTCACCCAAGCCGGTTGGGTCGAGGTCATTTTCAACAAAGTGAACCTCAATTTTCTTCGGGGCTTCGTTATGCCGAATCAGGCGATAATTGTTAAAGTTACTCTGCTCAGCAGCCCCGTTTTTATGGGTCAGAGCACCGTAAAAGGCGTTACCGATTCCATCAACCACCGCTCCCTGTACCATGTTGGTGGCCGCATCGGGATTGACCACGATACCACAATCCATTGCACTAAAGACCCGCTCTACATACGGACTACCGTCACGAGTCACCATATCGACTACATGGGCCGCGTAGGAATTATGGCAGAAATAAGCGGCCACGCCCCGATGGTATTTCTCATTCCCCGGCTTGTTCCAACCCGACTTGTCGCGTACCAGTGTCAGCACACCCGCATACCGGTCGGCATCGTACTCGTTGTTTTTGCCAACTGGATTTTCCTTCGCTCGTTTTAACAACTCTAATCTAAACTCTATGGGGTCTTTACCCATGGCCTCCGCCACTTCATCCAGGAAGGATTGCTCAGCGGCAGCGTTGAAGTTAGAACGAGGAGCCCGAAAAGCGCCAATGGTGATATTGGACGGAATCTCCCAGCCTTCGGCCAGGTAGTTATCTACTGCCCCAGCCGGGAACCGGTTCGCGTGAATGGCATGCTCGGGTATCCCCCCTCCTTTCACATGGAATCCAATCAGGTTTTTATTGGCATCCAGAGCCGCTCGGTACGTTGCCGTGTACATGGGGCGATAGATGCCATAGGTCATGTCATCTTCTCGGGTGTATATCAATTTGACCGGGGCTTTGACCTTTTGGGAAATGAGTGCCGCTTCCGTCATATAATGGCAATACGCCCGACGGCCAAAGCCTCCGCCCATCCGGGTCATCTGAATCTCAATCTTGTCGGCAGGCAGCCCAATTCGTTTTGCTAGTGAGGGTTCTGCCCAACCTGGTGCTTGCAAAGGGCCAGCCACCAGTGCTTTTTCGGGGGTCACATGCGCGAAGAAATTCATCGGCTCCATGGTATTGTGGGCGAGGAAGGGTGCATTGTAGGTGCGCTCAATGATCTGAGCCGCATTTTTAAACGCCGTTTCCGGATCGCCGTCTTTTCGTAACTGTTGCGCAGGCTTTTTAGCCCATTCCGCCATTTTTTCCAGTTGGGTGCTGGTCGTTTCAAGCCCTCCGGGTACCGTCACTTCCCGTTTACCTCCCCTACCCATCATGGTATCTTTGGTATCGCCGACAGGTTCCCACTCCACTTTTAGTTTTTTGCGGGCATTCATGACTTCCCAGGTGCTCTTACCCACCACAACTAACAAATCATTGAACGAACGGGTATCGAAACCAGCCTGCTCGAAACCGTCGTCGTATAACTTCAAGGTAAAAACATCGGTAATGCCTGGCATTTTGAGGGTTTGGGAGGCATCGAACGATTTGAGTTTCATGCCGAAAGCAGGTGGATGCTGAATCATGGCGATGAGCATCTCCTCCACCCGATAATCCAGCCCGAACAGTGGTTTGCCGGTAACTATTTTAGGGCCTTCAACATTTCGCTTCGATTTTCGGACGATAGCAAAATCTTTGGGAGATTTAAGCTTCATACCTTTGGGCACCGGAAGAGTCGCTGCTTTACTGGCCATCTCGCCGTAATTCGCCGATTTGCCACTCGCGTGCTGCAATACCCCGGCTTTAGTAGTCACTTCAGCTACCGGTACGCCCCAGGCTTGTGCGGCTGCTTCGCAAAGCATCTGCCGGGCGGCTGCTCCGGCTTCACGGAGTGGTTTCCAGTACATGCGAACTGAGTTACTGCCTCCCGTAAACTGAGGGCCCAATTTCGCGTTGTCGTGCGGCCCCATTTCAACCACCACATTCTTCCAATCCACATCTAGTTCCTCAGCCACCATCATGGGCAGGGATGTCATGACGTTCTGACCAAATTCTGGATTTGGGCAGATGAGTTTAATTCCGTTGCCCGCTGTAATGTGAATGTAACCATTAAGCTGAGCCCATTGCTGAGGTACGTTCAAGGCTTGTAGTTTATCGGCGGCCTTCGCGCTGGATAACCAGCTCACGCTGAGCATCATGCCCCCACCAGAGCGCAATGACGCCTTTAAGAAAGAACGCCGATTAAGGGTTGTTTTGCTAGTAGTCATGGTCAGGATTTATTTACGAGTGGACGAGCTGGTTCCTTCTTTAGCTGCCGATTTGATAGCCTCTTTGATGCGCAAATATGTTCCACACCGACAGATGTTCCCGCTCATGGCTAAATCGATGTCCTCATCTGTAGGCTTGGGATTCGTCTTCAAAAGCGAAGCTGCGCTCATCATTTGCCCGGACTGACAATAGCCACACTGGGCAACATCGTGTTCCAGCCACGCCTTTTGCACCGGATGATCACCGGTAGCCGACAATCCCTCGATGGTGGTGATGGCTTCTTTGCCGACGGTCGAGATAGGTAGCTGACAGGAACGAACGGCTGTTCCATTTAAATGAACCGTGCAGGCGCCACACTGAGCGATACCGCAGCCATATTTGGTGCCCGGCATGTCCAGATGATCGCGGAGTATCCAGAGCATGGGCGTAGCTGGATCAACATCCAGCTGCCTGATTTTACCGTTAATTTTTATGCTAAATTTTGCCACAGTGGTAAGAAGTAAAGGGTTTACAACTGAAAATACAGGTTGAGTATCAGGATAAAGTTAGACTATAAGTAGTTCTTCGTCAAGGGCTACCCGTTCATGGATTGGCCCCGGTCGTTCGGTTAGAAATCCACCGTTCCGCTCGCTGAAAAAGGCTTTAATTTCACTCAGGATAGAAAGCGCAATCTCATCCGGCGTCTCGGCTCCCAGATCTAAGCCAATCGGGGAATGAACCCGCTTTAGCATCGTTGTATCAAAAGACTTACCCAATCGATCCCAGTGGGATTTCATTTTTTCGTAACGCTTCCGGGGACCCAGAACGCCGATGTAGGGAACATCGGTCAGCAACAATTTCGTTAGTACAGCCAAATCGTAGTTATAGTTGTGGGACATGAGCACGGCGGCTGTCCGATCGGTGAAGGTAAGCTTATCCGTTACAGCCTCAGCATCGGCGTAGAGCAGGCAGGTCGCTTCCGGAAAGCGTTTGGGCGCTAAGTGGGCAATGCAGTCTTCGGTTACCGTAACTCGCCAGCCGATTTCGGTGGCCAGCCGGGTGAGAGGAATTGTATCATAGCCAGCCCCGAAAATTACCAACTCGATACCGGGGTCCAGACGTTCAATAAAAACCTCAACCACACCACCTAGTAAGGGAATTATTGCCGTTAAGTGTTTACCCACTTCCATGACCAGTTCCATATCGGGCAGAAGCCAGACTGGAACCTGATTTGTTGGTTGCTGTGTAAGTAAAAACCGACTACCCTCACTTATTTCTAAGCCCGGTGTTTTTCGGCAAATGGTAGCAATGACGCGCCGGTCCCGATGCTGGCTAAATTCACCTAACAGAGCAACAGGATTCATTGGATCAGCCGGATCAATTGGCTCGATGAACACATCGATAATGCCGTTACAACCCAGGCCCACGCCCAGGCTGTTGGCATCGTCGTCCATGGTATCGTAGCGCACGATCATTGGCTTACCATCCAGCATGACCTGACGAGCTTTACGCAGCGCGTCACCTTCCAGACATCCACCGCTGATGGCGCCCTCCCAGCGGCCATCGTCACTCACCAGCATACGGGCACCGGGTCGTCGGTAGGCTGATCCTTCCACGTACACGACCGTTGCCAGGGCCACCTTGCGTTGCCTATGATCGAGTTGATCATAAATAGCCAGTATACGGTTAATTTCTTTCATGCTCTATGACTACAGACCTATGTTGGATTCACTTGTTAACTTATCGATGGCAGAAAACTTTCGTCAGTTATATACATATCCTGCCCGCAGATTTGACAAATCAATAATCATTTTCAATATATCAATGATGTTTTAGACAAACGACTGTAATACTCCTTCACACTACACAAATTGAGCGCATTGCGCAGTTTGTCTAGAAATTTGGTCGTTTGTCGTGTAACATACCTGTTGGGTGCTTATAAAGCCTGTTTCTTCAAACTAAGCTAGCACGCTTCCAATTTAGATTCTAGCGACTCTTTTGATCCTAATTGACAGCTTATCCATTGACTACCAATAGAATATCGCCAATAGAATCCGATAGAATCCGATAGAATCAACCGCGCAGGCGAACCCGAGAGTCTACGTTGGTAAAGCACTAGTAGAATCTCACTTCCTGACATTGTTATATTCCTGATCAGTCACCGGCTTCATCCAGGTTACTCGCCCAGTTGCAGTATTCGGTGTAATAGCGACCTGCCTAAAGCCAACCGTTGGTGAAGCACCGTGCCAATGAGGCACGTTTGGAGGACATTTTACGGCATCACCTTTCTTAAGAATTTGAATTGGTTTCCCCTGCTCCTGATAATAACCAATTCCATCCAGGGCCAATAGCACCTGCCCACCGGCGTGACTATGCCAATACGAGCGGGCACCCGGCTCAAAGGTCACGTAGCCGACCGGAATGTTGAAGGCGCTGTCTGGCTCAATTAATTGCTGAACCCAAACCACTCCGGTAAAAGTACTGGTTGGTGCGCGCTTTCCTTTTGGGAAAATTGCGCCCGAATCGGTCACGGCTTCTGTATGAACCTGCCCGCTAACCTGTAAACGTATCAATACAGATAGCAATACAGTGAATAGTGCTGATATCGCGTTGTAATTCATAGAGTTGACGTTAAAAATCACTACTGGACCAGATAGTTCGGCTTACCGCCTTGATGCCATAACCTGTGCTAAAACCGTCCGACCGCTCTCAGCCTCTGCTTTGCCTATGTTTGTCTCGATCAACGACATAACCTGTTCAAGTTGAGTTTTAGTTAGACCCAGATGCAGGCAGATTCCCAGGTGCGATTGAAGCATCGGTTCCACACCACCAATACTGCTCAGGACCGATATGGTGGTCAGCTCCCGATCAGTGAAACTGAGTACATCCCGCTCAAAAATATCAGCGAACAAGTGTTCTTTCAGGAAAACGTCGATTTCTGGACTGAAAGCCGAGTATCCGCGCTTTGGTCCAGCTTCTGGTTGTCCAGTCAATTTTTCGAGCACTTTTTTACCCCGTTCATACTTGGGTTCACGGCTGGCAATGGGCGTAGCTTCCCGACCCATTTTGTCCGTGATGCCTTTTTTCTTTCGTTCGTCGAGCACCACCATTAACGTTTGTAACCCACGAATGCTCCGTGGAAAACCGCAATACGCATACAAGTGAACCAACACTTCTTTGATCTCATTGACAGTCATCTCCGCATCCAGACCAGTGTTTAAGGCAAGCGAAAGTTTTTGCAACTCTCCCTTAGCAGTGAGCGCTGCAATAGCGACAATGCTCTGCTGCTTTACTGATAAACTGGGCGATTGATCCATCTGATTTTGTGCGTTGAGGTGGTTAACTGAAATAAACCAGCCGACTAGCCAACAACTGAAAAAGATTCGGCTCGCATTCATACTTTAGTTGATTTTCAACCAATTACGCACTAACGATCATAGCCATACGGCACAACCACAAGTTTACTTATTCAGGTTATTTTGCCGGAGAAAGTCCGAGAGCAAATCGGCAATCTGAAGATTGTTCAGGTCGGAAAATGGAAAGTGCGTATTGCCCTTGATGCCTAGTTCAGGCAGATGGACCACCTTTGCATGACCACCACGTTTGTTGATAGTCGCGGCCCAGATTCTTGCCATTTCCAATCCAGCCCGCCAGTGATCTTTATTCCAAACAGTGGTTGGTTTATCGGCAATGTTATCGCCGTAGTAAATGATGATGGGTATCCTGGTCAGTTTTTCAAAATCCGAAAGCGGAATTTCAACGCCTTTCAACTCACCAAAAAGGCTGGCCGATTGAATCGGTTTGGGTAATTCGCCCGTTGGGAAAACGAAACTACTAAAAGGCTCGTAAGCGATAATCGCCTTTACTTTCGGGTTCTTGATCGCAGTAAACCAGCCTACCCCTCCTCCCTGAGAATGAGTAACCAGCACGCCCTCCCCTATGCGATCGAATACTTTTGAACAGGCATTCGAAACAATATTGGCGTCAAAAGCCCCCGTATTCGGTGTCATTTGCCTAAAAAACTGCTCCAGGGAAGCCGTATCCTTAGGAAACTGACTTCCGGGGAAATAATCGGGATAGTTACCAATCCTGAATTGGGTAAACCAGAACTGTTCATCCGGCGCTGGGGTGATTGTTGTTGCAACCGTACTTTTTCCAGCATCGCCCCGCCTTGGCTGGTCCAGTAAATAAACCCCATAACCACGTCGGAGGAAGATTGTCTGAAACCCTTCCCGCCCATCGGGCGTTGACTCCCATGTCTTTTTGGACTCTCCAGCCCCGTGCAGGAAAACCAGCGGGTATTTATGGGCTTTCACCGGAATCTGGTAAAACGCATAGGCATGATCGCCGTGAAGGGTTTGTCCTTGTGGTTTTAGGGCATTCGCCACATCAAATTTCCCCGACTCGGTTAGCGTTGTACCACCAACCAGAAAACTTCCCTGTTCCTGAATAATCAGAGGCTCTCGCTTTCCCTTCGGTTGCGCATTTACCCCGAACGAAAGGAGACTGGCAATCAATAGACTAACCAAATAACGGCTTATATATGGATACGTAGCATGGGAAAGTTTAACGGATTGAGGTGATGCCATAGGGTTTAGATTTTTCGACTGCCTTATAATACCTTTAGTTTTTTCAGCCAACTCTTCACTGCCGTTTCGGCTTCTGTGGCTTTTTCTGCCTGAATAACCAGCAACTGGCCATCTCGCTCCGATCCACCCCGCATCGTAAAGCCTTCCAGTACGTTGCTGGCAGGGCACAGCTCCTTCACTGTCTGGAACGTACTGCCGATACCATAGCCCCCATTGGTATTAAACGGAATGACGGTTTTACCGTTTAGCGGTCCGCCGTTGCGGGCGTACTGATGTAAAAAGCTTTTCATGGGTGGAGGCAGTTGCATACCCCAGGTAGGAAAGCCGACGAATACCAGATCGTACTGCTGGATGTTGTCGATCTTTGTTTTTAACGGTGGCAGATAGCCCGTTTCGTTTTCCTTAGCCACCTGTTGAACCGTAGCCTGATAATTTTCAGGATAGGGCTTCTCCAGCTCCAGGGCCACCATCGTTCCACCTACCTGCTTATGAATCAGTTCGGCAATAGCTTTGGTGTTGTTGGTTCTCGACAAATAGACAATCAATACTTTCTGAGCGGCCGACGTTGAATCAGCCGTAGAATAGATAGCGTCCGATTGGGAAGAGGAACACGCCCCTATCAACAGAAAAACTAATAAGATCAGATGCGTCGTCAACGTGAGTAGTTTCATGTCGCGTTTACCAGCCTAACGACCGACCATCTTTTGCATTTGTTCTGGATAGCGAGCCCCCTGCACATCAATCGTTGACAGCGCATCATTGATTTCGGCCAGATCATTCCCACTGAGCGTGATCGCGGCTGCACCATTATTTTCGGCCAACCGGTGTTGTTTTGTTGTACCTGGAATGGGGACAATCCAGGGCTTTTGGGCCAGAAGCCAGGCAAGAGCGATTTGGGCCGAGGTTGCATTTCGTTCACTAGCCAGCTTACCCAGTAAATCAACCAACGCCTGATTTACTTTGCGATTCTCTTCCGAAAAACGAGGAACAATGTTGCGAAAATCCGTCTTATCGAATGTTGTGTTCTCGTCAATTTTACCGGTAAGAAACCCTTTCCCCAGCGGGCTAAAGGGTACAAAGCCAATGCCCAATTCTTCAAGTGTAGGCAGTATTTCCTTCTCGGGTTCCCGCCACCAGAGGGAATATTCACTTTGTAGGGCCGCTACTGGTTGAACCGCATGAGCCTGACGAATCGATTTCACACCAGCTTCTGAAAGGCCAAAGTATTTTACTTTTCCTTCGTTGATTAACTCTTTGACGGTTCCGGCTACGTCTTCCATCGGAACATTCGGATCTACCCGATGCTGATAAAACAGGTCGATGACATCGGTTCGTAATCGTTTCAGAGAAGCTTCGGCAACAGCGCGTATGTTCTCAGGCCGGCTATCCGTTCCTAAGGTCGTTTTAGCTTCTTTGAAACCAAACTTGGTGGCGATCACCACCTCATTCCGAAATGGCTCCAGGGCTTCGCCTACTAGTTCTTCATTGGTGTAAGGGCCGTATACTTCAGCGGTATCAAAGAAGGTGACACCCTGTTCAAAAGCTTTCCGTATTAGTTGAATGGCATCCTGTTTGTCGGTGGCTGGTCCATACCCATAACTGAGTCCCATGCAGCCAAGACCGAGGGTTGATACCTCCAGGCCGTTTTTGCCTAATGATCGTTTTTGCATCATTTTCTTTGTTGAACTAGTTAATGCTTAATCACATGCGTATCCCGCACGCTGCTAAAGGTCAGGGCTAACATTTTCCAGGCATTGCCTTCTTTTTTATAGACTTCGGTAACGGTAAATTCGACCTTGGCCTCATTGCCCCGAACCGTAGACTCCAGCGTAATGCGGGACCAGATGATGGCGGTGTCGTCAAACAACTCAACTGCCGTATCGTGTACATCTGCTTTTCGGTACCAGATGCTTCCGGTTTTAATAATGTCGAGTTCTTCGTCCTTTTTCCAGGTTCCACTCATATGGACAAACTTTGCCTTATCATCGAAGAGTTGGGCCAGCTTCTCCACATTTTTGTCAGCCATCCACTGCCATTTTTGTTTGGAGAGATTAATGATTTCCTGTTGAGCTTTCGTGGGAGGTGGTATCGAAGTGTTGGTTTGGGCCGTTTGAGCGAACGATGCCTGCATTCCTATCAGCAGGAAGCACAGACTAAGAATTGATGTTTTCATAAAGGGATTGGTATAATGAATTGATTGCCTATATGGAATGATTCAAGAGATGTTGATGGGTTTGTAGAACGGAGTACCACTCCGTTCTACAGAATCACTACCGATTGCCTGTATGTTCACTGAAGCTGTTTGTACTGCGGCTATTCCTGCTTTCGTGCGAACAGCTTCCGTGTGTCTAGTTTTTAACGGGTCGCATTAGCCGGGAGAACGAGAGTTGTCCCATCATCCATTTTCCGTTTTCTTTCACATATACTTCGGTCACCATAAACGGATTCGTGACCTCGTTTCCGCCTACAACGGCCACCAGATCGAGGTCGCTTAACAGGATAGCTGTATTGCCAATCAGATGGAAGGTCGTTGAATAGACACTCGCTTTCTTGTACCAGATGTTCCCGCTTTTAATGACCTCTAGCTCCTGGCTCTTGCCCCAGCTTCCGCCCATGTGGACAAACATCGATTTTTCATCGAATAGCCCGGCCAGTTTGTCTACATTCTTGTCGGACATCCACTGCCATTTGTCTTTCGAAAGGGTAATGATTTCCTGCTCAGCACTCGTAGAATTGCTTGCCGACGAATTCGATTGAGCAAAGGCCAATACTATGCCAAGGGCAAAGACGCAAAGTCCTAAAATTGATGCTTTCATAATGATTTTTAAGGGTTTATATCGATCTGTTGTGTTTGTGATTAGGAACTGAGTTTTCGTTCGCCCAGCCATTTGACCATAGCTGGATCACGATGATCAAAGAAAAGACTTGCTTTCGTATCGAGGGTTTTGATGGCTTCCATATCGTCGGCACTTAACTTAAAATCGAGGCTGTTAAAATTCTCTTCCATCCGCTCCTTACGAACCGATTTTGGAATGGCCACAACACCTCGCTGGGTCAGCCAGCGCAACACCACCTGAGCGATGGATTTGTTATACTTCGCCCCAATTGAGCCTAGCAATTCATTATGAAACAGATCGTTTTTCCCTTCCGCGAAAGGCCCCCAGGATTCGATTTGTACGTTGTTTTCCTGAAAGAATTGCTGTGAATCGATTTGCTGATGGAACGGGTGCGTTTCAACCTGATTGACCGCCGGAACAATTTCGTTGTGAACGATCAGATCAATCAAACGATCCGGATGAAAGTTACTCACCCCGATGGCCCGAACCCGACCTTCTTTATAAAACTCCTGCATGGCTCGCCACTCGCCGTACACATCGCCCATCGGCTGATGAATCAGATACAGATCCAGATAGTCTAGTTGCAGTTTTTTCAAGGAAGCTTCGAAAGCTTTCTTCGTGCCCTCGTAGCCATCAGACTGTATCCAAAGCTTCGTTGTAATGAATAGCTCTTCTCTAGCTACTCCACTTTTTTTGATGGCTTGTCCTACAGCCTCCTCATTGCCATACGAAGCCGCCGTATCGATCAGTCGATAGCCCGTTGCAATCGCATCGAGTACACTGCGTTCACATTCTGCCGGGTCAGGCACCTGGAATACGCCAAATCCCAGGATGGGCATTTCTACCCCATTGTTCAAAACTACTTGTTGCATAGGTATTTACTAATTATGGGACAAAGGTCTCCTCATTTATTTATCTGAATGGTATACAGATTACAGGGTTTACTACCATTATTACTGATTACTATTTTTGCATCAGGCAGGCTGCCCGGAAAGCAGTAATTTCGATTCAGAAAACCAACCGTACTATGGATACGCTGCGACGATTTGAGACAATTGCCGAGTATAACGCCTTCAATAAAAACGAAACACTCCATCCACTGGTGAGTGTCGTTGATCTGTCCAAAGCCGATCCCCGACAAGGCTCCCGCATGTATTTTGGCTTTTACACGATCTTCTTAAAAGAAGTCAAATGCGGAGATATGGTGTATGGTCGGCATACGTATGATTACCAGGAAGGCACGCTGGTGTTTATAGCACCAGGCCAGGTGGCCGGTATGAATAGTAATGGAGAAACCTACCAGCCTAAAGGGTACGCGCTGGTCTTTCACCCTGATTTAATTCATGGTACTACGCTGGGGCGGCATATTCAGGAGTATACTTTCTTTGGCTACCAGTCCTTTGAAGCGCTGCATTTATCGAGTCGGGAACGGCAGATTGTGCTGGATTGCTTTTCTAAAGTCGAGTACGAACTAGAACATGCCATCGATAAACACTCTAAAAAGCTGATTGTCGCAACGATTGAGTTGTTTCTGGGGTATTGCACGCGGTTTTATGATCGGCAATTCATCACTCGGGAGAATGTGCACAAAAGTGTATTGCAGCGATTTGAGACGCTATTAAATACGTATTTCCAGACGGATAAACCACAAACCATTGGCTTACCATCCGTCACCTACTGCGCGGGTGAATTGAATTTGTCAGCCAATTATTTTGGGGATCTGGTCAAGAAAGAAACTGGAAAAACAGCTCAGGAATACATTCAGGCGAAGGTGATTGATCTGGCGAAAGAACGAATATTTGACCAGAGCAAATCCGTGAGTCAAGTTGCCTATGACTTAGGCTTTAAGTACCCTCAGCATTTCATGCGCTTATTTAAGCAACGGGTTGGCCAATCACCTAATGAATATCGCCGGGCCGCCGAAGCAGACGCTCCATTATAATTAATGGACAACTTATGGGTGCTTTTCCAAAATGCGACGCCAGTGCGGGCTACAATTTGACATAGCCTTTAACTCAGTAGGTGTTGCAGAGAGCAGGCGTGTAAAGAGTTAGTCGTTAGGGAGTACGAGTCGCACCGAAACGATAAACTAAACCACAATTAACGTGAATTATGGATAAAATCTGGGTTTATCAATTGATTGTTAGTTATTTATAGTATTGTTTTTTGTCATCCCTCCTGGCGTCGGGATGACAAAAAACTAGTATCATGCTATTTGTAAATTGGCCATAATTCACGTTAATTATTAGTTACCCCTTCCAAGAGATTGTCTAAGTTTCATAAAACAGTCTCGGTTTTACCCCTAACCCCCTGAAGGAGGCTTATTCCCACGATGAACTAAGCCCCCTTCAGGGGGTTGGGGGTAAGGTAAACAAACGAAACACTAATTTTTAGGCAGCATCTAAAAAACACACAATACGAAGAACCGCTCACGGCGTTGATCCCTACATGGGACGTTTAATAAAGGATTCGAAAATTATTCATCGCAATATTACAATTAATAAAAAACCTGCTACATTTGTGGCATGGGATTGACCAAAACAGAAATATTCACCGAAGAGCAAAATCGTATGGCAGATTTGGCGAAGGCATTTGCCCATCCTGCACGAGTAGCGATTCTGCAATTGTTAGTATCCAGGAAAGCGTGCGTTTGTGGCGACCTAGTAGACGAACTGAATTTGGCCCAGGCAACTGTATCACAGCATTTGAAGGAATTAAAACGTATTGGTATTATTCAGGGGGAAATCAACCCGCCCCGTGTGTGCTACTGCATCAATCCTCCCGTATGGGAAGAAGCCCAACGCGTGTTCGGAGCCATCTTCAACACGTTCGTACCTATGACTGTAACCTGCTGCTAATTATCAGCAACTATTTTTTTGAGCAAATCAATCGTAATATTACATTATACCAATAGATAAGTTTATGGAAACTGCTGAGCAAATCAAAGAAGTTGTACGTCAGAAATACAGCGCGATTGCCGAACAACCGTACGACGGCCCGGTCGATACCAATGGCTGTTGTGGCCCCACATCTTGCTGTGGGCCATCCAGCCAGGGGCCTGAGATGGTCGCCAATGTGGCTATTGATATGACCGTGGGGTATGACGAGTTGAAAGGCTATGTAGCCGAAGCTGATTTAGGATTGGGCTGTGGTTTACCTACTCAGTTTGCACAGATCAAACCCGGCGATGTAGTAGTAGACTTGGGATCGGGTGCGGGGAATGATTGCTTTGTGGCTCGTGCCGAAACCGGCGAAACGGGCCGAGTAATCGGCCTGGACATGACTCCCGCCATGATTGACCGTGCCCGCAAGAATGCAAAGGCACTGGGTTTCACGAATGTCGAATTTGTTTATGGTGACATTGAGGACATGCCATTGCCGAACAATCTAGCGAATGTGGTCGTAAGCAATTGTGTTATGAACCTGGTGCCCGACAAGCAGAAAGCCGTTGCTGAAACCTTCCGCATTTTAATACCGGGTGGTCATTTCAGCATCTCCGATATCGTGCTGAAAGGTGAGCTGCCCGCAGGCTTGCAACTGGATGCGGAACTCTATGTGGGTTGCGTTTCTGGCGCCATCCAGAAGAGTGAGTATTTGAAACTCGTGCAGGAGAGCGGTTTTACGAACATCGTTGTACAGAAAGAGCGAGAAATCGTTTTGCCGGATGATGTACTGAGAAACTATCTGTCAGCCGAAGAGATCGCCGATTATCGCCAGCAAGACAAAGGCAGTCCAGCCTGGGGTATTTATAGCGTCACCGTTTTTGCTCAAAAGCCCGAAGGAGAAGCCAAAGCAGCATGCTGCCCTCCCGGTTGCTGTAACTAAATCTCAAACACAAAACAGCCATGAAAAATATATTAGTGCTTTGCACTGGCAATTCTGCTCGTTCGCAGATGGCCCAAGGTTATCTGCAATATTTCGCCAATAGGTCGGGCCACGGAGATCAGGTGCAGGTTTATAGTGCTGGGGTTGCTCCCCACGGCGTAAATCCCCTGGCCATTCAGGTAATGAATGAGGATGGTATTGACATTTCACATCATACGTCGAACCATGCCGACGAATATCTGCATATCTCCTTCGATTACGTCATTACCGTGTGCGACAATGCCCGTGAACAGTGTCCAATTTTCCCATCGAGCGCGGAAAAGATTCACCACAGCTTTCCCGATCCGGGGCACACTCCAGGTGAAGACGCATTGACCTCCTTCCGGCGAGTGCGTGATTTAATTAAACCGTACAGTCAGGAATTTATCACCAGTCGATTGGGTGAATCCAAAACACAATAGCTATGGACATACACATTACAGCTGCCCAACCAGCCGATAGAGCGGCCGTCATTTCTCTGCTAGAGCAAGAGCAGTTACTAACCGAAGATTTGCCAACCGGCCTTCCTGATTTTGTCATCGCCAAAGAAGAAAGCAATTTAATTGGCGTGGCTGGTCTGGAACGCTTCGGCCCGGTAGGTCTACTACGTTCGGTGGTGGTTGACCCACAGTATCAGGGGAAACAGATTGCCGCCCAATTGGTCGGTCGATTGCTGGAAACTGCCCAGGCATCCAACCTGAAAGAAGTGTATCTTATCACCACGACTGCCGACCGCTATTTTGAGCGGTACGGCTTTCAACCCGTCAACCGTCAGGAAGTGCCTGCCGTTATTCAAAAGACGCAGCAATTCAGCAACTTATGTCCATCATCGGCCATTGTTATGAAGCGCGCACTAAGTCAAAGCCCCGCATGAGTGCCCCTCGCCTATCGTTTCTCGACCGCTTTTTAACCTTATGGATTTTCCTGGCCATGCTAATCGGAGTGGGTATTGGCTACCTTTTTCCGCAGTCGCAGCATTTCATTAATCAGTTTAATTCTGGTTCAACCAACGTACCACTCGCCATTGGTCTGGTGCTGATGATGTATCCCCCTTTGGCGAAGGTGCGCTATGATGAGCTGCCCAAGGTGTTTGCCAACACCAAAATACTTGGGCTTTCACTCGTGCAAAACTGGATCGTCGGCCCGCTACTCATGTTTGGTTTGGCCGTGATTTTTCTGCCCGACAAACCCGAATACATGACCGGTCTCATCATGATTGGCATTGCCCGCTGCATTGCGATGGTTATTGTCTGGAATGATTTGGCGGGCGGTGATCGGCTCTACGCTGCCGGCCTAGTGGCCTTCAACAGCATTTTTCAAGTACTGTTCTACTCGGTCTATGCCTGGCTGTTTATCACCGTATTACCGCCCTTGTTTGGACTACATGGCTATGAAGTAAGTGTTACTATCGGGGAAGTGGCCAAAAGCGTATTCATCTATTTAGGTATTCCCTTTTTGGCAGGGCTTTTCTCCCGAGTAATCCTAACCCGGTTATTCAGTCAGAGATGGTTTGAGCAAACGTTTTTACCCGCCATTAGTCCCCTTACGCTCATCGCCTTACTGTTTACGATTGTGGTCATGTTCAGTTTGAAGGGCCAACTCATCGTATCCATTCCGCTCGATGTACTGCGCATAGCCGTTCCACTGACGGTATACTTTGCTATCATGTTCTTTTCGGCCTTCTACCTCTCGAAACGGGCCGGTGCTGATTATGCTAAATCCACGTCGCTCGCCTTTACCGCAGCGGGGAATAATTTCGAGCTGGGCATTGCAGTTGCCATTGCCGTTTTTGGCATCAACTCGGGGGCCGCTTTGGCTGCTGTAGTGGGGCCACTAATCGAAGTACCAGTACTGATCCTGATGGTCAATTTTGCGCTGAAACAACAAAGCAAATTTGCTCCCTACCACAAAAAAACTCCCCAAAATCACGCCTGAGTAAATACTGGTCCGTGCTATAACTTTGTCTTGAATAATCTGTCGGAGTCAATTTGAATACCTAGGTAGCAAAATCTATTTTAGTCTTTGTTTGACAATGGGTGAAGGAAGGTAAGCCGCCACGGCTTATTTATGTCCGTTCGTGGCCGCGTCAAATACGCGGCAAAAGTTCCCCCCACCGATTTTACCAATTTCCTCTTTTGTGAAACCGGTTTTTAGTAGAGAATCCACAACGGTGTATAGAAATCCAGTCTGCTGATCGGCCCAGGCTTTGTTGGTTCGTTCACCGACGCGCTCACGATTCTGCCCTCCCCCCGGACCATTCTGTCCGTTGTTGTTCGGTGGGCCGCCGGGCCCCGAACCCGCATTGGGAGAACGGTAGGACGGAGTTAGTTTGGTATCGGTACCGATACAGACGTGATCAACACCGATGACATCGACCATGGCCCGAATATTCTGAGCGTAGTCCATTGGCGTATCGGCCAGGTGCGTCCAGACACCAATGAGTCCACCGGCATCAGCTATAATTTTCGCCTGTTCTTTACTGATGAGTCGAGGCCGCATCATCTTGGCCATCATAGCGTTACCACCCAATTGCGTATCCAGACCCGTGTGCGAACTAACAACTGGCTTTGTGGTTACCTTCAGAGCCGCATTGACCGTGTCATTACTGGCGTGCGTCAGATCGACCAGAATGCCCAACCGATTGCATTCTCGGATCACATCGGCCCCAAACGCAGTAAGCGCACCCCATTGGGGTGTTTTGGTGTAGATATCGCCCAGCGGTACCGACGCGTCGTTATCGTGCAGCAGACCAAGCTGCCGCAGCCCCCGATCATAGGCTTCCTTTACCCGCTCCAGTTTACCCTCCAGAAAATGTCCGCCCTCTACCGACTGGATGACGGTTGGCTGGCGTTTTTTATGGGCGGCTTGCAGATCGGCCAGATTCAGCGACCGCTTGATATTATTAGTTGCCAACGCCTTATCCATCACTGTCATGGCATTTTTAAACCGCTCATAGGCGTCGCCCGGATTGATTAATGGCTGGTAGTCGACGGCAAACGTCATGCAGATGGCTGACAGACCAGATTTTTTCATTTCACCCGCCAGATCAATGGCTGGCCCCGGCAGTTCGGCAGCAATGTTCGGTACGTCAATGTGGTTATGGGTATCAACGCCAATGATGCTGGCGACGATGGCCGCTACAGCTGGGTCAGGCTCATCGATAGCCCAGGCGAATAACGGATTGAGCATGAACGCTGTACCAGCACCGGTCATTGTTGCTACGAACGTCCGCCGGGAATAGAATTGTTTAGGATTTTTCATCGTTTTTTCCACAGTTTTATGAAGGTGGACTCCCTGGAGATTGCGTCAGGCACCGCTTTAACTACACAGTCATATACACTATGAATCTTTAGCAGAATGGGTGCGATTACTTTCTGGTAATAGCTGCAATTTTATGTACGCTATCTGGCAAGCAGGCAATCCAACTGGTTGAAACAGGGATCGGGCTAAGTGAATGCCCATTTTTTGGGGTTAAGTACCCAAAGCAGTTCGCTTTCTGAACCGATTTGATAAGCTCAATTTTATCAATGAACCTCAATTTAAGCAATCAATTCTCGTCGCTGAGGGATTTATTTTTCTTCACCTTAGCTCCGTTCAGACTACCAAATTTATAGCTGAATGTGGCCCGAACACTGGAATTATAAATGTATTGCCGAAAGTCCTGGTTAAACTGGGCTGAGTTCAGCACCGATGTAAAACCCATACCTCGAGTCAGGAAGTTCTCCGCTACGATGCCGATGCTGCCCCGTTTGTTGGTAAAGCTTTTCCGGGCCCCAAGCGAGTACTGAGCAAAACCAATTCGATAGCCTTGCAGGGCAATATCCTTACCCCGATAACCGATGTTGGCCTGCAATACCCACCCTTTATCGAACTGCATTTGCGTATCCATGCGCCCGCCCCAACGAAAGCCCTGATTGCTGATCGTGGTCGACAGACCATTAATATCTAAAGCCAGTCCCTGAATAAAGCGGTACATAATATCCAGGTTGGCATTTACGCTCCACCGGGGTGTAATGTTGATCGTCGCAAATAAATTCGTGCCATAATTGTATTCCTTACCCAGGTTGGTCACCCGCGTTACAACGGCACCCACTAACGTATCCGATCGCTGACTAATCGACTGAATATCATCCGTATTCAGTCGAGTGTAGAGCGAGAAATTCAGGTACGTTTTCTTTACCTGCGTACTGTAGCCGATTTCAATCCGATCAACGGTTTCAGGCTTTAGATACGGGTTCCCGACACGAATGTTGAGCGGGTTGGCCGTGTTGAAGTTGGGATTCAGGTCATCGATAAACGGTCGGCGGATACGGCGCGTATAGCCAAATTTGAGGCTGCTGCTCTCCCCCACTTTTTTGCCGATATTGATGCTGGGCAATAAGCGCCCATAATTGGGAATCGAAATATCGGTTGGTACGCCCGTACTCCCGCCAGTCTGCGCCTGAATACTGGTGTATTCATAACGAAAACCGGGCTTAATAACGACTCCACCGGGCAAGGTAAACGTGGTAGACAGGTAGGCCGCTGCAATGTTCTGGTCGTAATTAAGTAAACCCGACGGACGGCTGGGATCAACGGCATAGTCAGATGTGGGTCCTGCCAGCAGGTAGTTATAGTCACTGGTTACCCGACGAATCGTATTTTTAGCTCCGAACTCTACCTGGAGCAGTTTGCTGACCGGAGTCTGGTAATCGGCCTGAAGAATAAATTCCTGATTGGTGGCATCGTTCAGGTTTTGTTGCCGGGTTTTGATCAGCCCCAGCGCATCCAGATTGTTAGCCCCGAAATTATTGGTCAAATTACTCCGGCTATACTGTGTTGAAAAGCTTAACTCTTTCGATGAGCCCTCATAGGTATGCAGATAGTCGATGTTAACGTCGATTGAATTGGATAGATTCTGCGTGTTCACATCCCGCTTAGAGGGCGTAGCTATCTGTTCGCTGGAGAGTGTGTTGGTTAGTTGATGTTGATCCATGCTTAAATTCCGGATACCTAACCGAACTCCCCCCGTTAGGGATTGATTTTTCGCCAGATCATAATCCAGCCCTAACGCATATTGAGCAAAGGTGCCTTTGTCGAAAGCGTCGATCCGTTGATGAGTCTGAACGGGAGTTGCCCCGGCTGCCAGAAACGTCGTTTGATCCAGATCAGATGCCGATGGGTTATAAATGACACGACCATTACCATTGAGATTCAAGCCTAACTTTCCTTTTCGGAAACTGCCATTTAGGCCCAGCGTTGAATTGCGGTTACCCGTCCCCCCATCAACGTCGAGATGTAATCCCTGAAGCGTGTTCTTCTTGGTGATAATGTTAATAATTCCCCCGCTACCCTCAGCGTCGTATTTCGCCGATGGTGAAGTAATGACCTCCACCGTTTTGATCAAGTCGGCCGGAATTTGCCGGAGCGCATCAGCCAGATTCCCGGCCAGAATGGACGAGGGTTTATTGTTGATCAGCACCCGCACGCTGGTACTCCCCTGCAACGAGACGTTCCCCGTTGGATCGACCGATAACATCGGTACTTTTTTCAGAATGTCAGTGGCATCGCCCCCTTTAGCCGCCACATCATTATCAGCATTATAAATCAGCCGATCCACTTTATCCTCCACCAGTGCTTTCTTGCCTGCTACGGTTACTTCACCCAATGTACGCGTACTGGCGCTGAGTCGAATAACGCCAATATCTTTTGTTTGGCCCTTGCTTAAAACAATATTGTCAACAGTCTTGGATGTATACCCCAAAAATGAAATCAGTAGTTTGTAGGAGCCGGGGGCTAATTTGGTGAGGGTGAATTTCCCTTTTTCATCGGCCACTGCGCCATCAACTAATTTACCGCTAGTCGTTTCATACAAAGCCACGTTGGCAAATTCAACCGCTTTGGTCATGGTTGAATCAATGGCATAGCCCGTAATTTTGGCATTCCCTTTTGCTGAAGCGTCCCCAATTGCCGCAGGAGCTGATTGGCCCGATTGAGCCGGAACCGGTTGTGAAGGAGATCCGGTTGGTGTTTGGGCCAACGTGATACCCGTAGTCAATAAAAAAAGAAGACCCGTAGTTTTGAGCGACATAATGAGGAAATAATCAAGTAAAGTTTTCATTCGTAATAGGCCTTGGTTGCCTGTTAGTAACTCATTTTTTGTCATTCCGACGCCAGGATGAATCTCAAGTTTCATACAAGTCAAGCTTGAGATTCATCCTGGCGTCGGAATGACAAAAAACGCCAACTGCTATATGGAAAAGCGTAGATTACAGTGTATCTGACTACTTAATAAACTGACCTTTTTCGTCAAAAATCAGGTCTTTGCCACCCACTTCTGCTTCGTAGGTTTTTTTACCCTTCGCATCGACGATTTCGGCCGCTTCCTTAATTTTCTTACCCGCATGGTGTTTGGCTACATATGCCCGAACCGATGCAGGCAGGGCCGATTCAGTGATGGTCGTTTCGGTTTCGAGTAGATTACCCTTGGCATCAATCACCAGCGACAACTCCTTTCCGTTATGAGTCAGTCCCGCTTCATAATTTCCATCTTCTTTCTCCCATTTCACGGATTTAACTCCCGGATACAATCGGGCAACAGTAGCCCTGGCAGCCGCTGGCACATCAATCGTAAATATAGTTATAGCAGGCGTTGCCTTAACTATGTAGTTCGTTAGAGCAACTGAGGCAACGTGTGCCGACGTGAATATAACCAGGCCGCTTATCAATAATGTGTACATCGTTTCTACTAGTTATGTTTACGGATCAAACGTACGGCTCGATTCTAAAGCAATTTTGAAGTTGCAGCAGCCTGTTGCTATTCCTCAAAAATCAACCTGAAACATGTGCCGACGCATTGATGACGCGTAATCGTATTTCACCCTCATCCTGTATTGCCCCGCAATTTCCTTCACCAGGGCTAATCCAAGACCGGTAGACTGAGGCAGTGCCTGGTTACGAACAAACCGCCGAAAAAGTTGATCCTCCGGAAAGGGCAATGGATCGCCTTCGTTAGTGATGATAAAGCTGTTACTGCCCACCTGAACGAAAATAGAACTGCCCGCATCGCCGTGCCGGACGGCGTTTTTGATCAAATTAGAAAAAAGGACTTCGGCTAATTGCCGATTCATTGGTCTGACTGGCCCTTCTTTAATCATCCGGTTAATGGTTATGTCCCGGTGGGCCACATAATCCGCATAGTTGTCGATCAGTTGATTGACCAATTCGCTGATATTTACCGAATCATTGTGGGCAAACTGCTGATTATCAATTTTGGCCAGCAACAGCAACGATTGGTTCATGGCCGAGAGCCGCCTGATTTCCTGTTGCGATCGCTGAATCCGATTCAGGTCGGCTTCGTCTAAGCCTTCCGACTGTTGCAGGAGATCCAATCAGCGACGGTTCATCTTCAATCAGCAAAATTTTCATGGTCAGGCCTCTTTGGCTTTTTTTCCAAAGTACTGGCCCAAAACTGAATACATTTTGAAGTTGGGCTCATGCCCCAATCTGTATGACATCGTCAATCAGCTTCAGATTCTCTATAGTTTTCTACAGTTCCTTTACATCACTTATTCCCGAAATACCCCACCCTTTCGGCTTCTAATACGTAATGGCTAGAGAATACTCCCTATGAATAACCGAATGATCAATCCTAACAGACGACTCAATACTTCATTTCCCAGTTGGCTACTGAGCTGCTGGCTTATGCTGCTTCCCGTAATGGCAGCCGTTGGGCAACCGCTAAACACTGTTTTCCAGCGGGCCTCCTGGGACAGCATTCCTGCTCAGCCAACTACTTTCCGATGGGTAGCTCCGACTGTATTGATTCCCCTTGGGTTAGCCCTATTACCCGACTATCCAAACAGTAATTTCGACCGCTTTTATGTCCGAAGTCAGATTCAGGATAAAATCCATTTTCGTACCCACGCCGACGATTTCCTACAATATGGGCCAGCTACTGCCTGGGCGGGGTTGAGTCTGGCAGGCGTAAAAGGTCGCTCCCAACCCCTTGATCGGGTGCTTATCGGTGTGCTTGCTTACGGGATTAGTACAGGCATTGTGCTGGGACTGAAACACAGCACGAATGAGCTTCGGCCAGATGGTTCCAATTACCTCTCCTTTCCATCGGGACATACCGCCAATGCCTTTACCGGAGCGAGTTTGCTGGATCGGGAATTTAGGGGAGTCAGTCCCTGGATTCCGATTGGCGGCTACGCCATGGCCACCTCGACTGGAGTCTTACGAATGACCAATGATAAACACTGGATATCGGACGTCCTGGTTGGGGCGGGCATTGGGTTGCTCTCTACCGAAGTAGCGTATCGGGTCTATCCGTGGCTGAAGCGCAAATTGGGTCGGCACAAACCGACTGTCCATTAACTTATTTTCTTACGGGCGATGTAGCCTGGATTTTATTTCGCGATGGCTGAGCATCATTGGAGCTAATTCTTGCGTAATGGTATTGGGGTTTACTCGAACAAGAATTTACCTGTAAAACGAAGACTAATGCAGCAACGCGTCTTGTTAATGGTCATGCTACTGTCTTTTTGCAGGATTGGCTTTTCTCAACCTACCAACGACTGGCATCTTGAAAAAGATAAAGATGGCATTCGGGTTGTCGAGTGGTTCGCTACCTGGGAGGTACGCCCACAAGCGGATAAGCAGTTACTGATCGATTATCAATGTCACGTTAATCCTGGTGGAAGCCTACCTACCTGGCTTGTTAATTTAACGGCCGCCAATGGACCCTACGATTCCTTTAAATTGTTGAGAAAAACGGTACAGGAAGCACGCTATCAAGGGCATAGGTACAGTTTTTTAAACGAATAAGATAACCTCGACTTCACCAAACCTATCCGGCATTTCTTACTGCTATTCGTTTTAGCTCTTTATTGGTCAATCTAACTAGATACAGGAGAGTATTTTTCCTGCTGGAATTTACAGCGTAGCCGTCGGTAATCTTGGATCAACTGGATACGAGTCAATCCGAACAACGCGACATGCCGCCCGTAACGGATGCAATGGGTCTAGCAGCACATTGCGCGATGGCGATAGCGGAACTACTACAGATGGTAAAGCCAGACACAACGTATTGTGTTGTCGAAACTGCGCATCCGCAAATTGGGGCAACCCCATTGGCGCTATGTATGGGTGGTTCCAGCCAATCGGTAGTTGGTGCGCTTCCAGCCACACAATTGACTCGTCAGGAATTTCGATTTCGCAGAGAATCAGTGGGGGCAGATCGGCCAGGGGCGTTCCCTCTAAATGAACCATGTATTCCAGAAAACCCAGTTCGGGCGTTGTGGCTGTATACACCAATGGTCGCCCGCGGACGTTCCAGCGACCACCATGCAACTGTGCACCTATGCCATCTAAAATGGTATCCCGATGACTATCCGTCTGTACTCGATATAAGGTCGTCGGCATTAGCTAAACACACCGTATTCAATGCGGCCCAGAATATCTTCCACCAGTTGAACGCCCGTCGAGCTGTCCAGCAAATCTAAGGGTGGTCGATCATTCAGAAGTCGAAGGGGTCGACGAAGCCAGCGTGTAAACTTGCCTTTATCCTGAAAAACAGTGGTCCCATACGTAGCTAGTCGGGCCAGCAATAATAGTCGCTCGGATGTTGCGGCATCAAGTTGTTGAAGTTTAACCTGCCGGTGAAAGGTCGCTACCGATTGATTTAACAAGCGGGCCATTTCTTTATCAGTAACACTAAGCAATCCTGCCACTCGACTCGTTTCTACACCTGACAACCCCTGCCGTGATCGATCAATAAGTTGAAGAGGTGTGAGTGACCCAGTCGTGTATATACCTGCTGCGGGTGCTTGCGTCGCCATAAGTAGAGAATCATTTGATTGCAATATAACACGCATTTGCAACGAATCGTTACAGAGGTAAGATTTATCCGCACGGTATGTCCATTGCAATCACTTACTCTGTCGATAAATCACCTACAAATTCGCACAGATAGTTAATCGGTTTTGCAACAGGTTAATGATTATCTCCGTATTAGCTGGTAAAGCGTCTTTACCCCAAAACATGGTTCATCTCTTTTATGTGTAAGATGACTGTTTAAGATCCATTAGGTACAATCAGAAATGCCAGATCAGCTTGATCTGGCGTTTTTAACACTTGACTTCCCGAACTTACTAATGGTGCAACCTTGAAACCAGAAATTCACTCATTTATACACTCACAACCAATCGCTTATGACCACCTTCACGCACATTTGCCGGTATATTAACCAACAGTTTACTCTACCAATTTCGGGCATCAAATCGTATCACTGCCTACAAACCGATTTAGGCCTAAACGACATAGAGGTAACCGAAGTAGTTGTTTTCCTGGAATTACTATATGGATTAACCTTGCCCGATGAGCATCTTACACCTGCCCTCTCGGTGAAGCAACTTTGTACCCTCATAGAGCAACATAAGGATTATCCACAGGCCGATTCCGCATTTTTGATTTATCGAAATCCCCGACACGTATTCGCCAAAGTTGGTTAAGGCCGGGAAGCAATCCTGTGAAATCCTGCTCTATTTTTCGTCAAAAGAATGGTATTCAGCCTGCCTGTCCTTCAGCACTATTTGCTTACCAAACACGGCATTCTTCCAGAACGTGTTGACTGGAGCGCACGGTTACGGCAGGATTTGCGACTAACAGATGCCGATGTTCTGCGCTTGTTAAACGACATAATAAGTTTAAGAAATGTGTCAATTTCAGTGAATACCACACGTCATCTGACCGACGTATTTGACCTGATGGTTTTTGTGTTACTCCGCTCCATGGAAGAGTTGACCTGTCTATCCGATTTCGATCTGAATAATCAAAGTCTAATGGCTTCAGATTTCCCTCAGTTTTCTGTACTAGCTTGTCGGATGAAAGCGCATTCCATTTGCCGTTTTGGCAATAAATTGGAGAACGACTTATGAAACTCTAGGACATTCTGATGGTAGGTATCATTTTTATCAGGTCTACTGGTAATACTCGACTGAAATAATGTGGTGGATTTATGCATTACTCTCGGCCTTGTTTGCCGCACTGACAGCCATTCTGGCAAAAGTGGGTATCAAAGGCGTCAATACCGATCTGGCAACGGCCATTCGAACGGTGGTCATTCTGTTTGTTGCCTGGGGGCTGGTGTTCTGGCGGGGAGGTATCGATACATTGCCCACACTCAGTCGACAGAATTGGTTGTTTCTGATTTTATCTGGTATAGCTACTGGGCTGTCCTGGATATTTTATTTTAAAGCGCTTCAACTGGGCAAGGTCTCACAGGTGGCACCAGTCGATAAACTGAGTGTGGCCATTGCTATCATTCTATCGGTTGTGTTTCTGGGCGAAGTACTTACCTGGAAAGCCGCCCTTGGAGCGGTATTAATTATCGGTGGAACGCTGGTGCTCATTCTGTAAAGTGGCCGGAAGCTGCAACTACCTGCTGGCCAATTCTTATTTCCGTTTGTACCAGTAAATTGCCTGCAAGCTAGCATCGGGATTTTCACTGGTCGTGTAATAGCCCGATCCATCAATTGCCCAGCCAACGGCTTCTCCCTGTGGTTCACTGGCTAATGGGATCATTCGGGGCGTCCGTTTGAGCGCATCAGCAACGGACTCTCCCGCTCGGCGGGGGTAGTAAAACAAGTAGTCGTAGGTGCGAATCAAAATTTCCCGATTGTCCGGTGAAATTCCCGCCGAAGTCACCTTGTCGAAAGGCATCACCAGCAGACGGGTCATCATGATCGTCTGCGTCAACGACTGAGGGTATTTGGCCTGATACAATTCCGACTCATCGCCTTTCGAGAGGATGTATACGTCTTTCGTAGTTGGGTCAATCAGGATAGCTTCGGCATTTTGTGGACCATCAGGGAGCGTCAATCGAATGACATCAGCCTTGGTTATTGTACCCGCATAAGGTAATGTCTGGCCGGAAATGGCAGGTTCTGGAAAACGATAAATGATCTTTTCGGGATAACGTCGTTTGTTATCCCCAATTTCAGCCAGATATATGTAGGTTTCGCCCGCCACAGGGCCCGGTCCAACGGCTATATCTTCCCAGTCGCGGTTGATGGCTCTGTCAATGGTAAATCGAGCTGCTACACTTCCGTCCGGCCGCACTAGCTGAATCTGATTGGGATTTCCCGAATCCTCTTCCGTCCACAGAAAACCCGGATTCCGGCGGCTGGGTGCCAACCCCGACGCTTCAACCAGAGCGGGGTCGGTCAGCTTACCGATTTGTTTTGGCTGGTCAAATAGCGTCGTGTCACGTACGATATCATTGGCAGAATAATTTACCCAGGGCAATGAGTCTGACGGAGCAGTCGTACTGGTTTCAGTTGTTGATCTGCCCGTTTGATGACAGGAGTTCAGCAAGGCCAAGAACAGCACAGAGGATAGGAGGATATAGTTCATAAAACGGGCTAAAAATACTCCCCGATCATTTAATTACCACCATAGTCGCTTATTCTATCGCGCCAAACGGAGTGTGGGTGCACCGTGCCGGGAATATCACGACTGGCTTGCCCCGAATACTCAATCCAAACCCGCGGGCCGTCGATCCGCACGTAATCGCCGGGCTGGCTCATAGTACCGCTGCCTGAAAAGGCGATGTACGTATTGTCGAGATCGGTCGTGTACTGGGTCAATGTAGTAGCAACCATAGCTGGCTCTAAATCGTTGACGTAAAGTTTTATAGCGTTCAGTACGAGCTTTTTCTGCGCGGCACTCAACTCACCCACCTTGATACCCTGCTTGGTGTTGGGAAACTGACCATCCACTCCGGGTCCAAGCAAAACATCCCGAAACGTGCCCGATAACTTGGCCGTAGTCTGCTCGCTGGGACTCAGGCTACCCAGCATGTTGGCGAAGGCCTGCCGCTCCTGTTCCATTGATTGATGAGTACGCCCATTGATCGTGACAGGAGCGATTGGTTCAACACCCCGGAAAGAAGGCGTTAAACCAATCGCTTTGCCCTCTTTATAGGTGTTCGCAACGGCGAAATGGTGTCCGCCAAACTGCAATTCCCACAGATCTTTGGTGCTGGGTGTTCCCAGAAACGCCAGATAATAATTGCCCTGATTAAATGTGCTGGTTTTATTAATAAGCTTACCCAGATATTCGTCGGCAGCCAGATTGCCTTCCAGTTCATCGAACCCCTCGTTAGGTATAGTCTGCGCCATTGCCGCTGCCAGCAGGGTTTTAGCGGCTTTAAGCTGGGCTTCACTGAGCGATCCCAACCGAATGCCCACCCTCCGGGGACGTTCAGAAAATTCGGGAAAGTTGGACCATTTGACCGCATCGGTTTTTGAGTAAGGCCGCTGCACCGAGGCTATCTGATCGGACGTGAGGGTAGCTTTGAACGCTTCGGCCAGACAAACCACGCGTTCCACCCCTTTCGCCGATGCGCAGTCGGCTGTTAAGAGCAGGGCCTGGCGACTGATCTCCGGCGCTTGCCAGGAAGTCCGAAACTGGCGTTGACCAATAAAAATGGCAGGCAACATCAGCAGCCCAACACCAAATAAAAATGAAGGATATTTCATGGTGTTCATTTTTGAATGAGGATTACTTATGAAGGTGTTTGATGAGTAATTAGGCTCTAGCCGTTTATTTACCAAGCCAGGCTTTAAAATCAGTGACCCGATCGCCACTGACAAAGACTTCGTGCCGGGATATCGGCTCCAGATCAAGTTTGAGTTTACCGCTTGAATCGGTATGGATGGTTTTGATGGCATCAAACGTAATCAGATACGCTCTATTAATTCGAAAAAACTGGTTGGGATCAAGCAGGGTTGCCAGTTTTTCCAGACTGTACTCAACCGAAATGGGTCGGCCGTCGTGCGTTTGCAACCAGGTTGACTTTTCGTCGTAAAAGAAATAGGCAATCTGGTCGGTCTGAATACTTTGAATTTTCGTACCGATCGTCACCATGAACCGGTCTTTATAGACCGACGATGGTAGCCGAAGTGACTGAATTAAGGCATCCACATTGGCTGACGAGACCGCTTTATTGGCCAGGTGAACCCGCTTGAATTTATCCAAAGCAGCGCCTAATTCATCGGTGTCGATGGGTTTGAGCAGGTAGTCGATGCTGTTGGCTTTGAACGCCTGGAGCGTGTATTGATCGTAAGCCGTCGTGAAAATGATGGGCAACTCAAGCTGCGTCTCCTCAATAATCCGAAACGCACTATCATCTTCCAGGTGAATATCCATGAAGATCAAATCTGGTAGCTCAGCCTGATGCTCATTAAACCAGCGAAGGGCTTTAGTCACGGATGGCAACTTCGCCAGCACCTGAATGGTTGGATCATACTCGGATAGCATCTTTTCTAATCGCCTGACACTAAGCGATTCATCTTCAATAATGACGACGTTCATGAGAGTAGTGGAATTTTAACGACAAAAAATCCATCCTGTTCGGTGGCCTCAACGGCTTTGTCGGTCAATAGTCGGTACCGATTTTTAATATTTTGGAGTCCCATGCCTGTCGACCGCTGCGGAGTAGGTCGTAATAGAATGGGATTTGAGACGATCAAATACTCCCCTTCAACATAAATTAAGACCGTCAGAGGTTGCTCACTAGACATCTGGTTATGCTTCACCACATTTTCGAGCAGCAATTGAAGCGTTAAAGGTGCAATCGAATACCGGTTGGCCTGTTCATCGGTCACAGTCTGCATCACTTTTAGTTTTTCATCGAAGCGAATATTCAATAGAAACGTATAGGAATCTAAAAACTCCAGTTCCGTTTTCAACGCAACCAACTCGGTATCAGGATGCTCCAATACGTACCGAAATGCTTTGGACAATCGAGATATAAACTGAACCGACAACTTCTGATCAATTTCTACCAGCGACGACAAAATATTGAGGCTATTAAAGAGAAAATGGGGATTCACCTGGTTTTTCAGCGCCAGCATCTGCGCCTGTGCCGCTTCCCGTTTGAGTTGCTCCCCATTGACCCGTAATTCCTGAAGTTGTTTATAGCCCCGCCGGTTAGCAGCCAGATAAAACGCCGACAGCAAAGTGATCACGACCAGTCCGTTATTTAGCTTATCGCGCCGATGACGGTCATTGCCACGAAAATCATGCCCATGAGGGCCGTTGCCACGAGGGCCATGACCGTGAGGATCGTCTCCACGAGGGCCGTTTCCCGGAAAGTTGTGATGGTTTTGGAACGGTGGTTCGCCGTTACGGCCTATCAGTTCTGTGCCATCATGATTCAAGGCCCAGTCCAGCCGTCGCCACAAGGCACCATACCCAATGTTAAAAACAACGGCTAATAGCCCCGCTATCAGTAAAGTAAGCAATTGAGCGGGCAATTTGAATTCCACCAGAAAACCCGTTCGAAAGGAGCCCACAAACCGTTGTTCGATCCACTCCGTGACGCTCAGCCAAAACGTAAAATAAAGCACCGTCACCACCAGTTCGATCAGCCAGAGAAGCCAATTTTTCTGAATGATATCCCAATCTAAGTGATCCAGGCTTACATACTGACGGATAGGCCAGTAGATGGCAAAGACACTAAGCGCCAGCCGGATTTTTTGATTGAAGGATAAAAACTGAGCGTTGAGGGTATCCATACTGTACGATGATGACAACTGAGGGCAGAAGAAAGTACAAACTAAGCTTAAGAGCGAGGTCGTCCGCCACCAGCGGGAGCGGCCTGTTGTTGCTGGTTGTCGTTACCACCTCCTTCTCCGCCTTTCACATCGTCATTATTGATCGATTTCTTCTGTTTTGAATCGACAAACTTCATCTTGCCAAGTTTGTAAGTAAAGGTCAACCGTACACCCGCATTGTAAAAACTATTGATACTCGACTGACTCAGAATGGATGAACTGGATTCGGAGCGAACCGTAAAGGGGTGATTGAAGAAATTCTCCGCAACTAAGCCAATGCTGCCTTTTTTCTGGGCGATGTCCTTCTTGAAACCCAGATTATAGAACGCAAACGAACCCTGATAGCCCTGCAACTGAATGCGTCGGCCCATCATACCGCCCCCCCCCCTGAAGGCCCCAGCCGTTGCCGATGGTGTAGTTCCCAAATAATCGTCCGCCCACTACCCAGCCCGAATTCGAGGCCGAATAAATTGGATTGGCGTTGTTGTTGGTCAGATTCACGTGCATCAAATCCAGGCCACCATTAAGCTGTAATTTCGACGACAGGTTGATGTTGCCAAACAAATTTAGTCCATAGGTATCTTCATAGCCTACGTTCTGATAGGTAGTGCGAATGGCCGTTTGCGTTACATTGTTCACTAGCACCGATGCGGTATCGCGCACACTTGTGATTTCATTGTTGGTGCGTCGGGCAAACAGAGCGGCCGTCAAATAAACCGACTTAATAGGCATCGACAGGCTCAACTCGACGTTGTCGGTCAGCTCAGGCGAAAGGTACGGGTTACCCTGACTAATGTTGGTAGGATTGGAGGAATTGATGTTGGGGTTCAGGAACTGGATACCCGGCCGCTGAATTCGGCGATTATAGGCCAGCTTCAGCATTTTGTTGCCTTTCAACGATTTCGAGATATTGATACTCGGCACCAGATTTCCGTAGTTGGAAAGCGAAATAGGTGTACCTGTCTGTTCCGAACCGAACCGGGCGTTCAGGATCGTATATTCATAGCGAGCGCCCGCTTTAAGGGTGTATTTCTTGGGCAACGATGCGGTTAATGAGGCATAGGCACCTATGATATCCTGCTCGTAGTTCAGTGAGTTGTTCGATCGGGTATTGTCTACGGCGTAGTCGCCTGTTGCGCCCTGAGCTAGAAAATAGGTATAGTCGCTGTTTACCTGACGCATAATTCCTTTACCGCCAAATTCCAGAAGTTGTTTCTGTCCGATGGGCGTCTGGTAATCAATCTGAAGCGTCGACTCCCGGTTGGTGCTGGGGTTATCGTTGCGCTGCCGCGAAAGAATTGTTTGCATATCGGTTGTGCTCAGCAAGTCGGCGGTAAAGTTGTTTTGCCGGTTGTTTTGACTGAAGAGACCTAAGATGCTCAGTTCCTGTTGCGGTTTGTACGTTTTGGTATAGGTTACGTTGGCATCGATTGTTCCATTGATGTCCTTCGTTACCACATTGCGATCACTGAGAAGTGGGGCAGTAACACCAGGCAGATAGGTGGTGGTTAACAAGCCATTCTGGGTTGCATTGCCGTTCCGGGCTCCGTACCGAATGCTGGCCGTGAGCGATGTGTTTTTGTCGATGGTGTAATCCCAGCCTAATTGATAGTTACCAAATAGCCGTTCGGTGAGTGTACTGGCATTCTGAATGGTAGTCTGATCGCCAGCAGCCGTTTTCGTTGTCTGGGTATTCTGAAAATCGCCTTTCACGTTGTATTCAGCCCGACCAAAACCACTCAGGGAGAAACCCATTTTACCCGTTCGGTAGTTGGCATTCAGACCCAGCATCGAGCCTCGGTTGCCCACACCACTGTTCACATCGAGCGTCAGGCCCTGCAGCGTCGTCTTCTTGGTCACGATATTGATAATTCCACCCGACCCTTCGGCATCATATTTAGCCGAAGGGCTAGTGATCACTTCCACACTTTTGATCATGTCGGCCGGAATCTGTTTCAGGGCGTCGGCTACACTGGCCGCTACAATGGTGCTGGGCTTGTTGTTGATCAACACCTGAATGTTGCTACTGCCACGTAGGGTAAGATTTCCATCCAGATCGACGGTCAGCATCGGTACTTTCCGCATCACATCAGAGGCATCGCCCCCTCGGGTAGTCACGTCTTTTTCAGCATTATACACCAGCCGATCTACCTTCTCTTCAAACATAGCCGCCTGCCCCGTTACGGTAGCTTCGGCGAGTGTCTGAACATCCGGTGGTAAGTTCACAACGCCCACGTTGATGTCAGAGCCTTTTGCAATCGTGATTGGAGCCGACGTGCGATTTTTGTACCCGATAAAAGAATACTGAAGTCTATAGGTACCGGGGGCCAATCGCGTAAGCGTGAACCGCCCTTTATCATCGGCAGTGGTGCCATCGACAGGCTTTTTAGTCTGCACATTGATCAGCGCAATGGTTGCATATTCGACGGGCTTATTGGTGGTCGAATCCATTAGTATACCCGCTAGTTTACCATTGCCTTTCGGTTTGGTATCGGTATCGGTGCCAGGGATAAATGTTTTCTCCTGTTTCTGACCGAACCCATCATTACCTGGCCCGCCGGGTCGACCGCCAGGGCCACCGGGACCGAACTGAGCCACAGCCGTACCGGAAATAAAGAACAAAAGGAATATATATTTCATACGATTCATCTGCCGTGGCAGGTTGTTTAATGACAGGGCGAAATTGCCAGCCATCACCTGGGCCAGAAAATGAATCTTACTGAATGCCCGATTTAAGCGGGTAGATCAACCATTTTGAGGAGTGAAAATACGTAAACACAATTCACTAATAAAGTCGAAAAATCGGCAGCGTTATTGCCACAACTTTATTTATCAAACAGTTTTTCTTTATCGATAAACGCAATAAAGCCACCACCCTTTTTTAGATAAATTGCTTAGGTTTGTAAATTTGGGAAAATTATCAAACCTTCTTGAAATAAAGGTTCATTCATGAGCACATATAACGAGTATCAAAAGCAGATTATAGAAAGAGAAGCTCAGGGGCTTCATCCATTGCCGATTGACGGGGCTGAGTTGATGTACGAGGTCATTGAACAGATCAAAGATGGAGATCATGAGCACCGAGAAGATTCCCTCAACTTCTTTATTTATAATGTGTTACCGGGAACCACAAATGCGGCTCGTGTAAAGGCGAAGTTTTTGAAGGAAATTATTCTTGGTGAGTCTATCGTAAACGAAATCCCACCTGCCTTTGCTTTTGATCAATTATCTCACATGAAGGGAGGTCCTTCTATTGAGGTTCTACTGGATTTAGCCCTGGGCGAGGATGAGACGATTGCAAAAAACGCTGCAGAAGTACTCAAAACACAGGTTTTTCTGTACGAAGCGGACACCGACCGTTTAGCGAATGCGTATAAAAACGGCAACCCAATCGCCAAAGATATTCTCGAAAGTTATGCGCAGGCAGAGTTCTATACCAAGTTGCCGGACATCCCTGAAGAGATTGACCTAGTAACGTTCGTTGCTGGTATCGGTGATATTTCTACCGACTTGCTGTCTCCGGGAAGTGATGCGCACTCCCGCTCAGACCGTGAGCTTCATGGCCAGTGTATGTTTGAGCACAATAAAGCTCAACAGGCAGCCCTGAAGGCGCTGAAAGAACAATATCCTGACAAGCGGGTTATGCTGGTTGCCGAAAAAGGCACCATGGGTGTAGGTTCTTCGCGGATGTCGGGGGTGAACAACGTGGCTCTGTGGATTGGTAAGTCGGCCAGCCCTTTCGTACCGTTCGTTAACATTGCTCCGGTAGTAGCAGGAACCAACGGTATCTCGCCGATCTTTTTGACTACCGTTGGTGTAACGGGTGGTATTGGCTTAGACCTTAAAAACTGGGTTAAAAAGTTAGATGAGAATGGCAAGCTGGTAGTTGATGCCGACGGTCAGCCCGTTTTAGAGCAAACCTATTCGGTGGACACCGGGACTTTTCTTACCGTTAATACAAAGACCAAAAAGCTGTATAAAGATGGGCAGGAGGTAATGGATGTTAGTTCAGCCTTCACTCCTCAGAAGATCGAATTCATGAAAGCCGGTGGGTCTTACTCCATCGAATTTGGCAAAAAACTACAGACGTTTGCCGCTAAAACCCTTGGCATCACGGCTCCTCTGGTATTTGCCCCATCCAAAGAAATTTCTCATCCAGGACAAGGCCTTACTGCAGTAGAGAAAATTTTCAATAGAAACGCAGTTGGAACCTCCGGTGCTACGTTACATGCAGGTTCTTATGTTCGTGTAAAGGTAAATATTGTTGGCTCTCAGGATACGACAGGCCTGATGACGGCTCAGGAGTTGGAGTCGATGGCGGCAACGATAATTTCTCCAATCGTAGATGCCGGTTATCAATCAGGTTGTCACACCGCATCGGTTTGGGATAGTAAATCGCAGCAGAACATTCCCAAGCTGATGAGTTTTATGAATGACTTCGGTCTGATTACGGCTCGGGACCCAAAAGGTGTCTATCATGCGATGACCGATGTAATTCACAAGGTTCTGAATGACATCACGATAGATGATTGGGCTATCATTATTGGTGGCGACTCCCATACCCGGATGTCTAAAGGCGTTGCGTTCGGTGCCGACTCCGGTACGGTTGCGCTGGCATTGGCCACGGGCGAATCATCTATGCCTATTCCTGAATCGGTTAAAGTGACGTTCAAAGGCAAAATGCAGGATCACCTGGATTTCCGTGATGTAGTGCATGCTACCCAAATCCAGATGTTAAAGGAGTTTAAAGGGGAAAATGTATTCCAGGGACGGATTATAGAAGTACATATCGGAACCTTGCTTTCTGATCAGGCCTTCACCTTCACAGACTGGACGGCAGAAATGAAAGCCAAAGCAGCAATCTGTATTTCCCAGCCTGAAACCCTCATCGAATCATTAGAGATCGCGAAAGACCGCATTAAGATCATGATCGAAAAGGGCATGGATAATGAGAAGCAGGTACTGCAAGGCTTAATCAATAAAGCGAATCAACGGATCGAGGAAATCAGATCAGGCGACAAGCCGCCATTAGCACCTGATGAGAACGCTAAGTATTACGCAGAATTCGTGGTCGATCTGGATGCTATCAACGAGCCAATGATTGCCGACCCTGACGTAAATAACGTGGATGCCTCAAAACGCTACACGCACGATACCATTCGTGACCTAACGTATTACGACGGCGAAAAGCATGTTGACCTTGGTTTTGTTGGCTCCTGCATGGTCCATAAAGGCGATATCAAGATCGTTGCCAAGATGCTGAAAAACCTGGAGGAACAATCTGGAAAAGTTGAGTTCCAGGCTCCTTTAGTAGTGGCATCCCCTACTTATAATATCATCGCTGAACTCAAGGAAGAAGGCGATTGGGAGGTGTTGGAAAAGTATTCTGGTTTTGAATTTGACGATGCTGCTCCTAAAACTGCCGCTCGTACCAAATACGAAAACATTCTGTATCTGGAGCGCCCTGGTTGTAACCTGTGTATGGGTAACCAGGAAAAAGCAGAGCAGGGCGATACCGTAATGGCTACCTCTACTCGTCTGTTCCAGGGGCGTGTGGTGAAAGATTCAGATCGTAAGAAAGGAGAGTCATTATTGGCCTCTACCCCAGTGGTTGTTCTTTCGGCCATTCTGGGCAGAACTCCTACCATTGAGGAATATAAAGCGGCTGTTAAAGGGATTAAGCTAACTCAGTTTTCACCGCCTATCCAAAAAATGACGACGAGCCCTTCACCGGCCCATCAGCTTAATTTTTAGATTTCTCAACCAGTTAGCCTGTTCACTAATAGGGTGTTTAGATCAGTTAGAGTCCAACTGATCTAAACACCCTATTAGTGAACAGGCTAACTGGTTGTACAGGCATAACCATCCATTTCTTTCATATAACAGGCGAGTTGCTTAACAAAAGCGTCAGTAAACAGGGGCTGTTGTTTGTTCTTTAACGTGGCGGCATACCAGGTCCGAAGAATGCGTTTCTCGGTAATGCGCACAGTAGCTAATTGCCCCGATTGCACATAAGGCCGAACTACCCAGGTTGGCATAACAGCTACCCCCAGGTCTGCTTTGACCATCTCCAGAATCGCTTCGGTCAACGTGATTTTATACACTTTGGCTGGACGACAATTTTTGAAGATCATCATGAAATTGTCGCTCTCTTCGTCAGGAATATTATACATGATATAACTCTGACTGGCAAACTCGCTCAACTCAACCCAACTACGATCAGCCCAGGGATGATCAGGAGCCACAATCGCCACAAACTCATCCTGAAATAGTGGGGTATACAGAAACTTGGGATTGTCATCTCCTTCAGTGATTGCCACATCGATTTTGTTCGTTAACAAATGCTTAACAGCATCCTGCGTGGCAGCCTCCAACTCAACCTTAATATCTACTTTCGGATAAATTAACTGGAACTCCCGCAAAAAACCAGCCAGCCAGTGGTACGATGTGTAACATTGGGTACAAAGTCGGATCTCGCCAGCCTCCTCATCAATCAGCGTTCGAACTTTAGCCCGTGTTTCGGCTACTTCCTGAAGAATCTTCTCGGCTGCCTGTAAAACAATTGTCCCCGCCTGCGTCAGACGCATCTGCTTCTTGTCGCGAATAAAAAGCTGTGTATTAAAGTAACCCTCAACTTCTTTTAGCTGATGGCTCAGGGCCGACTGCGTCAAGAATAACTGATCGGCGGCTCTGGTCAGGTTTCCTGTGTTGGCTACCTCTTTCACCATTTGAAGATGTCGGATTTCCATGATGAATTTTATTCATGATTTCAACAAAAATAATTCGCTTTACTAATAATCCAAAAGGAATCAACTTTGCCCAAGACAATTAAACATAAATGAACACGCAAGATGAAACTACTAAAACATTCGCTCAGGGTTATAGCCAATCTAGGGTTGATACTGTTAAGCCTGACTAGCCAGGCACAGTCTACCGATCAGGAACCCATTGGATGGTCAGAAGAAAAACCGTTTGAGTTAGGCACTTACATGGGTGCCAATCGAACCGTTAATGTGATATTGCTGGTTAAACAAGTCAATGGTATTACACTCAAGATTAAGAACACGGATGAGTTGACCCTTCATGAGCTATTTATGAAAAGATCGCCGAGAGCTTACCATTGGAAGTTGAACTTTGAGGGCAGCAAATCAGGCACTTATAAACTGGAGATCAGCGATGGGCAAACAACCATTATTCGCCGGATTGAGGTAGTTGATGTGCCATCCATCGAGGCCCAGCGCTACATTACCTTTAGTTCGCCCTTGGTTCCGTAACGCCTGAACGTTGATCCTACTTATACTCATTATTTGCAGAAATCATGAATCAGAACAACTTGAAAGCCGCTAGTCCATTTTTGGTTGCTGTTGCCTTTGCGATCGTTTATGTTGTCTGGGGCTCTACCTATTTCTTTATCCAGATGGCTATTCAGGCCATACCGCCCTTGCTTATGGGTGCTATTCGTTTTCTGACCGCAGGGGCTTTATTGCTTGGCTGGTCGCTCATAAAAGGGGAACGGATTTTCATAAAAAGCAGCTTGGTTACCTCCGCCGTCGTAGGCTTCTTACTGCTGGTAGTCGGTAATGGCGTCGTTATCTGGGCGGAACAAACGCTTCCTAGCGCCTTGGTTGCCATCTTGGTATCCTCGGCTCCGATCTGGTTTGTGTTACTTGATAGGCCAAACTGGAACACTACATTCCGTAGTAAATCAACATTGGCGGGGCTGGCTGTCGGCTTTATTGGTGTGCTCCTTTTATTTGGGGAACAGTTAAGCGGGATGCTGGCAGAAAACGCAGACCGATCAAAAATTATCGGAATGCTGTTGCTCGTTGTTGGCGCAATTTCCTGGTCGTCAGGGTCGCTTTATTCAAAACACAACCCTTCCGAAGGTTCGTCAACCGTAAATGTAGCCTGGCAAATGGTCATCGCCGGACTGGTGTTTCTGCCCGCTAGCCTGTTGACTCACGAATTTGAGCAGGTCCGTTGGTCGCAAATCTCAACGCAGTCCTGGCTGGCCCTGGTTTATCTTATTTTGTTTGGGTCGATCATTGCCTACAGCGCCTACGTTTGGCTATTGCAGGTACGCCCGGCCACGCAAGTCAGTACGTATGCCTATGTGAATCCCGTGATCGCTGTTATTCTGGGAATTGTGTTCGCTCATGAAAGCATCTCACTCCTCCAGATCATTGGACTGGTTGTTATTTTAGGCAGTGTTTTATTGATTAATCTGTCCAAATACCGTACTGGACATTCAAATGCTCCACTGGATCATCAACGATTAGCGGATAAGCCTTCTAAACACGCTTCAATTAGTTCATCAGCACTTGAAAATAGGGTATTAGGATTGCCAACGGTGCTAATCTGAGCAGTTTGCCAGTAGTATACCTTCACAGCAATGGCCTATAACAAACGGCTGCTCACTTAATAGACGGAAGCTGTGGGAATATGCTCCGCTTTTGAAAAGGCAGAGCGATAACTAGCCTCAATCCGCGCCAGTTCCGGGCGCTTTCCCTGCAGACTAAGTGCCTTGTGAAGACCAACCAACGACCAGCCATTGCCCGGATGATGAATCAAGTCCTCACGGTACACGGCTTCGGCTTCTTTCACTTTATGTAGTTTCAGTAAATAAGCACCTAAAAACTGCCGGGCAGGTAAGGGCCAGTCACTGGGTTCGGTATAAATCAGGCGGTCTTCCAGACTAATCGCTTGCTGAAGACTGGCTACCGCTTGCTCATGCTTTCTGTCGGCAAAAAGAATAGATGCATCCAAAATATGGTGAGCGATTTGGGCGATGGGTAGCGGAGCGTTAAACGGAATGCGTCGCTTCTCAAGTATCGGATCGGTTAAGCGTTCGCCAAGCTGCTGCAATTGCTTTTGAGCTTCGTCGGGATGACCGGTGCTTACAAGCGCCATTCCCCTGGCAAAATGGTCCAGCAATGCAGCATAGGCCCACTTGTCATTAGGCTGTTCAGTGGCTAAAATCTCCTGCCATTTACCCATCCTGACCAGCGTAAGTGAAGGCAGCATGTACAAAAACTGGTCATATGCATTCTCGGCTACTGGAGATACCGACTTCCGGCAACGGAGGGCATCCCGTAAACCGGTTTCGTACATACCTCCACTTAAGGCGCAATACGTTTGCACGGCAAAGTAATGGGGCGAATGTTTTACTAATCCCAAATGGGCTACCAATGAATCGTACAGTAGCAGATTGTTATCGGCCAGATCATTGACGAGTACCCCTTCAGCAAAAAGGCCGTTGCGCTGGTATTCATGACTCGCCATGTGGACCATATGGGCAACACCAGGAAGATTGGTTTTAAGTTTATCAGCATTGGTCAGAGCCACCTCCGGATGTTTGGATGCTTCGGTCAGATGGATATGATAATGCAGGGCCGCTGGATGATCCGGGTATTTTTTAAGAACGGCTTCGGTTAGATCTACCACTTCCTGCGTCCAGGTTTTGGGGGTACCGTCGCTCGTCCAGAAATCCCAGGCATGGATCAACATAATAGCATCCACATAGAGCATTTTAACGTCCGGGTCATCAAACTCGGTGACGAGAGAGCGCATGGCAGATGCATAGGCCTGATTGAGCTGTTTGCGTTCCGAATCAGTCGGATCAGATGAATAGCGTGTATTCATCGCCTGGATCAGCTTTTTTTCCTGCGGACTGGCATTCGAAGCCAGTTCATTCATACGAGCTAGAATAGATGGCATATCTGCCGAAACCTTGTAGGTATGGGCCGCATTATAATAAGGACCACCGGTTAATGCCTGTCCCCACCAGGCCATTGGGCACATAGGGTCCAGCCTGGCCGCTTCTTTGAAGGAAGCCATAGCCTCCTTCATGTGATAGCTGTAATACAAGGTCAATCCCTGATCAAAATAATACTGAGCGCTATCCTGGCTGGTCGAAATCTTGTGGGTATAATTTCCCCATCCCGGCAAAGGGATTATAAACTTCCCGTTTTCCATTGGACTGATATACCCATTCGCCCCGGCACCGCAGAGTGCTATTTCGTTGCACCGTTCTCGTACAGCAGATTCCGGCTCTGGTCTAGGTGCTGGCGTAAAAATGAAGGAGGCCGCTAAAAGAAGGGGTACGATTAGAATCAGCCAAACGGTTTTCATATCAGTGTTTTCTGAAGTTAGCTAGGGAAATTGATAATGTAAAATGAATAATGAATAATGCAAAAAAAATGACTATCAGCTTATTATTCATTATTCATTTACCCAACTACTGGCCCATGAGTGCAATTAATTTAGCTTCCAGATTCTTTCCCCGCAGATTTTTGGCGATGATCTTACCGTCTTTATCTAGCAGAAAACTATTGGGGATAGCTGTAACCGTGTATAAGGCAGCCGTTGATCCCGAATAACCATCCAGTTCCGACACGTTCTCCCAAGTGTAGCCATCTTTTTTGATGGCATTCTCCCACCTGGCTTTATCGGTATCGATCGATACGCTTAAAATAGCAAAGCCTTTCTCTTTGTACTTCGAATAAAGCCGCACCAAGGTCGGACTTTCCTGTCGGCATGGTCCGCACCAGGAAGCCCAAAAGTCAACCAGGGTATATTTGCCCCGATAATTTTTCAACGCAACGGTATGGCTAGCGGTATCCTTTGTGATAAAGTCCGGCGCAATAGCCCCTAATGCAATGCGTTTGGTTGTCGTTACTTTGCTGACCAGCTGACGCGTCAGTTCAGCATGGGGGTATTTTTTCTGCAAGCTGGCCACCATCTGGTCCATTAGCTTAATGTCGTTATCCGAATGCCAGCGCATGCTGTGATGAACCGCAGCCAGCGAGTTGATAAAGAAAGGTTGCTCGACCCAGGTAGCTAGCTCAGCTTTATAATTTTCAGAGGCTTTCTCGTGCTCAACGTTCCAATACTCGATCCGGGCCTTGTCACCGCTTTTTACAGCTACAGCAGATGAATCGTAGGTGCGCTTCAGGTATTTGTTAAATACAATCCTGCGATTCCGCTCATAGTCGATCAGGTATTGTGTATCCTGCGAACCGGAGCACACGATTTCATCCTTTTTGAACTGCAAATTGATCGCATCACCTGGCTTAGCCAAGACCTGCACCAAACTCGAATCCGCAACGCTGATCGTATAAATAAGGGGTTCTTTAAGCGGTATCGTAAATTGAAATGTCCCTTTTGCATCTGTTAACACTTCCTGAACTTTCCGGTCCTTACGTGTTTCATAATTCATGAGGGTTAACTGCACCGGTTTTCCCGAAAATTTTGTCGGTAGAACACCCTTCACCGTAGCCGACTGCGAGAAGGCTACATTGATCCAGAAGCTACCTACTAAAAGGAGAAATCTCATAGAGCTATTGTTGATTGAGGTTGGTTGCCTGATTCTGAAATAAACTTACCACTGGCAAGCGTAGTAAAACTAGGCATTTCTGGCTCATTATACTGATCTTAAAGCGCATTTGACGACTGTCTGGCCGTATTGATTTAATCCAGGCCAGTCAAAACCAAGCAGATTAACGACAATCTGGCGGTCTTTCTTCCAGAACTGAAGCGGCAGTAGGTGTATGTGTCCTATCCGTTCACAAATCAGGTGTGCTACACAAATAAAATTTATAATCTATATATTAAATAGATAAATCACTTGAAAACAGAGCCAGAGTTTTCGCTCTGGCTTGATTCAACAAACGTCTACTAAAAATCTTTATTTACCAAACAACGACCTCCTAATTAGCCCCTTTCTACCCAAATCAAGTATCAGGTAATGGAATGGCCAGACTTAAAATCCCGTTAGTTGAAACAACTGTACATAACGCCCGGTATCAGTTGACACATAACGATTATAGGCGATTCTGTCTCCTTTGTTGGACCACACGACGCCATTAACTGGCCGCTGCTCATCGGTCGAGCGGGGTGTAAGCCGGCGGAACTCCCCGGTTGCTACATCGCTCACAAAAATGCTGTTATCAGCCGCGTAAGCAATCTTTTTCCCATCTGGGCTGAAGTTAAACGTTGTTTGTATGGCGAACGGCTGGTGCGTCAGTTGCCGGATCGGGCCACCATTGGGCGAAACTCCAAAGAGTTGGACCAGACCCGCGTCGTCTTTCGCTAAGAAACCAATGAGCGAGCCGTCGGGCAAGGTTCGTAACCAGTGCCGAGGGCCTTCAATTCCGTGTTTGGTAAAGGTAATCCGGTGCTGCGTAACGCCAGCGGGTGGATTAGGACGGGTCGTTGCGGTACCTTCCAGTGGTTGGCCGGGGTTAGCCTGCGTCAGATCTTCCGGCAAATCAACCACAAACACTTCCGTAACGAGTTGATTTTCCTGATTTCGAACATTCCCCTGAAACGCGATGGCCCGTTTTTGCCAGCTACCATCATCTTTACGGTATCCGTTAGTGCCAATCCAGGTTTCGTCAAAGGCTTTCTCAATCTCATCACTACCCTGCCGAGGCTGCTCAGTCACCCTGGCAATAACGGTAGCAAACCACTCGCCATCAAAACAGTCCGCATCATTCGAGTCATGCACTTTTACGGAATGAGATGGGGTTAAAATGCCCACTGTCCGAAGGTCTTTTACGGCTGGATTCGTTTGGGAAAGCCGCTCCATAACTTCATCGTTATAGGTAAAACTGATTCGCTGCCCATCGGCACTCCACTGATGGGCGTGCGTTCCACCGCGTAAAGCACCCTGCACAAAAGGAGCGTTAAGACATCGGCCATCCAAAAAATGGGGCTTCTGAGGCTGATCAACAGCAACCAACACACCAGTCCGCCGACTCATGGAATACGGATGGCGGGCATCGGCATTCCTAAGTCCATGCAGGAACACAACCTTCGACTCTTTGGGTGAAAAAGCAACAGCGCCCGCCCCTGGTCCGTATTGGGTCTGGTTGGTGGTTTGATAAAGCTGGCGTATTTCTTTCGTATTCACATCAACCAGTTCAACAGAACTGTTTTGGCCTAAACCTGTATCGATGTTGCGCGTATCATAGACAATCCAGCGATCGTCTGGTGAAAAAGCCTGGTTATTATTGATCGTATGGCCTTTGGCCTCGAAAGTCAGTTGTGTTTCAATCGGCATTGTTGGTTGTTCTCCAGTCAGCCAAAGCCCTAAAAAAGCCAGCCAACCCGGTATCAAGTGTTGAAGAGGGGACATACAATTCCTGGTTTTTAATGCATCAGCTCATATCCGCATAGTGCACATCTGCGTCAAAACTTAGCCCGAACTGATCCAATACCTCTTTCGGAGGGCCAGCCCACTGATGCGGAGTATTCCCCATATAGCCCAGGGCGGCAATACCCGCCTTGCTGGTAAAGTACCCGGCTGCCGTCAGGTTGCGCAGACGCGTAAAAAACGCTACGCCGGGCATATTTTCATGTTTTGCTTTAGCCGGATAGGCAATGTCATCTACTACGGCAATGCGTTGAGACACTGTACATTCCGCAAAGGGTTTCCCAAAACGGTTACGGCATTCATGATCCACCCAACTCAATCCGCCACGAATAGGAGTTTGCATATCGGGCTGGTCTTTCAGCATAAACTCAATAAACTGCGGAACACCCACCTGCGAAGCACTCGGTGTACGGGCATCGGCGGGTAGAATGATATCGCACAGCAACGTAACGGTCGCCAACTCATGGGCCGTCAGAAATCTTGCCGCTTGTAAAGCGCCGTCATGACGTTGCTCCTCGGGCGACTTACCCTGCTTAAATTCAGTTACTGCTGGTTTAGGCAATGGGGCTGTTGGTGCAGCATCGGGAGTAGCCGTGGACGGTATGCTTAGGGTAGTAAGCGGAATTGCTTTTAGAAGATCCCGGCGGTTCATATGGTTTTCTTTTTGAGTTGATCGATGATATAATCGGAGGTACGCATGGATGTGGCCAGAATGGTCCAGGTCAGGTTTTTATCGCCCTGCGACGGGAACGCAGCCGCATCGACAACAAACAGATTTTTCACCTCATGCGCCTGTTGAAATGGGTTGAGCGCGGACGTTTTGGGGTCTTTCCCCATCCGAACCGTCCCGGCTTCATGAATGATTTTCCCTGGGGCTTCCAGTCCATAGTTTCGGTCAGCGCCAGGTGCCGAACTAACCCGCTGACCACCCATCGCGTGAATAATTTCGTCGAAGGTCTCCTGCATGTGTTTGGCCTGTTTTATCTCGTAATCCGACCACTTGTAATGAAACCGCAATGTCGGAATGCCGTATTGGTCTACGCGATTTGGGTCAATTTCACAATAGTTACTTTCCAGCGGCACAGGCTCTCCCCGGCCAGCCATTGAGACAAATGCACCGTAGTACCGGAGGTAATCATCTTTTAACCCAGCGCCATACCCACCTGCTTCTTTCTTTTTACCACTGGTATCGGCAATACGACCATTATAGGCTTCAATACCACTCATGAAGTTATAATCGGGCATACGCATGCCACCCCCATATTCGATGTGGTACCCACGCGGGAAATCTAGTTTTTTGTTATCGAGCCACCAGGGTGTATAAATATGGCAGCTCTGGGCACCATCTTCATTATACCGTTTGCGGTTCATCAGGGCGGGTACGAAGCCAGTCATGGATGCTCCGGTTGAATCGTTCAGGTACTTACCAATCACCCCCGAACCATTAGCCAGACCTTGCTGGAATTGAGACGACTTCGAATTCAACAGGAGTCGGGCCGACTGGCAGGTGCTGGCGGCCAATATGACAATCTTGCCTTTTACGGTCTTTTCCTGTAAACTGGTCTTGTCGACATAGGAGACGCCTGTACATAGGCCACTCTGAGGATCAGTCAGCACTTCGCGGGCCATCGCGTTATTAATGAGCGTAAGCTTACCGGTTTTCAAGGCTGGAATCACCAGCGCCGACGACGACGAAAAATCGGCATAAGCCGAACAGGCTCGACCACATTGGGCGCAATAAAAGCAGGTCCCTCGTTCCTCGTTGATGGGCTTGGTCAATACCGCTAATCGGGAAGGAAATACAGGGACGCCGACGCTACGAGCTGCTTTGGTAATCAGCATTTCGTGCAGACGAGGTTTAGGGGGTGGCAGAAAAAAGCCGTCGGGTTCATTCGGCAAGCCAACATTGGTTCCAAAGACACCAATGAGTTTATCGACCCGGTCGTAGTAGGGTTTCATCTCATCGTAGCCAATGGGCCAGTCAGCGCCAATTCCGGAAAGGCTATAGCGCCGGAAATCATCTGGTCCAAATCGTAACGAAATGCGCCCCCAGTGGTTGGTTCGCCCCCCCAGCATTTGCGATCGAAACCAGTGGAATTCGGTGCCCGGTTGAGCAGAATAGGGTTCTCCATCGATTTGCCAACCTCCCCAGGCCGCATCGAAATCACCGAACGGACGAACGGTATTGGCCCCTCGCCGGGGCGATTCGTAGGGCCATTTAAGCTGCGTGATATACTTGGGTTCGGCAGGGTCAAAATAGCCCCCTGCTTCCAGGAGACAAACGTTGGCGCCAGCTTTGGTGAGCTGGTAGGCAGCCATGCCTCCACCAGCTCCAGAGCCAATGATGATTACATCATAGGTAGCCAGCTCTTTGCCATTCAGATTACAAGACATAAACAGTAGGGGCCCGATAAGGGAAGGCTTTAGGATTTAGGAATAATTCATCACCTTACTGTATAGTACTGTTGTACGGTGCAATCGTACCCTCCTATTGTCAAAAAAATACTAAACTGGGTGTTCTTCCCTCCTTTCGGTTTTTCTCTCTTTAGCATTCCTTGTTTTGATGTCCATCAACAGCTAGCGCTATCCTGATCACACAGCCTTTCCAATTACCCAGGTTAATCGACTTTATCATACCGTTTACAGAGCCATTCGTATAGCTTTTCTCCGTTTCGTCCTGTTTCTCATTTTGACTACAAATCCCCTCAATTAGACTACAGATGCCCCATTGTAGAAGCAGACCTTTGCCAAACAAATATCAACAGATAGAACATGGCACATCAGAATGAAAAGGCAGGCCTTCAAACGGTAGTCGCTCCAGTAAAGTCAAGTAAAGTATGGTTTATAACGGGCGCTTCCCGTGGGTTTGGTCGCGTTTGGACCGAGGCTGCCCTTGAGCGTGGAGACAAGGTGGCCGCCACCGCACGCAAATTGGAAAGCATCGCCGACTTAAATGAAAAATATGGCGAGAACGTGCTAACGCTGGAGCTTGACGTAACTCGGCCCGAACAAGCAAAAACAGCCGTAGAACAAGCTCATGCTCACTTCGGCCGACTCGATATTGTGTTAAATAATGCCGGTTATTCGCTGGTTGGAACTATTGAAGAAGCCAGCGCAGATGATATTCGTTTACTGTACGAAACCAATGTTATCGGTCCGGTTTCTGTTATTCAGGCTGCCTTACCCTTATTAAGACAACAGGGAAGTGGTCACATCGTCGGTACATCCAGCAATCTTGGTCAGGTAACCTTGCCCGTGATTGGCTACTATTGTTCATCGAAATGGGCGTTCGAAGCCATCCACGAAAGCCTGGCTACGGAGGTTAAACCGTTTGGCATCAATGTAACGATTATCGAACCGGGTGCTTATGCCACTGAGTTTGGTAGTCAGGAATCCCTGAAGTTCGCGCAGGGTCTCGACATCTACACAGATTTTAAAAACCAGTTCTTCGGTAGTTTGAGAGAACTAGAGCGTGGCGATCCGAAGGCAACGCCAGAGGCCATCTTTCAGATTGTCGATGCCGAACAACCGCCACTACGATTCTTCCTCGGCAGCCACTGTTTGCCTTGGGTACGCACGGCCTATGCCGAGCGACTAGCCACATGGGAAGCCTGGGAAGATGTGTCCAATTCGGCGCAAGGTTCATCAAACTAAGGAACCCACAAACCGGAAAATTGCTTTATCAAGCAATCCTGATAACCAATAGTGAACAGCCTATTGGTTATCATTTTTATCTACTGAGCGATGAAAAAAGAAGAAAATGGTCTAAAGAAAATGGAATCGCTGGCCGAAGCACATCGAGCCTTTGGTTTACAGAAGCCTCAGCATCCGCTAATCAGTTTGATCAATGGTGTCTACACGAAGGTCGACGGGACCGGGCTTCCCCATTATCATGTGCTGGGCTTTTATAAAATAGCATACAAACCAAAACTGAACGGCAAATTAAAGTACGGCCAGAGTTATTATGATTTTGATGAAGGTGGTTTGTTATTTGCCTCGCCAGGTCAGATCATTGGGGGCAACGACGTCGATGTTAGCGCATGTTCCGAGTATACGTTGCTGATTCATCCGGATTTCTTTTTAGGCTACCCCCTCGCCAAAACAATAAAGCAGTATGGCTTCTTCTCGTATTCAACCAACGAGACGCTGCACCTTTCAGAAGATGAAAAAGTGACGATTTTCGAGATCTTTAAAATGATCGAAAAAGAATTGTTCAGCCGGATCGACGACTTCAGTCAGGACGTTGTCATTGCTCAAATTGAGTTGTTCCTGAACTATGCGAATCGGTTTTACAAACGTCAGTTCATCACGCGTAAGGCAGTAAGTCATGACCTTCTCCAAAAACTGGAAGAAGTATTGGATCAGTATTTTGCGAATGAAACGTCGTTACGTCAGGGGTTACCCACGGTTGGCTATCTGGCCGAATGCGTAAACTTATCGCCCAGTTATTTAAGTGATATGCTGCGGTCGCTGATCGGGCAAAATGCGCAGCAGTACATTCATGATAAGCTGATTGAAAAGGCAAAAGAGAGTCTGTCTACGACTAATTTAACGGTACAAGAAGTCGCATACGGATTGGGGTTTGAGCATTCCCAGTCTTTTAGTAAGCTCTTCAAAACGAAAACTGACCTCTCGCCTTTGGAATTCAGACGGTCTTTCAATTAGCCCGATTGCGAACGGTTGCACTGAAGTACAGCAACGTGATGTCGGTTTTAAGAAACCGACACCACGTCAATAGTCTAATAAAACCCTAATCAGCCTTGTAAGCACCTTGGCTACATACCAAGAATGTCTCTTTTCATGAGATGATGAATTTGTCCTTTGTTAAAAAAGGTCTTTAGCCATTAATACCTTGTACTCAAATTGAAACCAGCCGTGTACCACAAACTGGCCAGAGCTTGCTGGTATTTCGAACGTAATTCTTCTTGCTTGATCTGGTAATCAATCAATTTCGTTTCCCGGCTGTTGACCAAGAACAGCGAACTTTCACCTAACTGAAATTTATCGACTTCTGCCTGGACCAGCCGTTGCTGATTAACGGTTGTCTGTTGCTGCGTAACGAGTCGTTGCTCCAGGGTAACTAGTTCATTCCAGGCACGTTGTACATCAATGGCAATGTCTCGGCTAACTTGTTGACGCTCCAGTTGTATCTGTTGATTTTTCAGTTGTACCTGTCGCAGTTTGCCCCGTTCGGCCCGTAGGAAAAGGGGAAAGGCAAAGTCAACACTAATTTTGTGATTGTCCGTTTGAAATCCGTACGGACTCGATCCAGCATAGTCGGCTTCTGATAAGGGTCCCCGACTAAGTAAACTCGCTCCCACATTCATTTTGGGTAAAAGCAACGACCGTCGATAGCGTTCTTCAATCGTTAACTGCTGTTGCTTGGTAGCCAGTTTAATCAGGTCTGGATGTTGCTGGACAGCCCGGCTTAGTAATTCCTGATACTGTGCCTGATTGGCCAGTCCCGATAAAGCGGCCTGTGGAACAACGCCATCCGGCAAATCAACCGGACGAGGATCGGAACCATCTTGACTGCTCCACAAAAAAGCGGTTAGATTGAGTCGGGCATTTTGCCAGTCTACTGCCGCCTTCTGAACCTGAAGCTCCCGCTCCTGAACGGTAATCAGGGCTTCGGTGGTATCAATGGGTGCCGCATCACCAATCAGCGCCCGTTGCCGAACGGCCAGAAATCGTGTCTGCGCCAACTGGTAGCCCCGCTCCGTCCAGCGAAACTGCTGGTGGGCCAGATACCAGTCCCAGTATCGCTTAGCCGCATCAAACAAGGTTTTATTGATCAACGAAAGTCGGTCGGCATCAGCCATCGTAACGGCCAAACGGGCCTGTCGCAAGGTGTTACGACGCGCATCGATCAACAAACCTTGGGTTATGGGTACACTCACCCCGAACGCCAGGAGACCGCTCGATGGTACATTATTTTCCGGATTCAGGTATTTGCCCGTATTCCGGTCATAGGTCATTTTCACATCAAGGCCGCCGGGCAATATTGGCACAGCCAACCCTGACTGCCACTTATCGTAATAGAGTGTGTTGCCAAAGTTTTTTCGATTGTAATCCGAAAATAACTTGGGGTCAAATGCTCCCCGCGCTAATTGTACCTGCGCCTGTGCTTCCTGATTCAACAAGGTGGCTTGCCGGACAATTGGGTGATGCAGGGCAACCGCCTGGTAAAATTCGTCGGCCGTAAACACAACGCCCGTATCAATGGGGGTTAGCTCACTGGTACTCGTCAGGGCTGTTCCGAGCGATGTTTCGGCGACGTTGATCGCGGTTCGGGATAAAACGTCGGTGGTTACCGGACTCATTGGCCGACGGGAAACAGCTGGCCGTTGAGCTGGTGCCTGACCGAAAGCCAAGCCTGATCCCAGACAAAGCATCCCGAACCAGAGCAGATAAATGAATGGCTTCATATCGTTTCGGGTTTGGTGGGTTCTTGCTTCAAACTGGGTGGGAACCCATTTAACTGGCGCCACAATTCGTACCAGATGGGTACATCGTCGAGCATAACCCAGCCAACAACGCCCGAGCCAATGCGTAGTTGCTTCGGCCAGGGTTGATCGCCCGCCAATCTGTCGGGAGTAACCAGAATCCGGTATTTTCCATTGGTGCTGTTAACCGCATCGATCACCGCTACTTTTCCGCCAAACGTACCCACGGCAACGGCTGGCCAACCCGAAAACTGAATCGCAGGCCAGCCTTCGAACTGTAAGCGGACCATCCGTCCACGCTGAATGAGTGGTATATCCATTGGCCGGGCATACAGCTCAATGGCAATGCTTGGGTTGGCAGGCTGCAAGGTGGCAATCGACTCTCCTTCTTTGATTGTTTCGCCAATCCCCGTTTTCAGGGATCGAACGATATACCCGTTTTGAGGGGCTCGAATAACATACATGCCCCGACGGACAACTACGTTGCTGATCTTATTCCGCATAACGGCAATATCATTGTTCGCACTGGCCCGACTCGACAGCGCTGAACTCCGGTCCGACATTGTTTTAGCTACATCCTGTTCATATTTAGCCTGGATCAATTGCAGATCGAGCCGCGCATTAGCTAGTTTCTGGCGCGATACATCCAGTTTATTCTCCTGCATGATCACTTTAGCATACTCCTGCTGAATGGTTAGTCGGCGGGTTTCTAGTTCGGTCAATGAGAACAGGCCGTCCTTATAGCCCTTTTCATAGCGCTCGAGCCGGGCAACGGCAATCTGATAATTTCGGCGAATAGCCACCAGATCGGCGCTGTCGATCCGAATCTGCAACTGACTCTGCTGGACTCGGTTCCGGGCCGAAGCCAGATCCACTTTAACGCCCGCGCTTAATGCGCTGATTTGCTCATCCAAGGCATTAATCTTGGCATCCGTTGCCTGTTGACTACCTTTCTTGGCGGCTAACTGTTCGCCCAGTCGCTGGGGTAGTTGTGGGTCAAAATAATCGTCTTTGATCTCCGAAATAACCAGCAGCGTATCGCCTTTTTTAACATACTGCCCTTCCTGAAGCGACCACTTCTCAATTCGACCAGCAATGGCGTTCTGTAGCGATTGGGGTCGATCCTGGGGCGTGAGCGCAGTTACGCTACCTGTGCCATTGATGGTTTGCCGCCAGGGCAAGAATAACACAATGGCAATCAGGAAAAGAAAGAAAAGCATCCAGCGGCCAAGTCGGCGACTACTGCGGGGATAAGGAAGTTTCTGTAATGTTTTGAGCGGATAGTCGGCGAACTTCTGCTCATCAATAGTTTGGTTCGATAAATTAAGCATGAGCAGGGGTATCAGTTTCTAGCGGTAAATCAGTGATGGCGCCAATTTTTTCGACACCAGCCAGCATATCAAAAACGGTATCGATACTGGACGTGAGCTTATCAACCGCTCCCGTGATTAATACGATAACCAGCTCTGATGCCACAAATTGACCCAGCGACATCTGGCGACTAACGACCAGCGATGTGCCCAGAATAAGTAACCCGCCCGTTACGAGGGATCGAAATGCCACGGAACTATAAAAAAAGCGCTTTAATACCCTGAAATGGCCGTTTCGGTGAGTTATGTAATCGGCCAGCCGATTGTCAATCTGGTTGATTGGATCGGTTGTATCCTGCCCTGGTCGTTGTTCGGTCAGGTGTAACGAATAGGTTTCCAGCCAATCGACCACCTTGTATTTATCACTTGACTCTTTGATACTCGTCCGGGTCCCTTCAGGGCCAAACAGGCGGATGACCAAATAAATCACCAGTAGCGTGACCAGGCCAAAGGCCAGAAAAACAGGGTGATAAAACGAAAGTAGAATAGTACCGAACAGAATCTGGATAGCTGCCGCCGGTACATCAATCAATACTTTGGTCATCCCTTTCTGAAGCGTCACCACATCAAAAAACCGATTCAGAAGTTCCGGCGGATAGTACTGGTTCAACGCATCTGGTTTGATGCGGGGCAGTCGATAGGTCACCTCAAAGGCCGCTTTCACAAAAAGTCGCTGCTGAATTATTTCCACCAATGTGTATTGAACGATGGTGAGTATACCGCCCACCAAAACCCCAATAATGACCAGGCCAATCAATACATAAATTGAACTAAAGAGCATGCCACTGGCTACCAGATTAAAGACGGCCTGAATACCCAGTGGCAACGTAAGACCAATCAGCCCTGTGATAATGGCAAATAAGAGTATATAAACAATATCTTTTCGCTCAGTCCCCAAAAGTCGCGTTAGTCGCTGTAAAGGTGTAGGTGGTGGCTGAGCATGTGTTGTAACCGACATACTTACTAAAGAAAGGTTAGTATTAAAAAGTCATTAAAAATCTATTTAATTAACTATTTGAAAAGTTTTAGGTTCACTTAACGAAATTTAACGCATATTCATTAGTAATCATTTATTCATTATTTTATAATAAAAATTAATACTATATACAGAATTTTATATACTTTAGCTATCTAAAATTTTAGAAAAAATAGTAAAAAGATAATTTTTGGACTAGATTAGAATTCAGTTAGAATGATGTTTATACATCAAATTGCCGAAAAAAGCGACTGCAGAACGGTTACCAAATACACACACCAGCCACTGTCTGAAGGCAAAGAATGCTAGGTAGCCACCAGACCCTATGCGACTTTTGACTAAGCGAAAGGGTGTTTCGGCTAAATCTGTTTTGGAAGAAGTGCAGAGCTTTGCACAAACAAAAAACAGAGCCATGAAAGCAATCAGAATTCATGAATTTGGGGGACCAGAGGTGATGCAGTTGGAAGAAGTAGAACGACCCGTTCCCGCAGCAGATGAGCTTTTAGTAACCGTATATGCATCGAGTGTTAATCCTGCCGATTACATTATTCGCGAGGGTGGTAATGATTTGCTAAGGCCTTACTTAAAATTACCGTTAGGGTTAGGCCTGGACGCTGCTGGCGTTGTTGCAGAAGTGGGCAGTGAAGTAACTGATTTCAGCGTAGGCGATAAAGTATATGGCGTTCCCAATTTCCCGGGAGATGGCAGTTATGCCGAATACATTGCGGCCAAAGCAAGCCAGTTTGCGTTAATGCCCAGAGGAATCAGTTTCAATGAAGCAGGTGCCATCCCTTCCTGCGCGCTTATTGCCTGGAATGGCATCATTGATTTAGGAAAGGCGCAACCAGGCCAGCGGGTGCTTATTCACGGAGCGGCTGGCGGTGTTGGCACACTGGCGGTGCAATTTGCTAAAGCCAAAGGTGCCTATGTGATCGGAACAGCATCGGCCTACAACATTGACTTTTTAACGAAACTAGGTTGTAATGAGGTGATCGATTATAAAAATCAACAGTTTGACGAACTGTTGCAAGACATCAATGTTGTATTTAATGCCTCCCCGGTTCGGGATAACAGCATACGATTGAAGTCTGTAGACGTTTTGAAACAAGGCGGCATTTATGTGTGTACTCACCTGGATAGCCCATTTACTGATGAGTTCCTGCAGGCATTGACCCAAAAAGGGGTGACTGGTCTATTCGTGGGTGGTGGTGGCCTTGGTTATGCAGCATCCCTGAGCGGAACTACCCAGCTGATTGAGGAAGGCAAAGTAAAAGCTATTGTAAGTGAAGTATATCCGCTAAAAAAAGTGGCAGATGCTCATCGTGAAAGTGAAACCAAGCACGTACGCGGTAAACTAGTAGTAGAAATCAGAAAGGAAGAGTAATGTCGGTGAAGCGTTTCAAAACGATAAGCGAATTTCAGCAGGCCAGGCAATTGCCTAAACCAGAACACCCGCTGATTAGTGTATTCCCAGTTGAATCTGTTGAGCGTCTGGCTATCCAGGAGCCCATAAGCTGGCTGTATGATTTCTACTGCATTGGCCTAAAACGAGTCGTTAATTCCAGACAGGTCAGCTTAAAATACGGGCAGCAAACGTATGACTTCAACGAGGGTATACTGTCTTTTGTGGCACCGAATCAGGTAGTAAGCCTTTCGATCGATAACGCTGACGTGCTCACACAATCAGGATGGATGTTACTCATTCATCCTGATTTTTTATGGAATACGCCCTTAGCGAAAACCATAAAGCATTATAATTTTTGGGACTATTCGGTCCACGAAGCATTATTCCACTCCGATAAAGAAGAACAAACACTCATTACGATTCTTCAAACGATTCAGCAGGAGTGCCATTCCAACATTGATCAGTTCAGCAAACGAATTATCATTTCCCATCTGGAAGCCTTCCTTAACTACGCAGACAGGTTTTATCATCGGCAATTCCTCACCCGCGAAAAAGCAAATCATCAGGTATTAGATCGTTTAGAACAGGTATTGGCCGATTATTTTAACCGCCATGACCTGCTAGCGAAAGGGCTACCAACGGTCCAGTTTCTGGCCGAATCCTTAAATCTATCCCCCAAGTATTTGAGCAGCCTGCTTAAAGTGCTGACAGGGCAGACTACCCAACAGCACATTCACGAGAAACTGATCGAAAAAGCAAAAGAAAAATTGTCTACCACCGATCTGTCCATCAGCGAAGTAGCTTACCAATTAGGCTTTGAACACCTACAATCGTTCAGTAAACTGTTCAAAACGAAAACGAAGTTATCCCCGCTGGAATTTAGGGCTTCGTTTACTTGACGGTGGGCACAATCCTTAACTGACATGACAGGACAGCCATAGTACTTTCTCAACTGTGACGCACATCACATAATTTAAGGTCGTCTCCAAATGTGATGTGCGTCACATAATCACCTCAGTCTTCCAGTTCACTTTTGTGTCGTAGTCGAAACAATGGCAACGCATTAGAAAGCAGAACGCCATTGTTCGAACCATCTTTTAACGACAGAAAATCAGACAACAATGGGAAAGACATCTTCATTACAGGCGCTTCAAAGGGATTTGTAAAATCTGGGCAGAAGCTTTTTTGAAACGGGCTGATTCTGTAATAGTTACAGTCCGGAATCTTAACACGCTGGACGATTTGGTTCAACAATGATGACTGCGGCATTAAGCGCACAGGTAGCACAACGCATAACGCGTGTCATTAGCGTACCTCTTTCCGTCGATTTTGAAAATGGGTATAGTGATGATCTGGCTATAGTAGCGGAAAACGTCAAGCCGCTGCTCGATCTTGGTGTTGCCGGGCTTACTACTTAGGCAGCCAGCGGCCCGACATACCGATACTTGTTTAAAAGTACGCCCGTCGACGTGGTCATTGTGCTGACAAAAGCCAGTTCGCGTGGGTTAGCCGTGTCCGAAAAGAAGCGTTTGCCCCGGCCCAGCAAGACCGGATACACGATCAGTATAATCTCGTCGGCCAATCCCTGCTCAAGCAACACGGCTATCAGTGTCGAACTTCCACAGACAATCAGATCGGGGCCGTCTGTGGACTTCAGGTCACGAATCCCCGCTATAATGTCCACGCCCAAGTCCTCAACCGGACCCCATTCGAGACTATCCGGCCTATGCGTGGCAACGTGTTTCGTGGCAGCATTCAGACCGTTTGCCATCGGATTATTCCCGGCCTTCGGCCAGTACTCGGACCAGTTATCGTAGGTCCGGCGACCAAGGAGCAGATCAAAGTTACTTCCGTATGCCTTAAGGACAGTTTCTAGTCCAGTCGGCGTCCGATAGGGTGTTGTCCAGGCACCATGTACGAAGTTCTCATCATTTTCGTGCTGGATTACGCCATCCAGCGAGATATGCTCCACGATTCGGATTGTTCTCATTTTGCTTGTTCTTCGTTTACTGTATATACAAAGTTAAACCGTATGAAGCATTTGCATAGGGGGCAATCATGACAAAATGAGGACGTTTTGCGACCATTTGCAACGGCCCAAAATGAGGCCAATTCTTTACAAACTCGTGACTAAACCAAGGGCGTTATTTTCTTCTGGGATTCGACAGGTAATAATGCCAAAGCATCATGCAGGCTACTGTTCGGAACGGCTCCCAGCCTTCACTGATTTCGAGAACTTCTTCTCTGGTACTGGAGGAAGCAAGCTGTTTCAGCCGTTTTAACGCATTGACGGCAGCCAGATCACCAATCGGAAAAATATCGGCTCGTTGAAGCGTGAACATCAAATACACATCGACAGTCCAGTTACCAATGCCTTTCAATTGTACGAGACGTTCGCGCACCTCATCGTTAGGCAGTTTGGCCAACTCGTTAAGATCGATCTCTCCATTTTTCAATGCCTGCGCCAGCCCTCTTAGATAACCCATTTTTTGTCGACTGACGAAACAGGCGCGCATCTCTTCGTCATTAAGGCGCAGAATGGAATCTGGCGTAATTTCGGTTGTTTTCTCTTTTAGTTTATTCAACGTAGCCAGAGCAGACGCCAGCGAAACCTGTTGCTCCAGGATGATATGCACAAGCGTCTCAAACGTATTTTCCCGCGTCCACATCGGAGGATAGCCGTGAGCATCCAGAATTGCTTTCAGATCACCATCTTGACTAGCCAGGTGCTCACATAACTCGTGATAGTTTTCAAGGTTGAACGTTGCTGGTATTGCCATCTGGGGCTATGGTTATGCTTTTTAAGTTTAAGTATTTTTCATTCTCGCCGGGTTAAAACCCGACGCAAAAACACAGGACGGATCAGATGCGCTGGGTTTTAACCCGGCGAGAATGAAAAATGAACAGTGATATTTTCCCTGATTATTTAATACAAATCAATTAGGGGATTCAGGAGTTGCGGAGTTTAATCTACAGTAGTTTTATGCCCTAAAAAAGCATTGGTGCCCGCTGGCTATTTTCCAGATCGAGAAGGGTGGATTTATTGTTCAGGCCACCGGCAAAACCAACCAGCTTTCCGGATGCGCCCACCACTCGATGACAGGGAACGACAATCGATATGGGGTTCTTATTTAAAGCACCACCAACCGCCCGAACCGCTTTTGTGTCGCCCAGCAAACGGGCAAGCTCACCATACGTTTTGGTTACGCCATAAGGAATGCCGAGGAGTGCTTCCCAAACTTTAACCTGGAATTCAGTGCCTTTTAAATCAAGCGGAATATCGAAGGTGGTTCTCTTCTTCTCGAAATACTCCGCCAGCTGTTGCTCCGTTTTTAACAATATCGGAGCTTCATCGTCTTTCTCGGGCGTTGGCAATTTTGTTCGTTTATAGGCTTCGCCTTCCCACAATATGGCGGCAAGACCGGTATCGGTAGCAATAAGTCGGATAAAACCGACAGGCGACGATACATCTTTATAGACCAGGTGTTGATACGCTTTCATTGGTTAGCTCAAGACGTTTTTTCATCGGCAGTCTTCATTACTCTGCGGGAATAAACTGGTCTTCAATATTTACAACCTCGGACGATCCATTAGCGTTCTGTGATTGACTCTGATTGGCTATTTTTCCATCGGGGAGCAGATACAACATGACACCTACTCCTGCTACGCAAACCAGTAAACCTAGTACGCCAGCATGATAGGCCGCTTGCCAACCGTCTTTGGCGTAATAGAAGAATATACCCCCTATGATGCTTACCCCCAGTGCCGAAGCCGTTTGCTGAAAGGTTGAATACACACCTGCTGCTGCACCGGCATATTGACCAGGAACGTTTTTTAGCGCAATATTCAACAGAGATGGCAGTACCAGCCCGTTACCAAGCCCCCAGATTCCCATTAATCCGATAATCAACCAGGTACTTATTCCCGGTGCCCAAAGTTCTATTTGCAGGTAAAACGCAACGGCTAATAGAACAACACCAACCTGCAGAACACGTTTCCCAAACCTGACAATCATTTTAGAGGCCACTACCGAAGAGGCAATGAACAAGATGCCCGGAACAATAAAATACAACCCAGAGTGTAAAGCGGAAACCCCGAGACCGTTTTGAAGATAGACCGCGCTCAACAGCAGATAGGCCGTATGTAACATGAAATGAAACAGTACCGCAACTAATCCGATGTTGAAATCTTTGATCTTAAATAGCCGTACATCGATCAGGGGATTCTCGTTTTTGGCAAGCTTTCTTTTTTGATTGGCAATGAAGTAGGCGAAAATACCGAACGACAAAGCCAGCAATCCGAAACTCCATAAAGGCCAGCCTGCTTCGCGACCTTGAATCAATGGGTAAATGAGACAAAACAGAGCTGCTGTCAGAATAAGTATTCCGGTATAGTCAAATTTTGAGCCGTGCGGGTTCTTCGTTTCTGTCACATACGTATGAGTCGCCCAGAGCGTCAGGATGCCGATTGGCAGATTGATAAAGAAGATCAGCCGCCAACCATCAATGGCCCAATGTGTGTCGGACAGGTAACCACCTAACACTTGGCCGATTACAGCAGCGCTACCGAGTGTAATTCCATACAGGCCAAATGCTTTTGCCCGCTCTTTTACATCTGTGAACAGTACTTGTATCAAGGCTATTGTCTGGGGCACCATAAACGATGCACTCAGACCCTGAAAGAACCTGGTTACATTGAGCTGCAAGGCGGAGGTCGATAAGCCGCATAAACAGGATGCCACCGTAAATGCAAACATTCCCCAGAAGAAGACCTTCTTCCGACCGAAATGGTCCCCTGCTCTTCCTCCGGTTATCAGAAAGGCAGCATACCCAAGTAGATAACCCGCTATAACAAGCTGGATTTCAGCGTCAGTAGCATGGACTCCTTTTTTAATGGTCGGTATGGCTATGTTAATGATGAATACATCAATTACGGAAAGTAACGGCGCCGACAACACAATGATCAACTCTAACCATTTGTTTTTTACCTCTTTCATTTTAGATAAGTTTTTGGATGATTCTTTTTGCCGATTGTAGTTCGGTAGGCTGTTTGAATACAGAAGCGGCTGTGATGGCACCTTCTAAAAGCAGGAAAATGGTCTCTGTCAATTCCTGATCCGTCAGTAATTGTTTATGGCCAGATTGGGCAACAAGAGTCCTGATAAAATCCAGGCTGTGCAGTTTAGTTAGTTGAATTTCGGCCAGTACGCGCGGATCGCTTGAACCGGCTTCATCGTTCGCCTTTATAAATGGACATCCACCAAAGGCCCGGACTTCCTGGCGCTCAATGTGATGATCAAAAATGGCCAATAGCTTCTCTTTCGGATCGGCCACATTAGCTACGGCAGCTTCAAGCCGGTTAAACCAGCGCTCATGGGTCCGCTGAATGTAAGCGACCAGCAGATCAGTCTTTGTTTCAAAATGTTTATACAAAGACGCCTTTGCGATATCAGCCTCCTCGATCACCTGATTAATACCAGTATTACTATAGCCTTGCGTATAGAAAAGCCGCTCGGCGGTATCGAGTATCCTGTCAGCTACAACTTGCCCTCTTTGTTTCATGAAACAAAGCTATACAATAAATAGACATATCTGTCTATTTATTGGAAATTATTTTTGTAGGCGATGGGACTCGCTTTTCTGAAAGCTTATTAAGAAAGTTGATGGTGGACATCGACGATGTGATGTGGATTAAACGGAAGCGGCATAACAAAAAAATCAGTGATTATCAATAAATTGCTTTCCAACAAGAAAGCCCTGATCATGAAAACCGCTCTAAACATTCTTCTTTTTTGTGGCTTGCTGATGCATCTTCCGGTAAAGGCTCAACAATTGGCAACTACGAAAATCTACTTTTTTAATGCATCTGGAACTATTCATAAGCACCCAATGACAATTCAATCAAGTTTGACTCGTGACAAACCGATTCGGATAATAAGTCAGGAATGGGCCTTACTAGAAACAGACGCCGATAGTTTACCGCTTCAAATCAATGACCAAACGGTTTCAATTGCTTTCGATAAAGGGCAGGTCTATTATTATATTGTATTGTCGGACTATAGCAGTGTATTCTCCGTTGCAGAAGTGAATAGTCGAGTATTTTGGTTGACTGCTCACTTAAATAAATCACAGAAACAAGCTAAGTACTTCCTAAGTAAGAAGCCTCTTACAGACTGAAGCTAATGAAAGATTTCCACCTGAATATTTCTAATATATTGACTCATATACAATTAAGTAGGTCGACTAAAATACATTAGATTATTTTTTGTCCTGCTGAGGAAGGAAGCATCTTTGGTAGCCGGATAAATAGCCTCACCCGAAGATGCCTCCTTCGTCAGCAGGACAAAAACGCCTTTCCAAAATAACCTAAGCTATTTATGCTTAAGTACTTAAGTAATCAGGCAGAATTAAATGGAATTATATTTTTGACTTGTAGCTCGGTAAAATCAATGTGGTAATCTTGGCCGAAGGCTTTGATGATGGCAAAGATGGCCTTTTTCAAGTGCCCCCATGATAGGTAGTTCACTTTCGTCAGCCAGCGGTACTTCATCATCCGCCATAGAATTTCGATGGGGTTCAGATGCGGACTGTAGGCCGGTAGAAAGAATAGATAAACGTCTTGCTCTTCCCACTCCGCTAGGTGGTCGTAAACCAATTGGCAGCGATGGATTGGGCCGTTATCAAGAACGATGACGATGGGTTTGGGCCGTGGCTGACTCACAAAATGAGTGAGTGACTCGACCACGAAAGCACCCGTTAAAGGCTTTTCGCTGTGATAAATTGTTAGGTGGTTATCTAATCGTAACAACCCCAGCAGGTTGAGCCGTTTGGTTGTTGTGCGGGCTGGTAGTAACCGGGGTTGGTGTTTTTTCTGCCATCCATAAGGCACATAGGGTTGCTGAGCGAAACCGGTTTCATCGGCAAAGTAGAGGTCAATCAGACCACAGACCCACAGGGTGAGTAAAATTTGCCAGCGAGCCAGCCCGTCGGCATAGCTTACCGGGTTCTGGTTGGCTTTGGTGCTTCGGCGTAAGCGATGGTAGGTGTAGTCGTTTTTTTTAGAAAACGTTTGACCGTATCGCGGCTCATAGGCTGGCCCAAGGCGGTCTGTAGGTGGGCTTGAATGCGGCCAGCATCCTGATAATGGGCGTCAACAGCCTTACTCAGTGCCTGTTGGTGGACGGTGTTGGTAATGGAGAGAATGGGTTTGCGGCCTTGTCCTTTCTGACGCATGAGCCCCACCAATCCGTCTTGCTCAAAAGCGGTCACCCAGTTGCTGACGCTTTGGGGGCAGACTTCCAATGCGACAGCAATGGTCTTGAGGACCCAACCCTTGTGGTTCCATAGCAGGGCTTGGCAGCCGCGCCGAAACTCATGCTTGGGATGGTTCTTAAGCCCTTCTTGTAAGGTGAGTTGCTCTAAATCAGTAAGTTGGATATGGCGTTTGCGTCCCATACCACCAAGTTAAAAAACTTAATCTAATTTTGCTTAATTACTTAAGTCGATTTAGTTTACGAAGTATCAGACCCCATTGTAGTCAGATGTTTATTGACTAAAACCTATAAGGTCTCAAAGACCTTATAGGTTTTAGTTTACATCCCCTATTTATTAGCCAGGATAGCCCTTCCTGCTTTCAACTTCTTTAACCGTAATAGCGCTTCGATGTAATAATAATCGGCGTAGTTAATGGATGCATCGACCTCACTGTTATTTGGTTTATGGCCCGTGCTGTGTAGCAAAAATGCACTATTCACGTTACGGCTCTGGTACTGTACCGACGATAGCACTTCCAGCATTTGCCCGGCTTTTGTTCGATAAAAAGTCGCTTTGGTTTTATCCTTTACCAGCGTTGAAAGCTCTAGCAATGCCGAAGCTGTAACAGCTGCAGCCGACGCATCTTTAGGCGCATTGGGTATATCAGGTGCATCGAAATCCCAGTACGGAATCAGGTCGTTGGGTAGGCGCCCTAGGTACACATCCGATACTTTCTGAGCGAAATCCAGGAACTTCGGGTCTTTGGTCTCGCGATACGTCATGGTGTAGCCGTAGATTGCCCAGCTTTGCCCCCGCGCCCACATGCTGTTATCAGCATAACCCTGATGCGTAACACCTTTGATTTTCTTACCCGTTTCCCGATTGTAGACCACAACGTGATACGAGCTATAATCAGATCGAAAATGATTTTTCATCGTTGTAGTAGCGTGCGAAACAGCGATATCGTACAGTCGTTTACCTCCCCCATTCTTCGACGCCCAGAACAGCAATTCGAGGTTGATCATATTGTCCATAATGGTATTGTGCTGTGGCCATTCCATGTTGGGAACCGAACGCGGCCACGACAAAATGGTACCTACTTTCGGGTTGAATAGTGTTGCCAACGTATCGGCGGTAGCCAACAGTATCTTTTTGTAGGCGGGATTACGGGTAAGTCGGAACCCGTTTCCGAAGCTGCAATACATCTGAAAGCCCAGATCGTGGTCAATTGCCTTCTGGTAAGCCAAGAGTGTTAACTCCCGCGAAAACGAATCAGCTTTTGCCAGCCACTTCGGGTCTTTGGTATACTCGTAAATATACCACAATGTACCCGGCCAGAAACCGCTCGTCCAGTCTTTGTAGCCGATGTAGTTCCAGGTCGTTTTTCCGGCGAGAATGTTTCGGGGCAGATTCGGTTGAGTGGCCGGCAAAGAAGCAGCCGTTTGGGTTGCCTGCCGAACGCAGTAATCAAGTTCGGCATCAACGTTGATGGCTGATTTTGGCAAAAAAGCCATCAGGAGTATCACAAGGCAACAGATAAATGAAGAACGCATGGGAAGATTAGTTCGATGTCGATGAGAGCCAAACAGCCTGACCACCACGAGGTAAGAGGGTCATATCCAGCGACTGGCCCGCCTTTATGCTTTTCGTTGTTACACGTATCTGCGTTTTTGTTTGTACAGTCGGATCGTCGGAATAGATGTGGGCCGTATAGGTTTTTCCTTTCGTTAGAAAATCCAGCGGTAGCTTTAACGTGCGACCGTCGTTGTTGGTTATTGTCCCGATAAACCAGTCGTTTCCGCTTCGTCGGGCAATGGTCACGTATTCGCCGATAGCATCGTGAATCACTTTAGTGTCGTCCCAAACAGTCGGCACTTTGGCAAAAAACTCGATTTCAGGCTCTCCATTATACGCGGACGGTTTGTCGTACCAGAACACCGATTGCAACGGGCTGTACGAAATCACATTCATGGCCAACTGATGAGCGTGGGTATTTTTCAGGCGTTTATCATAATAGCAGATGGTGTAATCGCCAGCCCCGGCCAGGTAGCGTGTAAACGGCAGAATCGTGTTGTGCGTAGCATCCGGGAATTCTTCATTGCCCCGAATGCCTTCCTGCGTCATCACGTTTGGATAAGTTCGACTGGTACCCGTTGGGCGATATTCGTCGTGAATGTTCACCAGCAGGTTATTTTCCATCGCCTTACGCTTGGCCTCAGTCAGCCAGGTCATCCAACGGTGCGAACCGACTTCTACAAACCCAAACTTCACCCCTTTAACGCCCCATTTTTTGTAGAGTGGAAAAATCTCGTCTATCTGTTTGTAGAGGGCTTGTAAGTTCACGTACAGAATCACGCCCACGTTCTTCGAGTTACCGTAGGCAATTATCTTCGGCATATCAATCGGGGCGACTACCTGCCGCGCATCCGAGTTGAACGTAAAGGCCGGACCATACCATTTCCAGTCGAAGAGAATGTATTGCAGATTATGCGCTGCAGCAAAGTCAATGCAGGACATGGCTCCCTCGCTTGTAAGCGTCACTTCCCGCATCATTTTTCCGGGTTTAATCCAGTCGGTGTTCTGAAGTGCTGTGGGAGGATTCAGATTAAGCAGGATATCGTTGTTTTCAAGTAGTTTGCCCGGTCGCTCGGCCACCATCACGACGCGCCAGGGCGTTCCCACATCCGACATCAAATCCGCGCTCTCGTACATCGACGTGACAATGGTATTTGGTTTATCGACCGAAAGCTTGAACTTGGTCATGGCATAGTCGGTCAACTGCGCTTCGGCTAAACTAGCATAAAGGCCATTGGGCAATGAAAGCGTAAGCGGGCGCTCGGACGTCTCGGGCCAGCCTGATAATGGTAACGTCGAATAAGCTCCCTGTGCCCAGGCCGTGTACCAGGCTTTGGTATCGGCAGGTAAGGTGAACTCGCTATTTTCGGCCATTACCCGGTAGTATAAGCCGTTAGGATGCTCGGGAAAGAAATACCGAAATGCAATCCCGGAATCATACGCCCGAAAAATGACATGCATGGTATAGTCTGGACTATCGGGTTTCTGAAGCTGAATGTCGAATTGATTGTACTGATCCCGAATCTGGCTCCGTTCGCCGTAAACGGGTTTCCAGGTGCTGTCTTTCGACGTTTTAACCACGTTTTTAATCACCAGATTGTCGCACCAGTTTACGCCCAGCGTCCCAGGTGGCGTAGTAACTTTGTGCGCCATCGCCTGTTCGAACACATGGTTGTCAATCTGCACCCCAAGCCCCGATTCGAGAATAACGGGCTTCTTCTGGAAATCGACATGGTAAGTCATCCGACGTTTACCAGGACTAATTTCGTTCTGCGTGAACACAACTTCCAGTTTCCCATCTGGCGATTGCAGCCGGGTTTCTGTCGGTTGACTGAAGGACATCTGTACTGGTAATAAGCAGAAAATCAAAAGATAAAAGCGTATCATGTTTATAGAAAAGATTGAACGCCGATTTTTATGATCGATATGATTAATTATGATCCGTGTAAATCATATCAATCATAAAAATCTGCGTTCCATAGCGATTATTTCGTTTCATCAATCTCAATCCGCAGTAGTTTGTCCGAGTCGTATTGTGGAGACACGATCTTCGTATTGACCGTTAGTTTCCCCACTTTCTCAAAGCCCAACGAAGCCTCGATCAACGGCTGACCCTGTAGCTGTACATCCAACTGATTTCCGGTTTTAGCCGCGTACATAAATACCTTAGAGAGAGAACTCAGGATCGGCTTTCCAGCTCGTCGTAGATAACTACCATTGCTGATAAAGAATGATGACAGTTGTGCTGGGTCCTGTCGGTCAGCGCCTTCTGGAAATGTTACCGCCGAAATGTAGGCGTCAGTTTCCCAATTGTTCATAATTGCATTCGCATTGCGGTGCATCAATCGACCGTCGGCCAATAGATTGATATACACTTCGGTAACCTGCTTGTTCTGCGTGATGCGAACACCGAGGTAATTTGTGCCTTCAAACTTCTCGATGATGGGTAAATTACTCCGCCCGGCTCCACCACTTGCCCCCGACGAACCCGTTGCGGTTTGGATCGATCGATTGGTTTCGTCCAGCAATAGAATGGCATTGACAAACTTGGTGCGGTCGGTTTTCTCCGGGGGCGACAGCACGTAGTACGGAATTTGCACATTGGTAGTCCGGTCTTTCAGGCCATATTCCGTCCGAAATTTCATTTTTTCGGGCAGATCGTGCGGATAACCCAGCGGCAGCATTTCGGGATACAGTGGCCGGAAAAGGATGGCTGCGCTGTCTTTCGTAATTTCGAAATCAGGGCCGCGCTTAACCGCTTTGTCGGCAAAATGGAGCAGGTAATCAAACTTGCCAATGTCGTAGGTTCTTACGTCATCGATCACCAGAATTACATTACCGATCCAGAGGAAATTACGGTAGTTCCGCAGAAAGTTTCGGGACGTCGGTCCAGTTGCGTCGGCCAGTAGGTACTTCAGGTTGTCCCCATCAATCAGGTTGTAAAGCCGTCCGGGATTTTTCACCGCATTATACTGATCACGTGAATCCTGAGCCTCCCCATTGAACATCAATACGTTGTGTGCCCAACTCGTTACAAAATAACTGCTGTATTCAGGATTACCGTAGCCTACGTCTCCCCCATCGATAAGCAGGTATTCGCCTTTGTGATACAGCACAAACGAACCCGCATCGGCATGGGCGTGATTCCAGGTACTCCCGCATTTTACACCTAGCAGGGTAGCGTCTGGTTTCCAGGAATTTCGGAGCATGCCCCAGCCCATTGAGGAGTACAAGGCAGCGGTTGGCAGACTGGGAATTGTAGGGATCAACTTCGATTCGGGCTGATAAAGCAAGCCCATAGGCGTATTTGGGCTTAAATCTTCGCCAAACCGACTTCTGGATGTCTGTTGTAAATACCAGTAATAATCATCGTTTCCCATCCCTAACGCAATCAGCAGTTTGGCAGGCCGATCGCCGTTGGCAAAGTCATTGCTATCACCAAAATTGAGCGACATCAGCGGTTTTCCAGCACGTGGATACGATGCATTAATGAACCAATCAACCGTTTTTTTCAGGAGGTCATCATAAGGCATTTTAACAGCACCTACTGCACTCGTATACGCTACCCGAAATAGTAGGTATTCCGATACGCCGTAGTTAGCATAATTGACACTTTCATAAAAGCCACCCGCCTGATCAAAATTGGCGGGTTTGTTTTCGAGCACACTACCCGCAAAGGCAAACCATTGACGGCTATCCTGCATGATATCGGCAGCCCATTTTTTAGCCTGAGGCACTTCGTTCATCACGGCCAGCGAGGCAATCCCAGCCTCAAAAACCACCGCTGCCCACCAGTTATGGCCCATGTTGTTGAGCGACTGGATGCGCTTATCCTTCGAAACCCAGTCGGCAATCGAAGGGTCGATACCCAGCTTTACGATGCGGTCGGCAATCGTTTTCCGCTCCTCGCTGGTCAACGCCGTATAAATCGCGTCGTAGGTAACCGATGCAGTCCAGTTGCTATGGCTGGTACCCAGCCCAGCGTTCCAGCGAGGTGTCCGGTCGTCCATACCATCCCAAAACGCACGTCCTACCAATTCATTGAGTAAGGTTCTCGCGCGATCAGCGTAACGTTTCTCGCCCGTCATGGTGTAGGCCAGCGCCAGTTGTTCCATGTTCCCCCCTTTAGGTTCTGAAAGCCATTGATCGCACCGTTTCCGGATGGCCTGCCAGCGATTGGCCAGCAATGTATCGGTTTTGATACGCTCTTTGAGTCGCTCAGTCCGTTGTGGGGTGTAGAAGAGGTAGGGATGAGCTTTCGGTGTTTGGGCTTGTAAGGATATGGAAGGCCACAACAACGAAAAAATTACGAGGAACAGGTAAGGTTTCAGGGGGTGATTCACTTGTATTTCGTTGGTTAATAGGTTTGTTGAGGTAACGCGGACAGGATGTCCGCACTGTCTTGGTCATATAGTCGTTAGCGACAACTTCGCTCACGAACTTGCGGACAGGATGTCCGCGTTACAACATCAAAAATGTTCGCTCTACTGGTGTTGCCGATTGTACCTTCGGCCCGATACTCGTTCCGTATTGCCAGGCAACTACCGTTACGTTTATTGGCCGTTTACTGTGTGGTGGAATAGGCGTAAAAATCAGTTGATTGCCTTGAACGATGGCCGGTCCTTCTTTCACATAATACTGCACAGGCATACCAGCGTCCGACACTGCCTTGAGGGCTACTGACTTCACACCTATTTTCTGATCAGGGATGGTCGGAAACGTAATCGTTTGTGGTTTACCTTCCTTATTGGCAACGGGGAAACGTAGATCAGCCTGTTGAACAATGCTTTTGTAGCGTTGATCACCATCATTAGAGGCTAGTAACCAGATGTCGTTTGTCCGTTTGGGGTTGTTGAAGCCCATGCGATAAAAGCTGAGCTGAAAAGTCGTGTCGTTCAGTTTGCGAACCGGGCCACAAATTCGGTCGATCGAGATGTGCGTATGGGGATGGGCCGATGCCGGGGATGTATCGGTAAACGCGCTTTTCAGGTGGAAGGTGATTCCGTCGGCATCGGGTGAAAACTGTAGCTGATAGTTCGCGTGTGTTTTCGTTGGTTTCAGGAATTGTCCGTTCTGTACGAATCCCAGTTGTTGCGATTGTTTAGCTCTCACCCGTGCATAAATCGCTTCGGTAGCCTCGGCCATTGCCTTATCGAAACACCAGCTCGCTACGTGTTTGTCTCCTTTATAAGCCAGATAAGGCGCAGGTGCCGCCGTAGCTACACTGTCCTTCCGCCAGCGATCCATCAGCCAGCCTCGCTGTGGGTCAATGGGTTTCAGGACAACAGAATCCTGCTGCCCCGTTTTTTGAGGCAATCGGTATGCGGCCGCTTTTTCAATGTACAGTGCCAGAAAGCGAACCATCGCATCCGAATTGTCGAAATGACCTCGGCCCGCATCGGCCAGTAGACTGAAGGGGGTTTTAGGGTGTTTGGCTACGTAAGCAAAAGCTGGAGTGAGTCGATCCTCCCACCACTCGTACTCGCCCATGACCATTAGGCCAGGGACTCCGTCAAGGGTATGCCCCTGCCAATCGGGATTGGGCCGACCGCTACCGGTCAACTTGGTTTGAGGAGCATCGCCATGTACCGAAATGACCGCCAACGTTCGCCCAGGATTCCAGGCGGCAAAATTCCAGGGATAGCTGGCTAGTGCCGAATGACCCAATGGAACAACAGGCGCAATTGTCAATTCCGAATAGCCCGACACTTGCGCTAATTGCATCATCATGTCGGTAAATTCAACACCTGCCCCTTTCGTCTTGCCCGATGCCTGCCAATCAAATGTCTGGTTAAACAGGGGCGTTACCCAAACGATAGCAAAGCCCAGTTTGGTCATGGTTTTCCGAAAGTCGGCGTGTTCAAAAATGCCTTCTTCGAGCATGTTATGCTGCCCAACAACAACCCCTCTCACGTAGGTACAATTGTCCGGAATCCATAAAAAAGCCTGTGGGTGATCGTTCGTCTCCGATGAAATTACAGTCTGAACAGGCACTGACCATTGCCATACCTGTGAATAAGCCGGGAACCCCAGACACAGCCACAGAACTACCCCTTTCAGAACAACTATATTGATACGCATACTTTTCTACTTGTTGGCCACAACGGATAAAATGAGGTTAGTTTTTTTCGTCAATGATAATCGCCTGACCACCTTTAGCCTTCAGACTAACCGGAATCGAATCTCCTCGTTTTACGTCGACGACCCGCTTGTGAACCCCTCCTACTGAATCGTCCTCATAAACGGTGGCCTGATACAACTTATCTGATTCCAGAAAATGAAGGGGTATCGTTCCTGTCCAGTCAGCTAAGCCAGCCGCCGAACCCACATACCACGTTTTGCCCTGTCGGCGGGCGACGCTAATATAGTTGCCGATTTCACCCGCCAGATAATGGCTTTCGTTCCAGACCGTTGGTACCCGACTGAAGAATTCAATCTCACCCTCATCATTGTAGTCGGTTGGATTGCCGTACCAGAAAATAGCTTGCAACGGACTGAAATACACGACCGATAAGGCAAGTTGCTGCCCTTTACTAACCTGTAGTTTGGTCTTGTAGAGATTGTCGGTGAAGTATCGATTCGTATTTGGGTAACAGAACGTGTAGTCGGCAGCACCCGCCAGAAAACGGGTAAATGGTAAAACAGTATTATGAAACGCATCAGGGTTGTTTTCGTTGCCCCGAATGCCTTCCTGCGTGAGCAGATTCGGATACGTTCGGCTGAGTCCGGTTGGTTTGTAATTATCGTGAATATCAAGGATAAAGCCGTAGTCGTACACTTTTTTAATGGCACCGGCCAGCCAGGTAATCCCTTCCTGCGTTAAACCGTCAACGAACCCAAACTTAAGTCCGGCAACGCCCCATTTTTTGTACAAAGGCAAAAGTTCGTCGAGCCGGGCCCGAAGCGCAACTCGGTTAACGTACAGAATCACACCAACCGGAGCGCCGGACCGTCCTTTCTCCTTTCCGTACTGAATCACTCTCGGCATATCAATGGCCGAAATTACCTGTGTTGGATCAGACGTCGTGCGAAACTCAGCTCCATACCAGCCCGCATCGAACATAATGTATTGAAGATTATGTTTGGCGGCAAAGTCGATGCAATTCAAACCTCCCTGCGTAGTGAGCGATGAGCGAATCAGTTTACCCGGTTTAATCCAATTCGGAACAGACGGTGCCATTGGTGCACAGAGTCGCAAGGGAAGATCGCTAAACTGATGCAACCCAATTGCCGATGTCGCTATACTGATCGTGCGCCAGGGCGTCCGAAAATCCGCCTTCGTTTTAACGGAATCCTTATGAAAGGCAACCGAAAGCGAATTCGGATAAACTCCTTTTGTCAGCACCGATTTCGCATAACTTTGATTATCGGCCTCCCCAATCGACAAAAAGAAACGGCCATTTGTGAGCGTCGACGGAAAATCCGACGTCTTTTGCAGGTCGGTAAGCACCGTTGGCGTAAACACAGTCTCTTCATTATACTGATAAATCGTGTACTTATCCGTCAGTACGAAAGTCGTATGTTCTTCTCGTATCAGGCCAACTTCGGTACCTTTCTGCTTCGGCAACACATACCGGAACGCCACGCTACCATCGAACACACGGGCAATGATCTGAAACGCTATAGCTCCCGACTGGCAATCGAGAATCAACTCGTTGTAGTTATTCTGAATGAGATCGTTTTCACCCAGTGGCCACGCAAACTGCTCTTTATGGGACCGAAGGCTCTGTTTTTTGATAGCTACGTTTTGACCAACAGCCTCACCGTTTAATTGAAAACCAAGCGACGACCAGTTCAGCACGGGTTCATTGGCGGATAGAATCCGATAAATCAATACCTTTCGATCACTAACGGCAACCTCTATACGCGTTTTCCCGTCAGGCGAATTCGACTGATAAATGGTAGGCTTAGGCGCTGCTGTTGTTAACGAAACAGCCAACAGGATAATCGATACAATCTGATGAAACGGAGCAGTCATTTTAGTTCATTTTAAATCCCAGTAAACTACATAGCGCTGCTGATGGACTTTGTAATAGGGTTCCAGTTCAATAGGTTTGTTAGCTGTAGCAGTTGCGGTTTGGAACGTTAAAGGTTTTCCAACGACTGGTTTTAACCAAGAAGTAACTGGCTTACCTTCCGTATCAATCGTGTGGGATACGGTTTCAGGAATGGTATAATCATAGCCATAGTACTGATACGGATCAGCCGGATCATGAAACGGCGCGGTACCCTTCATATTTTCCTTGCCTGCTTCACCCGCCAGCACGATTGGTCCGTAAGCAACAGCCGCTACATTCGGATTGTCATTTGTCTGTACCAGCCGAAGTGTCATTGGGTAGGTAAGCTCAACCTGGTCGCCAGCCCTCCAGACCCGATCGACGGTGATATAACTACCCGGCTGCTGCTTCACGGTTACGGCTTTGCCATTCACGTTTAGCGTAACGCCTGCCGTAGCCCAGGCCGGATACCGCAGATACAGTGGCATATGAATCGGCGCTTTTGTCTGAATCGTCAGGCGGGTCGTTGCTTCTTCCGGAAAGTTCGTATCCTGCACAATGGAAACGCCTTTCTCTTTCCAGGTTAGTTCGGACGGGATAAACAGATTGACAAAAACACCTGTATCGTTGTGGTAATAAATGGCTTCGCCAAATTTCGACTGGCTTTCAAATCCTGATCCAACGCAGCACCAGAACGACTGATCGGGCGTACTGTAGAGTCGATACGCACCCGGTTTCATGGGCGTGAAATAGCAAACCATGCCCGACTCTGGATCTTGCTGACCCAGAATGTGATTATACAGCGCCCGTTCGTAATACTCCGCGTATTTTTCCTCCGCCGACCAGGTAAACAGGTGCCGAGTCAGTTTGAGCATGTTATAGGTATTACAGGTTTCGCTGGTATTGCCAGTCAGGTGTTCCGAGATTTTATCTGGCTCAAAGAAGTGTTCTTTGTCGCTGTTGCCTCCGTGGGCGTAGGTGTGATGCTGAACGACTGTATTCCAGAAAAACGTAGCGGCCGTTTTGGCTTTCTCATTACCCGTTAATTCATAATCCCGTGCCTCGCCAACCAGTTTTGGAATAAACGTATTCGCATGGGCTTTATTCAGATTGTCTTTCCCGGCTTCCAGCGGTTCCAGAGCGGCTTTATGGTAGAAAAGCTGCGCCAGTTTCAGATGGTCGGGATTGCCCGTTAACGCATAGAGATTGAAAAAGGCATCGTTCATGCCGCCAAATTCGTTCCGAAGCATTTTCTGTAACTGCTCAGCTGACAGGGGGGAAAGTTTTTTGTTTGCCCAGGATGCCATCTTGCTCTCAATAGCCAACGCCTGCTGATTACCGGCATAGGTGTATTGATCTGTCAGACCAGCAAATAGTTTATGAAGGGTGTACCAGGGTGCCCAGACGGACGTCGCGGCAATATTACGATCGATGTACTGTTGTGGATAGGCGCTCAGGTAACCATCCTGATTTAATACGCTCTGAACTTCGGCCAGTGCGGTTACGAGGCTATCTCCTTTTTTCTTAAATACCTCGTTGCCCGTCGATGCGTGTTGCAGCGCTAATCCAGACAGGATATGACCGATGCTATGACCGCGCAACTCCATATCCAGCCCTTCCCAGCCCCCTAATGGTTTCGGCATTTTGGTCGGGCTTCCGGGCTTTGGCGTATTCATCCCTGCATTGACCCGAAAGCTGTGCATTAACCGATCGACTGGTAGTGAAAGCAGCCACTTACCTTCTCGCTCCATATTTTCCTTGAATGGTCCTTTCGTTACCCGAACATCCTGAAGATTGAAGCTGTAGGCCTTAATGGGTACCGTTACAGCCACCTTCAATTTGTCGGATGCCTGGCCGGGGTATTGAGCCTGTACCATAAACGACTGGCATATGGCCCCAAGAGCCATGAGCCATCGGAAGGTAAGGGTGATACTAAACTGAGTCATAAGAATTAACTAAGCATGCCTTTGCAAGACGCCATTTTCGCCATGAAGTAGACCGCCCCCAACGACTCATACTCTTTTTTTACCAATAAAAAGCTTGCCTATTTTTCAGGCTCTTTTATGAACACAGAGGGGCCGATGTGGCCCCTCTGTGTTCATACCATCAACAACGGCTTCGGACCACGGCTCGACTTACGGCTTGATTAGTTTGACATTCGCGCTTCCCCCAGTTGTAACCGCCCTGAGTAAATAAACCCCGGCCTGATAACGCATGGGAATACGCTGTGGCTGCTCAACCTCGGTTGGCTCAAGAATCAGTTCATGCAAGGATGTACCATTCATGTCTGTCAACGTTAGGGTAACTCGTTTTCCGGAAGCACCCTGAATGTCAATCAGCGCCTGATCGCCAATGACCGGGTTCCCCAACACCGTTAGTTTAAGCGGATTATCTGTATGGTCAGCCGCCAAACGAGCACCCGATGCGGGCTCTGTTCCGTAAATCAGTTGACCTTTGTAATAGATCGTTACGTTAGCGTTTTCAGCCATTGTGCCAGCCGGTTTATACGAAAAATCGTTCGTTTCGTTGAAGTTCGACCAATCGGCTTTGGCAATACGATATTGAATATTGCCCGTATTGCTTACTGGATACAGGCTGCCAATAATCGGATTTACCTTTAACTCGAAATAGGTATCGGCATTTGTGCGGCCCACATTTCGAACAAATTGTCCTGTCACAGCTGAATTACCCAGTTTGGCGTAATCGATCCAGTAGTTGAGGTTCTGCGTACCCTCGGCTGTAAACCAATATCGAACGGCAACATCACCGTAAGACACGGGCACATTTCCTTCATTCGTGATTTTCAGATACGTGCTGATCGAATTGCTACCGGTATTATAGTTTTTATTCTCAGAATAAACTTTCAGCTTGACCACCGGAGCAACAACAGCAGGCTCTGTCCCCCAAATCAGTGTTCCATTTCGATAGAGCGTAATACGATCATTTTCAGCATAGCTTGATTGAGCTTTAAATGAATAATCGTCGGTTTCGGTCAGGTCTGTCCAGTCTGTATTGGCGAATCGGGACTGAATGGGGCCGGAATTACCACCTGCTGCCAGATTACCAGCCGCTGATGTAAAACTATACTCGATATAGCCCAATGCACCATTTCGGGGCTGATCCAAAACCACGTACTTCAGTTGCACCGTACTATTACCCAACTGTGCATAATCGATCCAGGTGTTAATGCCCGCAAAATTCTCCGCTGTAAACCAGTAACGCGCCGTCAGTTCGCTGTAGGGAACAGGCGTAGACCCTTCGTTAACCAGCGTCAGATAGGGGCGAATTACGTTGTTGGTTGTCTGACCGTTATCGCCATCCAGCGATTTTACTTTTACCAGGGCCGCCAAGGTTACACTAAGTATCTGATCGACTGAGGCTGCAGCCGTATAGGTGGCGTCACCGGGCTGTGAAGCAGTAATAGTTGTTGACCCCGGACCAACCAGATGAATTTTACCATTGACAATAGTGGCCACGCCCGTATTCGAACTGGCATAACTAACGATTAAACCAGAACTGGCCGTTGCGGCTGGATCAACGTCCGCATCGCCCACTTTTTTAGGCAATAGTGTTGCAAAGGTGATCGTCTGTGTCTGTTTCGGTACCACTAAGGCAATATCGTTGCCGGTGCCGCCCTGATATGTTATCTGAAAACGAATGCTTCCGATCTGGATATCACTTCCTTCAGCCAGGCCATTGAATGTTCCCGTAATCGGCGCATCCGACGTGTTGTCAATAATAATATAGCTGGTTCCAACCGGGAGCGTACCTGCATTTCCTAAATCGCTACTGACCAAATTCCCTCCGTTGATTGTAACGCCATTGGTTACCAGTTTATCAGCCTGGTTGTCGTTGCTATTCAACTCCAACTGGTAGGTTGATCCTCCAGCCAGATTCAACGAAGCCGATGTGGTAAATGTACCTATGCCATTGCCGGGAGCCACAAACGCGCCACTGCCAATCGTAATGGATGAACTCGTATGACCGCCCCCCGTAAGCGTACCACCCGTAACCGAAACAGGACTTGCCAACGATCCAGTAACGACTAACGTGCCACTATTGACCGTTGTTACACCCTGATAGTCGTTGGCACCAGTCAACACCAGCTTTCCACTATTCACGGTTACGGTTGAGTAATAAGGCGTACCGTTGATCGTCGTGGTGCCATTCTTGATCGAGCCGGTGATAGTTTGCGTACCCGTTCCGGTCTTTTCCAGATTTACCCGCCCCTTATCCACGGCATCCGCTGTTGGGCCAGAACCAATAGTACCATCAAACGTTCCATCCAGATTGTCTACACCCACCACCAATGTAGAGGCTCCATTTGTCAGGTTGCTGCGTGAGATGATGTACGCATCAGACGTACCGTCGAGGGCGCCGATCGTTTGTTTATTGGCGTACAGATTCGCGCCGTTGTATACCAGCACAGCGGTGGCATCCGTCCCCATTGTCAGCCGGGTAGGTGGAAGCAGCACGTTGTTGGCATCCGTTAGGCTATTGGTTGTGTTGTGAAGTTCAATGGTCCCTTGCGACAGACTGATACCTCCCTGCAATCCACTCCAATCCATTGCAGCCTGTATGCGTAAGCCCGCGTACGAGCTGCTTCCTCCGTAGATGGGCGTCGTGATTTTAAGTCCCTGTGTTCCGGCAATTTTTAGCGGTGCTCGTGAATTGTTATTGGCATTGCCTAGGAAAAGTTTGCGAGCGCCCGTATTGATCATGTTGATACTCGGTGTACCCGACAGCGTTTGAAAGTTTAGTGTTCCGCCATTTTGACCGCTGGCCAGCGTCAGTTCCGACGTCCCGTTGGCCGCATAGGTCAGCGTACCGATCGTAATGGTGCCGTCCAGGGTTACACCCCCGATATTCGCATAGCTGGTTGCGCCAAACGTAGCGTTGGCTTGAACACCACTCGGAATCACCAAATTGCTCCAGTTGGCAGCCGTCGACCATTTCAGGAATCGGTTACCCGTTCCATTCGTGATCGATGTAGTCGCTACTACTGCTGTGCCACCCGGACGTAACGAAAGCTGAATCGACGAGCCATTGACTGCTACTACCGAATAATTTGTGTTCGTGACAAAACCACCGGGAATCATACCGGTTAGCCGCACCAGATCGCCCACCACGAATGTCTGACCCGGCCAGAGCAGATTAGCACTACCAGCGGTCGAAGAAATCGCAGTCGTGGTGATTCCTGCTGTATTCGTCCAGGTGCCATCGGTAACGCCCGGAATCTGATTGACCGTTAATGTCTGGTAAACAACGGGAGCCAGATTATACTGGCTGTCGCCCATTTGCTGGGCAATGATGGTTGTAGTTCCAGGCTTCGAGACATGAATGGTTCCATCGGCATTGACCGACGCGACGACTGGATTCGAGCTTGAATAAACGACGGGCAATCCTGAACTTGCCGTAGCACCCGGAGAGAAGTCAAGAGCTCCAAACTCTTTGTTAGGAATAGCCGGGAAAGTAATCGTCTGATTAGTAGGTTTTACTGGTTCATCGAGCGAAAAAGCTAACGTACCAAAACCCAACTGGTCGTACCCACCGCTATTGGGGCCAAAATTACCTCCTCCCCCTTCGGGCCGAACAATCTGTGCAAAGCGTGCTGTATAAGGAGCCGACAATCCCTTGCGATTTACGTAGTGATTATACACCAGTTCCCAGACCGGGCGAAGGTTTCCACGCTGATCTTCGGATACAATCGGCTGAACAACACCAATACAGTTGCTATAGGTTGAATAAGGAACTTCGTATCCCAGGTTATATTTGGCAATGTATTCAAACCCTTTCAGGAGTCGGTTGTCGTCGTACCCATATAGATCGTCGCCCTGATTCCAGGCCATTTCGCAAAATGAACCTGCCAGCGCTACGCCCAAAACCGTATGCCCCTGATCGCGGCCACTCTCCTGCCATTGGCCTAAATCGCCAAATACATACGGGACTACATTCTTGATGGAGCCCATCCCGGCCCCATTTTTAAAGTACTCGACAGCTTCGTTATAGATGTCGCGACGGTCGCAGAGAACCCCGATGCTGAGCATGGACGCCATATTGCACAGATCCCAGTTCGCATAATAATTGCTGATACAGGCCCCGTTGTGGTTAACCAGGAAATCGTGGTTCATGGAATACCATACGGTCAGCATCCAGTTTTGAAACCGCGCTAAATCGGCAGGAGCCCAGCCGCTGTAGGAGCGCATTATCTCGGCGGCATTGGCCAGTTGATACCCTTGAATACCCGCCAGCAGAAACCGGTCGGATGTACCGCTAATGGTTGTCATACTGGCCGACCATGCATTCAGAATAGCAATGGATTTTTCGGCATAGGCATCATCGCCCGAGATTTTCCACCGAAGCGCCGTCTGGTAAGCCGCCCCTGCATCGCGGAATAAGGACGCGTAGTTTTCCGTATTTGTCCCATCGAAACCACGGTAGATAATGGCAGGAATCGGATTGGTAAAGGCCCGTGTCAACGACGAGTTCGAATTGGCCGTCAATACATCCCAACCGGCTTTCCAGGGTTGAGCGTTTGCAGTCACTTTGGTTTTCATCCTGTTGAAATCACTCTGTTTATGCAACAGTCCGGGGTGAACAAACGACTGAGCCAGAAGCGAATCAGTTACTGATAAGAGCAGTAAAATAAGGCAGATGAGCTGTCGGAAGGCACTAAGCCCCCTACCCCAGCCGATGAAGGAGAAATGTAGATTCATGGTCGATTTAGGAAAGAAATTATTGAGGGAAGGGCATAGTTAAGGCCACCCAACATGAGGTTACTACATCACGGAATGGCCTTAACGAGAGTTATCTAAAAAAGGAATTAGTTGCTTACCAACCGGGATTCTGGGTAAGCTGTGCGTTCAACTGAATCTGCTGCGTAGGAATCGGGAGCAGGTAGTTTTTATCGCTAAATGAGCGGCTACCATCCACGATAATATTGCCATCCGCATCTTTCGCGGTCGAGGATTGTGAAGGCCAGAGTGTTTGATATTCTGTCCCCGTCCACTTAATGCCAACTAAGGGTTGTTTCATCAGGTCAGCAGCGGCCCATCGTTTGACATCATCTACCCGAAATCCCTCATAAAACAACTCTACGTTGCGTTCCCGACGAATTTCGGTGCGCATATCCAAGCCGTTCGTCTGAGCGAAGGCATTGCTCAGCTTAGGCATCGTTTTATTAACGCGTTGCCGAACCAGATTTAGTGATTTGTCTAAATCGGCATCAGTGATCGTTTCGTTCCGTTCAAATACCGCTTCGGCATAATTTAGCAGTACTTCGGCATACCGGATAACGGGGTAATCGTAGCCTTCTTCGTTATCAGCCACCGCCCGTTCTGAAATCCATTTCTGATGACCGTAGCCGCTAAGGCCGTTGGCATAGGGCTTAAACGGCGATGCATAAGCAGTTGCCCGATCAGCCGGTCCGCTGGTCCAGTCGACCCGAGGGTTGTTGACACCAAACCAGTAATAGCCATTTGGCACCTTGAGGGTATATTTCATCCGATTTTCCCGGTTCTGAAACTCCGAATTCATGGTTGCATAGCCTTTAAATAGCGGTGATTTCTCAATCGGCAACCCATCCTGACATAAAAACTGATTGACAAAGTTTTTAGTCGGTCCCAGTACCTGTGCCTGCCGCGATACGTTCTGGCGGATTTGCCGGAGCGTCCAGTCGTACCGATTGGCCAGAATATACTCGTTGTTCGCACTTTTGGTAAGGTTGGCCGGATTCGATTTCTGGTTCTCCAGAATAAACAGATACTTCTGTGCCGAATCGCCCAAAGTTGCTGGTGCAAACAGTTGGTATTGTGCTCCTGTAATAACGGCTCCACTGGCGGCAACCGATGCATCGAGTAGGGTATTGGCGCGGGCAGTGTTGTTCCGGAATTTCTGCCAGGTGCCTTCATATAAGGCTACCCGACCCAGGAATGCCTGTGCCGATTCTTTGTTAACCCGCCCCTGCTCAGTCGATACGTTCTGAGCTATTTTGGCGGGTAAAGCTGCAATGGCTTCGTTCAGATCTTTGAGGATAAAATCGACTACTTCATCCCGTGTATTCCTGGGTGCCTGTAGTTCAGGAGATGTAGTGCCCAGCGACTTACTCACAATGGGTACACCACCGAAAATCTGTAGCAAATCGAAATATACATACGCCCGAAAAAATTTAGCTTCCGCTACATACTTCGCAATTTCGGCCTGATTACCATAGGTAGCTGCTTTATCGAGCAAGTAGTTGATTGTACGGATTCTATTGTAGTTATTATTGTAATTGGCATCGGTTGTCGGCACGGTATTCAGTCCACGGCTATAGGCATTCTGCCCGGCAGCAAAGTCGCTTTTCAGGTCAGAATGGTAGTTTTGTGTGGACCCGTTTGCGTCGTAGAGCACATCAATAAACGAACGCTCGTAGACATAGAACTGATTGGCAGCCAGCATAAAGTCATTAGCCGTTTGCCAGTAAGCAGCATCCGAAAGCTGGTCGAGCGGATCTAAATCCAGGACTTTGTTGCAGCTATTTTGCGTCAGCATCAACGCACCCGCCAGCAAAGAGAGGTATAGTTTTCGAAAGAATTTCATCAGGATAAGAAGTTATTTAGGCTTTCAGCAGACCGGAATTCAACATTCTGATCTACGGCAACCGAGTACATTAAAAGGTCAGGTTTACGCCTACAGTATGCAACCGAAAGAAAGGGTAACGAGAAAACGTAGATTCACTGTTGGCCCGGCCTACGTTGCGAGTCGCTTCGGGGTCCCAACCATCACGGATATGGGTGATCTCCCACAAATCGTTACCCGAGTAATACACCCGAAGCCGGTCAACCTTAATCTTTTTGGTGATGCTCACCGGCAATGTATAGCCAACAACCAGATTTTTCAGGCGTACATAAGCCCCGTTTTCCACCGACCAGTCCGAAATCTGATAGTTGTAGGCATTATAGGTCGTTGCGTTTTGGCCCGTCGACAGAATCGGATAATAAGCATCCGTATTGGTCGGTGTCCAGGTTTTGCCAACCCAGAAATCAGTTTGTCCCTGGAAAATCGAACCAAAAGGTACCCGCCAGTTTCCTTCCCGGAAGATCGTCCGCTGACCTACTCCCTGAAAAACAGCCTGAAAATCAAACCCTTTCCAGTCGGCACCCAGATTCAGCGCAAAGCTATAGCGAGGGTCATCGCGTCCCAGGTATTTCAAATCGCCGGGTACGGTTAGTTTACCATCCCCGTTCAGGTCTTTGAACATATTGTCGCCAAGGCGAACACCGGGTAAGGTCGATGTCGTAAGGGGCATGCTGACGTTGTTACCGGGCGACAGCGCGCGTGCAGCCGCCAACTGTTCCGCTGTCTGGATACGCCCTGCGTATTCAAGTCCGAAATACGAGCCGAGGGCATAGCCTTCAACGTTTGCATTATAACCCTGATTTATAACGTTGGCTCCACCGAAATTGAGTAATATGTTTTGGTTGTCGGTCAAACTACCCCCAATTCGATAGCCAAACTGGCCAATCCGGTCACTCCATTGCAACGAGCTTTCCCAGCCCCAGGTTTTGAGATGCCCTATATTGGCATACGGAGCCGTAGCCCCCAATACGCCCGGGAAGGTTTGGGGCAGCAGCATGTTCCGGTTATGCTTGACGAAATAATCGAAGCTACCCGACAGACGCCGGTTCAGAAGCGAGAAGTCAAGTCCAAAATTAGTAGTTTCAACGCGTTCCCAGGTACGATTCAGGCTAATCAGCGAAGGGGTGGGTGCCACAATGACAGCGGGACTCGATCCGATGATTGGAAAGCCTGCACTGGTTGCTCCTGTAGTGGCTGATACATTCAGCAATTGAATATAATCGTATAAACCGATATTGCTCTGGTTGCCCACAGTTCCGTAAGACGCCCGCAGTTTTAAGTCGTTCAGGAACGAAATATCTTTCATGAACCCTTCCTGCGAAATGCGCCAGCCAGCCGATACACCATAAAAAGACTGCCAGCGATTTGACGCGTCAAACTTCGAAGAGCCATCATACCGGGCATTGACTTCAAGCAGGTACTTCTGTTGAAACGCGTAGTTGAACCGAGCAAAATAAGACCCAATCGCGTAGTGATTCTGTACCTGCGTTACACTTTTCGTAGTTGCATCGCCAATACCCAGATTGAGCGAGGGCACATTATCATTAGCGACATAGTTCGTACGGGCCAAGTATTGGTCCACTTCGTCACGCTCGTAGTTGGTACCGACAGTTACGCTGATGTCATGATTCTGAGCAAACGTTTTGGCATAGTTGAGATAGGCATTTAAGGTAGCGTAAGCATCTTTGTTTAAGCGTCTCCAATAGTAGGAATTGGGTCGTGTAGGGTTGTCTGCGGCCTGAATGGTGCCCAGGTAATTGTACCACGAAATCACCTTCTGCTGTTCTTTGATGTCAGTAGCCGTCCAATTATACCCTGCCTGTCCAACAAGAGTCAGGTTCTTGTTCAATTGATAACTCAGCCGAAAATTGGTAAACACCCGGTTGTTGTATTCCTTGTTTTCACCGCCCAGTTCGGCCTGCCAGTTTGGGCTATATTGGGTACCCCAGGCATAGGGTTTGCCATCAATGGTCGATACCGGGAAACCTGGCTGCTGGTACTGCCCCATCACAGAGCCGATCAGCGTTGGCTGAATGATGTCGTTCTTTTCGAGCGAAATATTTGATTCAAGTTTCAGCTTGTTGGTAAACTGATAATCGTGCGTCAGGCGAATATTGTATCGACTATTCGAATTTTGACCCCATTGGAGCAAGCTACCATCACTCAAATACCCAAGCGATACCCGGTAACCAGAGCGTTCGTTACGCCCCGAAATACTCAGGTTATGTTGCGTCGACGTGGCGTTCCCCCATAGCACGTCGACCCAGTTGGTGTTGAAAAACGTCTGGTCTTTTACGTCGCCAAATCCGGGATTTAACGGGTTATTAGCCGCCGACACCGTTCCGCCGTTTGTGTAGTCGATAAAGCCCGAAGCAGGCGGATTAAGCATCAGTTGACCAAATTTGTACCAAAGGAAAGACGTAGGTGGCACCCCATAATAATCGTTGGTCGTACCATCCACCAACCCTTGGCCAAACTGCTGTACATTAATCAGATGCGGCTGTAGCCCAGGCACTTTCTGCGACACTGAGCCATCGTACTGAATGGTCGTTTTACCCGATTTGGCCCGCTTGGTCGTAACCAATACAACACCACCCGCGGCCCGTGCTCCATAAATGGCAGCCGAGGCATCTTTCAGAAACGACATGTTTTCAATGTCATTTGGGTTAATTGAGTTCAGGGCAGCCTGACTGCTCACAGCTACGCCATCGATGAGAATAAGCGGTTCGGCCCCATTGGTTGACGTAGCTCCCCGAATCTGAAAGTTCCAGCTGGCCCGCCCCGGAGCTGCCGACGAACGAGTAACCATCACGCCCGGAATTTGACCCTGTAACGCAGAAAGTGGGTTATCGACAACACCTCTGTCCTGAAATACTTTGTTATCGATTGTAGCAATCGAGCCGCTAAGGGTAGCCCGCTTTTGCGTACCGTAACCAACAACAACAACTTCATCCAGACCACGAGCCTCGCCTTTTAGCTGAACATTTAGAGATGTTTGTTTTCCTACAACAATCTCCTGACGCTCGTAGCCAACAAACGAGAACACTAACACAGCGCTTTCGTCGGGTACGGCAATCGAGTATTTTCCATTGGCATCAGTGGTTGTGCCGCGAGTCGTGCTTTTGATTGCAACCGTTACACCCGGTAGTGGACTATTTTTTTCGTCCGTTACAGTACCCGAAAGCGTTTGGTCTGCGGAAGCAACGGCTACGCTAACCTCTTTATCGGGAACCTCTGTTTCGTTTTGGCTGCTGCTCGTATTTCTGAGGATTATTTGCGAACCAATGACCTCATACGTAACATGTAATGGGGTCAGGAGTGTGTTTAATACCGTTGAAAGAGGTTGACTCTGTACCGACAGATTCACTTTCCGATCAGACCGGATGACTTGCGGACTATAAATAAATCGTACTGAGGCTAGTTTACCAATCTGTTTGATAGCCTGTTCAACTCGTTGGTTCTCGAAGGAAACGGAAATCGGGCGATTGAGCACCTCCTGCCCCTTTCCGTCAAGGGCCAGTACCAGGCTGGAACACCAGACCAGGATAAAGACCTGATAGAATGCTATTCGCATGATTTTGGAAAAAAGCACTCGTGGTTTTGTATTGGTTCGCATAGATATAAAGAAAGATTCTCGTTTACAATTGGCACAAAAAATCCCCTTACCCAGAATACTTCCAGGTGACCATTCAGTGTATGAGGACAGTGATTAGCGCGTAGTCCCGTTCAGGCAGTAGTGAAATACCCTTACGGTTTCGGAAGACAGACTACGTAGGTAGCCGTGAAGGATTCAGTTGTGGCATACGTTTCATGTAGGTTTAGAGTAGTAAAATTCAATAGTCCACTGGCAGACCAGATGGTTTCATCGGCACCCTTTGCTATAAATAACCACCTGTGCATCAATCACTTCATAGCGTGATCCGGTAGCGCGACAAATCAAGTCCAGTTTCTCAAATAATGACTCCGGCCCAAACTCAGCGGTTAGTTCACAGCCCGTTAAGAGGTCGGCATCATAATTAATGACAATCCCATAGGCTACTTCTAGCTTCTTAAAAACGGTTACAACCGGTGTGTGCTCAAATACCATTGTTTGCGGCTGTCCTGTTGTTGTGGCAATCGGTTCAGGCAAGGCAACCAACGACCGCTCCAACCGCCGATCTTGCTCCTGAAATGTTACCTGTTGATTCGGCGTCAGAATAAGCGCAGGTTCGCTTTCACTCAATTCGCCCAGTTTCCCGGCAGGCGGTGTTTTAAAAACCGAAACCTTCCCCGTTCGAACAATCACTTTAGCTTCCTTATCGTTAGGATAGGCCCGCACGGTGAAACTGGTACCCAGCACTTTAGTGGTCAGCTGATCTGTGTAGACCATAAAAGGCTGTTTAGGGCGACGGACGATTTCAAAAAAGGCTTCTCCCACCAGAAAGACTTCCCGTTGATGTGTGGTAAACGAGCGGGGAAAACTAATCTGACTACCTCGATAAAGAGTTACCTTACTACCATCGGGAAGCCGAACCAATTGGCTGGCATTTGTTGTATTTCGAATTTCCCGTAATGCACCCGCCTGTTTTTCTATAGTACTCTGGTATACGGCAAGGGGTGTAGTGGGGGTGCGCCAGTAAAAAAAAGCGGCTGTTCCTAAGCCTACCAAAGCCACTACTGCCGCAATACGTAGCCAACCGATAAACCGGTTCGGCGTCGGTTGGGGTTGCTCTTCTTCCTGTTGTTCTGCTTCATTAGTATCCTGCAATTTCTCCCGATTGACACGAATACGGGATACCTCTGCGTCAAACTCTTCATCTGATAGCTCATCCTGCGCCTGATGCATCTGGCCAACAAATTGCCGGGCAGCCAGTACCAGATCGACTTTGTCAGGATTTGCCTGCAGCCAATCGCTCCAAAAAGCCTGGTCGGCAGGAGAGTTGGTCAGCACCCACTGACGAAACCGGCTATCCAGCACAAAGTCGTCGAATGTATACTTGCAATAATCAGGCATAGGTGCGGTTAATATTTCCCTTTTTTTGCATGGAAGTAGACCACCTTTTCCGGGCCATACTCTTTATTTCTATGAATTTTCTTGATTTTTTTTGCACACAGAGTAAATGTGCCTTAAATGGCTATAAATGCAGTTTTTCATGAAAGAGTCACGTACAAAAATGGCCCTCCCGAAAGTTAAAAACTCTCGAGAGGGCCATTTATTCTTTGCGTTATAAGATCGCTAAGAGAAAATACGAATGGGAAGTGAATCTCGTAGCTGGGTCATCGCTCGATAAAGAAAATTAGCGACGGTCTGTTTTTCAACCTCCATCACTTGAGCAATATCATCATTGGAAAGGCCTTCGTAAAATTTAAGGAACACCACTTCCTGCTGCCGCTTGGGCAGCTGCGCAACGGCCTGCCGTAAATTTTGCTCAGTGCTGATTTGCGTTTCTTCAGCTACCCAGCTGGCTTCAGCAGTCAGCTCATCTACGCTCTGACCGTCCAGGCTGGCACTTTCTTCAAGGGCAAGCGCCCAACCCCGTTCACGACGAAGCTTTCGAAACAAATTATTCCGCAAAGCTTTAATCAAATAAATGGTCACGTAAGGTGTATCGACAATGGCTTTCCGTCGATTCCATAGTTCCAGAAACAAATCCTGAACACAGTCCTTAATCAGATCGCGATCTTTTGTAAACCGGGTAGCGTAGTTAAATAATACGCGATACCTGGCCTCCACCAATTGATCGAACGCTTTCTCATCATCTGCCCGAAACCGAGTCCAGAGTTGCGCCATGAGTTGCTCATCCGCAGGAATTGACGACCGATTAGCCATACTTGGTTGCTCAATACGTTAAAGGAGTGTAGTCCCGAGACAATCTTACCAAAACGATCCTACCTTGCCCTATTAAGATCTTTCTTTTGAAAATACAATTTACCCATTGAAAATAACGATTACTATCGTTTATTTACTCAATGCATACCTACTGCGCTTTCTGAATATGTTCTACTAAACTACTCTATTAATACAAGATGTCAAGTATTTTTTTGCATTAAACTGGGTTTTTATTGTTAAAATTTCCTGCAAACGTTTGCGGAAGCGTTTGCAGCTTGGTGGAATCTCCTAGAACGATGATTTTTTTCTTATACAATTAAGCCAGCGATTATTAGCTGACACAACTACTTTCATCGCTTACGCCTAGGGCTACTTCTCATAAAAATACAATTCCCATCTATACTAATTCTACCTACTTTTACTCTCATACTCCCCACCTGCCGATTTGCCTTTCTTGACTATATCTTGGACTTCTCACGACAATAATTTTGGCCTTTTCAGGATAACACCCCAGCTTGTTCGTGGTTGAACTTTGCATCAACAAAACTCAACCACAATGGAACATTCAACCACAGTTCTTGTCACCGGCGGTACCGGTTTTTTAGGAACCCATAGTATTCTTCAGCTTCTGCAGAAAGGCTATACTGTACGAACAACACTACGCTCATTAACTAAGAAAAATGAAATCATTGACGCCCTAAAAATAGGCGGCATTACGTCTTTTGATAAACTTTCGTTTATTGAAACCTCGCTTACGGAAGACAAAAACTGGGCCGAAGCCATGAAAGACTGCACCTATGTATTGAGTGTAGCATCACCCGTTTTTATGACCTTACCCAAAGACGAAAATGAAGCCATTCGTCCCGCGTTAGAAGGCATTATTCGCGTGTTGAAAGCAGCACGCGATGCGGGCGTAAAACGAGTCGTCATGACTTCCAACTTTGGGGCCGTTGGGTTTAGCAATAAAAATCCCAATAGCGTAACAACGGAGGAAAACTGGACCGATCCGAATGAAAAGGATTTATCAGTCTACGAAAAATCAAAACTCCTGGCCGAGCGGGCAGCCTGGGATTTTATCAAGCGGGAAGGTGGTTCGTTAGAGTTTGCTACCATCAACCCAGTAGCTATTTTAGGTCCTTCATTAGGTAAGCACGTTTCAGAAAGCTTCGGGCTTTTGGTGCATTTACTAGATGGCTCGATGAAAGCATTTCCCCAGATTCCGTTGAATATCGTTGATGTTCGCGACGTAGCCGCTTTGCATATTCTGGCGATGGAAACGCCTGACGCAAATGGGCAGCGCTTCATTGCATCGGCTAATGGTCAGATTTCTTTCCCCGAAATAGCTAGGCTCCTAAAAGCAAAACGTCCTGATGTTGCTCAACATGTTTCGCCCCGAGTCCTACCCAACTGGGTACTTCGGCTAGCCGCTTTGTTTAACGAACAGGCCAAACATGGTGCGTCCTTATTGGCTATAAACCGAAATGTTAGCAATGAAAAAGTGAAGAACGTCTTAGGCTGGACACCGATTGCCACTAACGAGGAAGCCATTCTTGCTTCCGTAGACAGTTTGATCAAGTACGGAATCGTAAAGACGGACTAATTTTTGTCATCCCGACAAAGGAGGGATCTTAAAATATCCTATACTTCATTACCAATAAGCCAATTAGCTCATGATGTCTCGCTCAAAGTCCCATAATCATGGAATCTGACGTTTTCTTAGAGCAATTCATTCCCGATCATGTCTTTGTCTATATCCTGAAGGGCGGTTTTCACTGCTACGATGGCAGCAGAAGCCACGTGTTGCGGCATGGTGATTATGCCCTGTTCCGTAAAAATCATTTGATCAAATACGTTCGGGAAAAGGGAAGTGCTGGCGCTGAGTTTATGCGTCTATGCGTATTCGAAGGAACCGAGTTCATACGTTTGTGCCTGGAAGAAACCTTCCTGAAGACATTCCAGGAAAAGCACCAAACAGAGTTCGTCAAGTTTAAACCGCAGGATTCCTTTATTAAGCTCAAAAAGAATAAGCTGATTCCTGATTTCATTCGTTCGTTACATCTCATCTACCATCAGGGAGAAATTGACGAAGCGTTTACGGATGTCAAACAAGAGGAATTGCTGATCATTTTATTGCAACAGCAACCTGAACTCGCTGGCATTCTGTTTGATTTTGGCAAACCGGAGAAAATAAATATTGAAGAATTTATGCTCCGTAATTACAGGTTCAATATAGGCGTCGAGCAATTTGCCTATTTGACTGGACGAAGTTTATCGGCCTTCAAACGGGATTTCAACGCTATTTTTAACGAGACGCCCAGCCGTTGGTTGGTTCAAAAGCGATTGCAGGAAGCCTATTTCCTGCTCAACGAAAAGCACAAAAAGCCTTCGGATATCTATCTGGAGTTGGGCTTTGAGACCTTCTCGCACTTTTCGTTTGCCTTCAAAAAGCAATTCGGGTTAACACCCACCGACTTGACCGAACAGAAGCACAACATCCCCAGTTAAAAATTTTGACTAGTTTCGGGCATGACTATTCGAAATGCTACCCTGGCCGATCTGGAGGCAATCCATTCCATTGAATGCGTGTGTTTTCCCGAAAATGAGGCTGCTTCCTTAGCTTCATTCACGCGACGGCTTACCGTTTTCCCGAATCACTTTTGGCTACTGGAAACTGAGGATAAACTCATTGGCTTCATCAATGGCATGGTCACGGATTCTGACACGATACAAGATGACATGTTTGAGCAGGCCGAATTGCACGATGAACAGGGCCGTTGGCAGTCCGTTTTTGGCTTAGCCGTGTCTCCCGATTACCGAAAACAAGGTTACGCCGAACTATTGGTCAATCATCTGATCGACAGGGCAAAACAGCAAAATCGAAAAGGGATCACCCTGACGTGTAAAGCTCGGTTGATCCCTTATTACGAAAAATTGGGATTTTATAATGCTGGTCTATCCAAATCGGCTCACGGAGGAGAGGTTTGGTATGATATGAAACTAGATCTCTGAGCGAGAATGGCATTTGGCGATTTTGTGAAACGCAGTGTTATTACGTAGAGCTGATAGACTCTAAATTGCCCTGATGGGCGAACGTAGTGGTACTACGTTCTACAAAATCACGAACACGCTTAAGAATCGGCTAAGACGTCCCAATTCACTAATTGATCGCGTAAAAGAGAGGCCGATTGAAAATGAATAGCCTGAAAGCCCAACTCTCGGGCGGCCTCTACATTCATCAAATTATCGTCAATAAACACGCAGGTCTGGGCTTCCAAGCCATAACGCTCCAGCAACAACGTAAAAATGGCGAAGTCGGGTTTAATCAACTTTTCCTCGCCCGACACCAGAATGCCGTCAAACAAGCTAAAAAAATCGAACTTCTGGAGAGCGACTGGAAACGATTCGGCAGACCAGTTGGTGAGTCCATACAGCGGATAACCTGCTTGCTTTAATTCCTTCAGGATAGCCACCGAGCCAGGAATTGAATCGCCCAGCATTTCCTCCCAACGGCCATAATAGTGGGCAATGAGTTCTTTATGTTCAGGGAATTTCTCCTGGCGCTCTCTGGTGGCATCAGCAAACAAACGCCCCTTATCTTGCTGGAGATTCCAGTCGTTCGTGCAAATCGTGTCCAGAAACCAATCGATTTGGGCTTCATCGGGAATCAATTTCCGATACAGATGACGCGGATTCCAATCGACCAGAACTCCTCCGAAATCAAATACAATTGTCTTTATTGCCATCTTCAGTCCAGTTTAAGCAGTGATTTCGACGTAGTTTCCTTCCGGGTCCAGGACCACACTTTCGTAATAGCCATCGCCCGTTGTTCGGGGTTCGCTGGCAATGGTGTACTGATCCGCTCGTAAGCGTTCTGTCAATTCGTCGACCTGCTGTTTTCCACCGACCGAAATCGCAAAATGAGTTACGCCTTTGGAAAATCCTCTCGGGGAGGGTGTATCAGCGATATCAGGCCGATGCATAAGCTCAATCCGGGACTTTTCGGAACCAAACTGCAAAAAATAAGCCGTAAAATTTTTGGTTGGATTGGTGTATTTCTCCCCCGATGTGACCTCAAAGTAGGTCATGTAAAACGTACGCATGAGTTCTAAGTCATCAACCCATATCGCCAGGTGTTCAAGTTTCATGTTCAACTACAGTAGCTTTTCAACTGACAAAATACGGGAAGCGCTAAGCGAGATTTATTCACTGAGTTAGCCAAGACTGGTAGTAGATTACCCCATAGCCACAACCAGACTATACTCATTTGTCAATACGGCACTGACGGCACGAGGTTATTACCAACTAAACTAACTCGGAAGGGGCTTTACCAAACCTTTTTTTAAACGAATGCGAGAAATGAGAGAGGCTTTCAAAGCCTAAATCGAGGTAGATGACCGAGGGTTTCTGATGCTTTTTTTCGATAAGGTGACGAGCCTCTAACAGCCGCCGTTCCTGTAGCCAGTGCCTGGGCGATGTGCCGAATGTTTTTTGGAAATCGCGCTTAAAGCCCGCAAGACTTCGGCCGGTGAGCTGAGCAAACCTTTCAACCGGAATATTGAACTGAAAATTACTGAGCATGAATTTTTCCAGATCAATCTTATAAGGTTCCGAAAAGTCGAATAAAAATGTGCGGAGTTCGGGCATGACATGCAGGAGCAACTTCACTCCTTCCCGCACTTTCAGCATCCCCATCTCAGCCGGTATATTTTCGGCCGGATTCCTAACGTAGGGGATCACCGATTGAAAATAACCCCGTAAAAAATCGTTTCCGGGAATAAGCAGATTGGGTGGTCCAATGTATTTATGCTGGGGTTCTATCTGCTCTTCCAGCGCAATTTTTCTGAGCAGGTCTTCCTGTAAGGAAATCACAATCGTTTCATAATCCTCACCCGGCAGCGGAGTTTTGGTGATCTGCGCCAGTTGGTTTTTGCCAATCAGCAGCATATCACCGCTCCGCATCGAAATTGTCTGCTCAAACGTTTCCAACGTAAACAGTCCCGCGACCTGTAACACCAGCGTGTTGTGCTTCATAAAGCCCACTTTGTCTTTCCGCTGGGCCGAGAGGTACGAGTAAAAAATGACTCCCGGAATAATTTCTGTTGGATTCGTCATGGTGTAAAGGTAAGCACAGGCGGGCTTTTCTGAACCCGACTAGCGAACCAGATACGTACCTCCGGCTATGGCACCAGGTGCAAAGACCGTGTTCAGGGTATTCATTTCTTCTGGCGTGAAGACGACTTCCATAGCCTGACTGTTTTCTGGCAACCGCGCTCGGCTGCTCATGCTAACCAGAGGCATAATATGATCGCCCTGCGCATTTACCCAGGCGATGGCCAGCTGTGTTGGGGTATATCCTTTTTCGTTGGCCATCTTGGTTAATACCTCAACTTTTTCCAGATTCTTGACCAGATTCTCGCCCTGAAATCGCGAAAAATGATTCCGATGGTCATTGGCCGCAAGCGGAGCTTTCATATCACCCGTTAGTAAGCCCTCGGCTGTATTGGCAAACGCCACAACGCCAATACCTAATTCTTTCGCGGTAGGCAGCAGGTCCCGTTCGATCTGTCGATCCGCCAGAGAATAGCCTATTTCCAAAGCAGTTACGGGATGAATACTGTGCGCTTTCCGTAGTTGATCGGCGTTGATTTCTGACACACCCAGGTAACGAACCTTTCCCTCTTTGATCAGGTCGGCGACCGTTCCAATCACGTCTTCTATCGGAACGCTGTTATCTAGGCGGCATGGTTGATAAAGATCAATTGTATCAATTCCCAAACGCACCAACGAATAATTAATAAAGTTTTTGATGGCTATGGGGCGGAGGTCCAATCCGAGCCATTGACCACCATAGAAGATGGCGCCAAACTTAACACTGATAAAGGCGTCGTCTCGCCGACCTTTGATGGCTTTGCCGACCAGCAACTCATTGTGGCCGCTACCGTAAAAATCGCCTGTATTCAGAAAATTAATGCCATTGTCTAATGCCTCCTGAATGGTAGCCACGCTTTCCTGTTCGTCTCGTGCGGCAGATCCCCAAACGGGCGACATGCGCATACAACCTAATCCAAGTTTCGATACGAGGGGTCCATTGTTGCCTAAAGCAATCTTTGTTATTGTTGTCATACTGATAGTAGTCGATTAACAATACAAAGCTCAGCTTTTATGCCTTGCAGCCGATTTCGTTTATGGCTCAATTTACTTGTCTGAACGGCTCAATATCAAACCAGCCTTCTCCTCGTTTTATATACAGTATATACGTCTCTAGCACAAGCTAATTAGCTTTCTGGGCATTGAGCGCCAGCAGATAGGCATCGCAAACGCGCACCTGATGGGTGAATAACTCCCCTTCGTAATAGGCCTGTGCCTGCTCTACGGTTAGTCGGCTGCGATCAAGTAGCTACGCTATAGTGCTTTCTCACTTTGAAATTCAACGTATCTAGACAAATAGAGTGAATCGGGCTGTCTCTGGACAGCTTTAGGTCGAATGAGAAAAATAGTTAGCTGAACCCAAATAGCAGTGGAAATAAAAACGTTACGATAACGGCCCAGAGGGCATAAATGGGCAGGTAAATCGCGATGCTTTTCCCAACGCCGGGCAGACTTTTTTTCTTCGAAACCACTTTGAACAACTGTACGGCTACCAACAGCAGATTGATCAGAATCAGGACGTTACTCCCCAGAACGGCCGCTCTATTGGGCGTTATACCCCAGGTTGAAATTCTGAACAAAATAGCCGAGAGCGCAATACCGTTGACAACGATTGTGACAATGGACAGCAGAAAGAGAACCCAAATTTCCGGCAGACTTCGTACAGTCTTGCCCATTTCGGCAATTGAAAAGAAAATAATGGCCATCACCCCAATCAATAACCCATTGAACATCAGCAAAAACTCGCGATTGTTGTACGGGTCTTTATCCGAATAAATGATGGCAACAAGGTAAATGACCAGCATGACAAGCATCAGTGGACTGAAGAGCCGGGCAATTACCGGTGACACTTTACCGACTAGCTGCGGATTGGTCTGCGTAAGATAAGTACCGACAATGGGAGCCGCCGGAAGGCCAAAAGCGACAACATTCTCGAAATAAAACGTCTTGATGTCAATATCAATTAGTTGGAAAAGCCCAACGGTTATAGCCGTCATAATGAAACCAGCTATCAAAATGAGCCCTGTTATCACCACCAGATCACCATTGTAGCGCAAATAGCTGAGTCGCTTTTGGTCATTGTTACCTACCTCCCCAACAAAGGCAAACCCAAGTATCGACCAGAGAAACACGGCTAAATGAATACACGATAAAATCAGCGTATCGCTCTTTTTATCATTGGGAAGAAAGTTGATGAATAAGGCCCCAACCAGGGTTAAGCCAACAAGAATAGAAAGCTTGCTCGCAGGCAATTTATTTTTCCAGGCAAAGAAGGCCGTTAGCGCCGGGAAAACGATGAAACCGATATTTCTGGAATAAAAGAACTCTGGATCAATGTTCAAAATGGCTGGTAATTTGGCGATCATACCCGCTACCAATGCCGTAATGATAATGAACCTTACTTCACGACTTGAGCCCCAGTTCAGCTCATCCGTTTCGTAACTCAGCCGTTCGTGCCAGAAATCGGCAAGGGCGTTGCCTTTCAGTTCTGGATACAACGTGCCGAATGCTCGCTTGAAGGGCGCTTTGCTAGTTCGGTACAGCTTTTCGAGTTGTCCCGGATCATTCAGGTAGGTAATTATTTCGTCTTTCATGAGTTTGAATTTAAGCGTTGTCTTATGCACTTTGAATTTCAAAGCAGGTGGATAAAAAAAGAGAGTTTCTCTTACTCGCTAACGCCCTTAATTAGCTTTTCCAGGGCATTCAAATGGTCACTAAAGGCTGCCCGGCCCAGTTCTGTCGCGGCATAGCTTGTGTTCGATTTTCGGTCAACAAATGACTTTTCTACCTGAATAAACTCTTCTTTTTCCAACGCTTTCAGGTGGCTGGCCAGATTGCCGTCGGTCACATCCAGAAAGTCCTTCAGCGAATTGAAATCAAGCGTCTTGTTAACAGCCAGGGCCGCCATAATGCCAAGCTTGATTCTGCTTTCAAATGCCTTATGTAAACCATTGATGGATATCTTCACCGTTCGTACCTGTAATGCATATAAACACCATACATACTATGGGCTACCCCAAACCCTAACGCCCAGCATAGCACTCCGTACTCAACAAAATAGGCACTAAACAGCCCCAGCCCAATCTGGATGAATCCTAAGCTCCTGATTTCCTCATACGTAAACTGACTGGCGTTGTACAGGGCTATCCCATAAAATAACAGGGCAAATGGGGCCATCCAGCCAATCAATCCGTTGGCCATTACGATCAGGATCAGAAGTCCCCCAATAATGAGTGGCACCGACATATTGATCAACAGCCGCTTCACCAAGGCATTCCAAAGCTTCTCCCCTCGTTTACTCGCCTTTCGGCTGGAAAGCAGAATGGCGGTACCGATCGCCAAAATCAGGACAACAACAGCTAACAACACAATTTTCGGTAAGCTGGCCGCTACACTCGCTGACTTTGTGTCGTAAATGAGCTGGTTGGGGTTAAAGTTAAAAACGGCATACGCGATATAAGCACCAGCCAACGCATACACGCCAGCCATGATGCCCGCCCAACCAGCAAGCGAGAGAAATTTGGATGATCGCTCCATGATGGAACGTATCTGGGCTATATCCTGAACGTAATCTTGCTCTTCTTTCATTTAAAAGCACTTTGAAATTCAAAGTAATGATAGAAAAATCAGTTGTGCAAGCCTTATCCGAATTTATTTTGCTATCAGCCAGCTACTAACGAAAACAGATATTGAACTAAGGGCGTAACATTCCAGATTAAACGACTTCTCAATCCTGTTGCAAAGGCAAGGTAATTTCCGTAACGGTCCCTCCTGACGAGTCAGTAAGTTATTGAAAGCTTGCGCCAATACGCCCACTTCGTCCTGCATATTGTGCGCTGGTAGCGATTGTGTTTGAATATGTCCATTTTTCCCACGCAGCTCCTTTCCTAGTTGTGTCTAACAGCCCGAATCCATTATCTTTCAGCATGCAGCACCAGGAATTTGACGCTCCGCCAGAATTACAGGATACCATAAAGTGCTTTTGGTACAACCGACGGGATTCAGACGAATTGAAATCTGATTTTGAGGTCCAACCGGATGGCTATGCCGAAATCATTTTTTACGTCGGAAGTCTACAGCTCATGGCGAATAATGGAATCCTGCAACCATTGCCATCTCCGTTTTTGATCGGGCTCCTCAATCAGCCAGCGGTCTTTTACACCGAAAACCGCTTAGAGATTATTGGGGTCCGGTGCTTTCCCTGGACAGTATTCGATTTACTCGGACTGCCATCTACTAAAGTTAGCCTTCACCTAGTTGAGCATCCGATTGCTCAGCTTCAACCGGGTTTAGTGGAGTCGATTCAGGCGGGTAAGATAGCCGAAGCGCTGGACCAGGTGAAGCAGTATTTACTACAGGCAAGAATGGGCGTTGCCACAGACAGTATGCTATTCAAAGCCGGAGCGGCTATGCAGGCAGCAAGTGGCAATATGCCCGTAAGCCAGGTTGCCGAGGCTGCCCACGTAACCGTTCGGACATTGGAACGGAAGTTCAAGCAATCATCAGGGCATACGGTTAAGGACGTGTCGGGATTGATACGTTTTGAACAGGTACGAAACCACTTATGGATGCACCCTGATGCCAATCTGGCGGGTTTAGCGCATGAGATGGGGTACACAGATCAGGCCCACCTCAGTAAAGAATTCAAACGCTATAGTGGCGCTACCCCAGCGGCATTCGCCCGAAAAGCCAGGCAAGGCAAACAGCTTATCAGCGCCGATTTTGTCGCATTTATACAAGCCTAACCCAGGGGCGTTCCGGAATTTTGCGTCGTAATCAGTCTAAACGCAATTGTTATGGATACCCCATTAAACAACAAACTATCCGAACCCAATCAACCTAAGTACGATGTCATCATTTCAGGCGCAGGCCCTGTTGGCCTATTTCTCGCCTGTGAACTGGCCCTTGCCAACTGTTCTATTCTCATCCTGGAAAAAACGGAGAACCCGAACTCGCCCCTAAAGCAACTCCCCTTCGGCATACGCGGTCTCTCGACACCAACTATTGAATCACTTTACCGCCGTGGATTGCTCGATCAACTCGAGATACATAAACGGCTTAAAAATCCCCATCAAAACGCCGGGCAAGGGGTCCGTCGTCAGGTAGGGCACTTTGCGGGCATTCCATTCCATGAGGGCGATATAGATACATCTCAATGGACGGATCGCCTACCCAGCTCAACCGACACCAGTTTGATTTCGGAGATATCGGAGCTTGAAACGATTCTATTGCGTCGGGCAGCAGCGTTGGGTGTATACATCCAGCGTGGACTTGGCGTTACTGGCTTTAATCAAACCGACGATTCCGTAACTGTTTCGGCAGGCGATCAATCGTTTCAGGCTAAGTGGCTTGTGGGTTGCGATGGTAGCCGAAGCGTTGTTCGCAAGGCGGGTGGTTTTGAATTCGCAGGGACGGAGCCGGAATTTACGGGTTACACAACCCTGGTCGATATTGCTGATCCGGAGAAATTAAAGCCAGGCCGGAACATGACGCCAACGGGCATGTATTTACAATCTCAGCCGGGGTATCTTATGATTCAGGATTTTGATGGCGGGGCCTTTCACAGTTCCGAAAAGCCAATCACGTGTGAGCATGTACAGGAAGTACTACGGCGCGTCTCGGCCACTGATGTTACGATCACTGCCCTGCATACAGCCACCACCTGGACCGACCGGGCAAGGCAGGCTACAACCTATCGCAATGGCCGGGTCCTTTTAGCAGGTGATGCGGCACACATTCACGCGCCGTTGGGAGGTCAGGGCCTCAACCTTGGGCTGGGCGATGCCATGAATCTGGGCTGGAAGCTCGCTGCCACGATCCACAACAAAGCGCCCGAAGGCTTGCTGGACAGTTACTTTACCGAACGACACCCAATTGGCGCACAGGTTCTGGATTGGTCGCGTGCTCAGGTTGCGATCATGAACCTAAGCCCGCAAGCCCGTGCGCTCAACGCTATTTTCCGCGACTTGATGAATACGCGCGATGGTGCTACCTACTTTGCAGGACGGGTATGGGGCATTTTCACTCACTACAATCTCGGTGATGCCCACCCGCTGGTAGGCCATAGCGTTCCTAATTTTGCATTCGACGATGGTACGACAATTGGCGAACACATGCACGATGGTCGGGGCGTATTGCTTGATTTTGGCACGAATACTTCCCTCAAAACCTGGGTAAGTGAATACAGCGACCAAATCAACTATGTTTCAGGTCGGGCGAACGACCAGTTAGGATTGAGCGCTGTTCTGATACGTCCGGATGGCATTATCGCCTGGGCTTCTGATAACGATCCTGATTTCGGCGAACTCCAAAAAGCGGCCGCTCGCTGGTTTGTTCGGTAATGGAACGAGGATTATGAATTATTCTCCCTCGTCTAAGATGGCCTTTTGATTAAATAATCGAGCCATTCATCCCGTAGGGATAAAACAGCGCAGCGTCGGTAGAAAACAATTTTCAGGACTAGCTAAGCGTGCCTTTAGGTGCGCAACCAGCAAGGATTGTTGCGTACCTAAAGGCACGCCAACTACAGGAGAAACCATCAACTACCGACGCTACACTGTTAAGCCCCGAACGGGGCAAAAATCAGCAAGCTGTGCCACGATGTAAATAACTGTGGTACGGCTTGCTGCCCATTTTCACTACCGCCAGCCCCCGCCCAGCGATCGATAGACCTCAACCATCGCGCCCAACCGTTGTCGTTTGATGTCGGCCAACGCCAACTCTGCCTGAAGCGCGTTGCTTTGTGCGGTGATCACTTCCAGATACGTGGCCATTCCGCTCTTAAACAGGAGTTTAGCATTGTTAATAGCGCCTTGTAAGGTCTGGGCACGCGCTCGGGCAATCTGTTCCTGCTCCTGCAATTTTTCATTTTGGATCAAGGCATTCGACACTTCCTTCACGGCATTATTCAAACTCTGCCGAAACTGAATTTGTGCCGATTCTCGCTGAATATGAGCCACTTCGAGCTGTGTTTTGAGTTGGCCACGCTGAAAAATAGGCTGTACCAAACCAGCCGCCAGGTTATAAAACAAGGAATTCGGTAAGGCAAACCAGTTGCCAGCCTGAAAAGAGTTCAAACCAACACTTCCCGTTATGGTCAACGCAGGATAGCGATTGGCTTCCGCAACGCCCGCACGTGCATTGGCTGCCACCAGCACCAGCTCACTTGCCCGTACGTCGGGCCGGTTGGCCAGCAATTGGGCGGGCACACCCGTAAGCAACGTATCGGCTACGGGGTATGTTGAGAGTCGGTTGGTACGGGCAATCGCTCCCGGCCAGTCGCCCAGTAATTGCCGGATACTGTTCTGTTCGATGGCCAGCGCCTGTTCCAGTTGAGAACGCAATAAATCGGCATTCTGGCGTTGCGCTTCGGCCTGTTGAACAGCCAGTTCTGTCACATCGCCCGACTGTTTCTGAAACCGGACTAGTCGCACAATGGAGTCGCCTAGGGTCACGTTCCGTTTGGCGATTTCCAGCTGAGCATCGAGCAACAATACGTTAAAATAACTCGTCGCTACGTTAGAAACCAGATTTGTTCGAACCGCTTTAGCGGCTTCATCAACCTGGAGAAACGTGGCCAGTGTGGCCTCATTCTGGCGACGGATACGGCCCCAGATATCCACTTCCCAGGAGAGCGACAAGTTTGCCGAGTAATCTTCCAAGTGTCGGGTACCTATGAAGTTTTCCAGACTCAGTCCATTCAAACTATTGCGGGAAGGCGTCACGGTAGAGGCTGCCATTTGTGCGTTGACAGCAGGTAATAGTGCATAACGCGTCTGCCGAACATAGGCCTGATTTTCCTCAATCCGTTTGATGGCTACCTGCAAATCGAAGTTATTAGCCAGCGCCGTTCCAATCAGATTCTGCAACTCGGTATCCCGAAAAAACTGCCGCCACGGGACTTGCGCTACATTGAGTGTATCCGTTCCATTACGTTGACTGAATTGCTCGGGCATCTGCACCGTTGGGCGCTGGTAGTTTTGTCCAACTTTACAACTTGCAATCAGTAGGGTAAGCGAAAGCAGGCCCAGTGATAGGCGAGACGACAAAAAATAAGGTCGTGACATGATTAATTACGAGTTATAGGATTGCTGGCAAACGCTTCTTCGGCCAATGCTTTCCGTTCTTCGGCGGTTTTAGGCCGCTTGATTTTCTCCTGAATTCCCTGAAAAATGACAAATAGCACCGGAACGATGAACAGCCCCAGCAGTACGCCAGTCAACATCCCTCCTGCCGTACCGATACTAATCGAGTGATTCCCTTTGGCCGATGCTCCCGTGGCGCTCATCAGCGGAATCAACCCAACGATGAAGGCAAACGACGTCATCAGAATTGGGCGAAGTCGCAGTTTGGCCGCGTCTAAGGCCGACGCTAGCAGACCCATACCCGCCTGTCGTCGCTGAATGGCGAATTCGACAATCAGGATGGCGTTCTTGGCCAGCAAGCCGATGAGCATGATCAGTCCGACCTGCACGTAGATATTATTGTCGATGCCCGCCAGATTGATGAACAGAAAAACGCCCAGAATCCCCGTCGGAATGGACAGCAACACCGCCCACGGCAATACGTAACTTTCGTACTGAGCCGACAACAGGAAGTACACGAACACCAGACTAAGGGCGAAAATCAGGCTCGATTGACTACCAGCCGCGATCTCTTCACGGGTCATACCCGTCCATTCGTACGTGTAGCCAACGGGCAGTTTTTTCTTGGCCACCTCCTCTACTGCCCGGATGGCGTCGCCCGTACTATAACCCGGTTTGGCTTGTCCGTTAATGGCTACCGACGTAAAGAGGTTATTACGCGTAATAGCTTCCGGGCCGTAGACGCGTTTCAATGTAACGAACGTCGTCATCGGCACCATCTGGCCCGTCGCGTTTTTGACGTAAATGCTCTTTAGCGATTCGGGGTCAGCGCGATACGGCGCGTCGGCCTGGGCAATCACACGGTAGAATTTACCGAAGCGGTTAAAGTCCGACGCAAACGTACTGCCGTAATAGACCTGCATCGTTTGCAGAATATCGCTGGTCGAAACGCCGAGTTGCTTCGCTTTTTTCACGTCCAATTCTAACTCAAACTGAGGTGTTTCGGTATCGAAGGTCGTAAAGGCGGCTGCGATTTCGGGGCGTTTCTGTAGCTCTTCAATTAGGGCGTTCGCTGTGGCACTCAGTTTATCAAGCTTTCCACCCGTCCGATCCTGCAACAGCAATTCAAACCCATCGACATTACTGAATCCCGGAACGGTTGGCATGGTAAACACATCAACCCGTCCTTCTTCTACACCGGCCACCTGCTTACTAACCGAATCGACCACCTGTTGCAGGTCTTTCACGTCGCCCCGATCAGCATATGGTTTCATTTTCACGAAACCAGCCGCATAAGACGGACTCGATGAATTGGCAATCATGTTGAATCCACTGATTTCGATATGCTGCTCGACAGCCTGGGTTTTGTGCAGAATGCCTTCAATCTTATCCGCTACTTTCTGAGTACGCTTTAACGAAGCACCTGCCGGAAGTTTCAGTGAATAGGCAATAAAGCCCTGATCCTCTGACGGAATAAAGCCCGTTGGCGTCGTGCGCATCAGAAAAACTGTGACAGCCGTGACCAACGCCAGTCCACTCAACCCAACCCATTTGTTGCGAATCAGGAACCGAAGGCTCCCCACATACTTGTTCGTCAGCGAAGTAAAGCCCGCATTAAAGGCATCGAAGAAACGATTCAGAAAGCCTTTCTTCGCGTGGGCATTATCTGCCGGTCCGCCGTCGTGGTGTGGATTTTTCAGCAACAACGCACAAAGCGCCGGACTCAACGTTAATGCGTTAACCGCCGAAATCAGAATGGCAATGGCCAGCGTGAACGCGAACTGTTGGTAGAAAACCCCCGCCGGGCCGTTCATGAACCCTACGGGCACGAACACAGCCGCCATGACCAACGTAATGGAAATGATAGCACCCGAAATTTCCTGCATAGATTGAATCGTTGCCGACCGCGCCGATTGTCGACTTTTTTCCATCTTGGCGTGAACAGCCTCAACTACCACAATCGCATCATCGACCACAATCCCGATGGCCAATACGAGCGCAAAGAGCGTGAGCAGGTTGATCGTAAAGCCGAACAACTGCATGAAAAAGAACGTACCGATGATGGCAACTGGCACCGCAATGGCTGGAATGAGCGTGGAGCGGAAGTCCTGTAAAAACAGGAATACCACGATAAACACCAGAATAAAGGCTTCGATCAGCGTGTGGGTAACCTGGTCGATGGATTCATCGAGGAAGGTTTTGGTGCTGTAGCCGATGGTGTAATTGATGCCCTTCGGAAACGCCCCTTTGGCCTTATCCATGATCGACAGAATGGCCACCTGAATATCGTTGGCATTCGAGCCTGCCATCTGGTTAACCGCAATACCAACGCTGGGCCGACCGTTTACGCGGGTATCGCCACTGTAGGTAAACGAGCCGAATTCAATCCGCGCAACGTCCTTGAGCTGAATGGTCGAGCCGTCGGTATTAGCTTTCAGAATGATGTTTTCATACTGTTCCGGCTGGTTGAGTTTGCCCTTGTATTTGATCACGTACTCAAACGCTTCCTGACTTTTCTCCCCAATCTTACCGGGAGCCGCTTCCAGATTCTGCTCCCGAATCGCGTTCATTACCTCCTGTGGTGACAGGCCCAGTGCTACCAGTCGATCCGGTTTCAGCCAGATTCGCATCGAGTAATCCTTCACACCAAATACCATCACCTGCCCTACCCCATTCACCCGCTGAAGCTCTGGAATCAGGTTGATTTTGGCATAGTTCTGCAAAAACGTTTCGTCGTACACGTCCTCATCACTGTTCAGGTTGAGGATCATGATCATACTGTTTTGCTGTTTCTGCGTCGAAATCCCTGCCTGAATTACTTCGGTAGGCAGCAGGCTCGTCGCTTTGGCAACCCGGTTCTGTACGTTCACAGCTGCCAGATCGGGATTGGTGCCGAGTTTGAAATAAATGTTGATCGCCACCGACCCATCGTTACCCGACGACGAAGTCATGTAGGTCATGTTTTCGACCCCGTTAATGGCTTCTTCAAGTGGGGTAGCTACCGAGCGGGCCACGACTTCGGCGTTGGCTCCGGGGTACGATGCCGCGACCTGTACGCTGGGCGGAGCAATTTCGGGAAACTGCGTAACGGGCAGCGAAACCAGTGAAATGACACCCAGAATAACCAGCAGGATAGAAATAACCGTGGCGAGTACCGGGCGTTCGATGAATACTTTAAACATAAAATAACCAGAAGCGTCTCACCCAATATCTGGGTTGGAACGGTGAAAACGTGTATAGGTACCCACGGGCTTCAGCCCGTGTTTCTAGTCGATGCATATACGGGCTGAAGCCCGTAGGTACAACCCAACCAATACTAACTAAAAATCTTATTGCACGCTAGATACCGTCAGGCTATCAGCGGCAATCAGTCGCGGAGTAATTACGTCGCCATCGCGGAGTCGATCGAGGCCTTCCCGAACGATACGCTCGCCCGGCTGAATCCCTTTCGTGATCAGGTAAAAGTTGCCGCTCTTACCTGCAATCTGGAGCGGTTTACTAACCACTTTGTTGCTGTCGGCCAGAGCATAAACGAACACACGATCCTGCCGTTCGAACGTAGCTTCCTGCGGAACGACCACGGCCGACGGGTGTGCTTCTGGAATCCGCACGCGCCCTGTAATGCCGGAACGTAGCAATCCTTGCGCATTCGGAAAAACGGCCCGAAAGCTAATCGAACCCATCGTTTTATCGAATTGCCCCGACACCAGTTCAATCCGGCCTTTCTGGACATAAGCTTTTCCATCGGCCAGCACTAAATCGACAGGAGGTAGTTTCTTGATTTTATCAGCGATACTGCTGCCCGATGACTGCTCGGTAAAATGCAGAAAATCGACCTCACTCATCGAGAAATAGGCAAATACCTCGTGCACATCTGAGAGCGTCGTCAGCGGTTGAAGTTCGGTACGACCTACCAGACTCCCCACTTTGTAGGGCAATCGACCAATAAACCCGCTTGCCGGAGCCGTGATAAGTGTTCGGTTCAGATTAACATTGGCATTTCCTACTACCGAACGCGCCTGTTCGACGTTGGCTTTGGCAGCCGCATAGGCCGATTGAGCGGCTTTCAACTGCACATCCGACACAACGTTATTTTCGACCAAGGGCGTCAGTCGGGCGACTTCCAGCGCGGCCTTATCCAGATTGGCTTTCGCTGCCAACAGACTGGCACTGGCGTTCCCAACCTGCTCCTGATAGGTACGCGTATCGATGCGAAATAGCGGTTGCCCTTTGCGAACAGCAGCTCCTTCATCGACATAAATTTTTTCCAGATAGCCTTCCACCTGTGGCCGAATATCGACGTTAACCCGACCTTCCAGCGTGGCCGGAAACTCCTGATAGGTCGTAACAGAGGCCGTTTTGACCTGTACGACGGGTAATGTAGGAACCTCGGCAGCGGTTGTGGTTTCGTTGGTTGATGAAGTGCAGCCAAAGTGACTCAGTATAAGAAGAAAGGCCAAAGAAAGCGTACCTGACTTATAAGCGGTATTGAGGAATAACATGAGGTTGTAACAACAGTAGTTAAAAAGGAACAGCAATTCGGGCTGTTCTATTCCGGCTTCATTAAAAATTAATTAAAAAGAAACATGAGCATCGGGCTTAGTGATGTCAGCTACTCATAGCTGACACGTGAGGTTTCTCAAAACCGAACGAACCACACGAGGTTTTGAGAAACCTCTCATGTCGGTTATAAGTAACCGACATCACAGCAATACAATCACTTTGCCTTTGCATCATCGTTGGTTATTTTTCTGCCCGATTGCTCACTGCCCGCCCGAATCTGTCCAAACTGCCAGCTAAAGGTTAGTTTGACCGATCGCGTGAAATATTGATTGGCCGTGTGCGACTGAAATGAGTTGGATTGCGAATCGTTGTTTTGCCGAAATGGGTATGTGAAGGGATTATTAACGCCCAGTGTCAGACTGGCTTTTTTATCCCAGAACTCCTTTCGTGCCGCCAGACTATAGTGATACCAGGCCGAGTTTTTTCCTTGCAGTAAGACCCAGCCGGTACTGTACATGCCATAGGCTTGCAGCGAATAATTCTGGGGCAACTGATAGGCCATGTTTAAATTGAGTTGCCAGAGCCAGCCCGAATTCTGTACCTGCAAGGCTGTACTACTGAACTGCGTGTGATAAAACTCGCCCCCGCCGTTCACCTTCCAATTCCGGTTCAGTTGCCAGGCTGCGTTTACATTCAATCCCGTTCGCTGATTACGCGCTACGTTCTGCTTAATAGTTTGCGATACACCGGACGTATCCACCGTTCGCACTTCTTCGATGGAATTATCGGTTTGCCGACGGTAGAGCGCCAGATTCAGGTACGCCCCGTTCTTGGTTGTCAGGCTGTAGGAAATCTCGGCCAAATGCGTCAGTTCGGGACGTAATTGAGGGTTGCCAGCGCTCAGATTTTTGGGGTCGCTGGCGTTGATATACGGATTCAAATCCCAGATCATGGGTCTCGAAATCCGTTGGGTATAGCTGACCTTGAACGACTGCCGATCGCTGAGTTGCTTGCTCAGGATAATACTCGGAATGAGGTTATTAAAGCGAATCCGAAACGGTGGAATTGAATCGGCAAATCGACCTTCCATAACCGTATTTTCAAGACGAAGGCCCGACTGGAGTGTCCACTTGGTTTGATTTGCCAGCTTCAACGACGCATAGGTTGCCAGTACCTGCTGATCATAATCGAACGTATTGGATCGGCCTGCATTATAGGTTAACAGATCGACCGCGTCTAGGCTGCTGTTGTAAATCGCGTACGTACTGCCCACATCCCGCCGGATTGCTTTCACACCAAATTCAACCATCTGGCGGCCCGATGTCGAGAAAGGATGTGTGTAATCCAGTTGAAAAGTCAGCTGTGGATTCTGGCTTTTGTTCTGGCTGGTTTCCCGATAAATGGGAGCACCCCCCAGATTGTATTGATCGCTGGTATAACGCGTATTATCAAAGGTATAGCTGTACTGAGCCAGCACGGCAAGCTCCTGTTTCGGCTTTTTGAAGGTTCGGGTGTAGCCCAGATTAAACTCCACATTCCCAAACGGTGACTGCTGATCAACTTCCTGCGTGTACTCCTGCGAGACAACACCTTCGGCATTCCGGAATCGGTTATAGAGCGAATTGGAATTTGGCCAGGCTCCACCCCACGTACTGATCGAGAAATTCACCCGGTTCAACGTATCGAAAGCGTACTCCATACTCAAATCGCCAAACCAGCCCCGGTGGACATTATTGGCGCTCCGTCGCTGAAACAACTCACCAGCCGGTTGCCCATCTAACAAGGATACGCGGGTCATTTCGGATACGCTTTTCTCGCGTTCAGCATCGGCATTCCCGGAAAAAGTCAATCCAAACTTCTCCCGTTTGAACCCGTAACTGCCGCCAATCGACTGCATATAATTACCCGCCGTTACATCCAGATTTCCATTTGAGCCTTTCAACTGCTTCTTGGTGATGATATTAATCACCCCGCCCGATCCTTCTGCATCGTAACGAGCCGATGGGCTGGTAATGACTTCTACCGACTGAATGGTGTTAGCCGGAATCATCTTCAGGGCTTCGCTCAGGTTGCGAGCCAGCAAACCTGATGGGCGACCGTTGAGCAGCACTTTCAGGTTCGAGCTGCCGCGCAGTTGCACATTCCCCGTTACGTCAACCGTAAGCATCGGCGCCTTGCGCAACACATCCACCGCCGTTCCGCCTTTATTGGTCAGATCGTTAGCCGCGTTGTAAACCAATCGATCCGATTTCTCTTCGATCAGCGCTTTCTGTCCGGCAACAACCACTTCATTCAACTGACGACTCTCTGGCCGTAACAGCAGATTACCCAATTGGATAACTGGTTTCTGTGCTGCTAGTGTAAACGTCAAAACGGTTCGAGTCTGGTAGCCAACGAACGTCAGCTGAAGACCATACGAACCGGGATTTAAGCCCGAAAAGACAAAGGCACCCGTTTCAGACGTTGTTTTACCAGTGAGTACATTGCCCGACGAATTCAACAGGGCAACGGTTGCGAAAGGAACCGGCTGGCGGGTTACCGAATCCAGCACTGTGCCGCTTACCTGACCACCCGATTGAGCAGAAATTTGGTGACGTCGACTGAGCCGTAGCCACTCGTGCCAGTAGAATGAGAAGTGATAGGTAGTAGAGTATAGTGAATTTCATTACAGTTGAGTTTCTTACAGAAAGCCGGTGGAATGGTACAAAGTACGTTTTGGGGCTTCGTCCATTTCTTAAAAAAATGATAAACGGGGCCTTTTTGATGACGTATTGAGTTGGTCATTTTGAGTTGTAAAGCCCAACTGCTTTTGGTTGCTTTGTAAAGAATCCGTTAAAACTATGCATGTACCAAACTGGATTGGCGAGCGAAAATCGTGGGTACGGGAAAGCCTGTTCTTTACTGTATTGTTTGTGCTCATGTCGCTCAACGCCTGGAATCGCCTGACAACCTGGGACGACTTCTGGCGGGCGCTCGTCAATTTTCTAATTCTATACAGTCAAGCGCAGTTTCACCGCTTTTTTCTCTTTCCGTTGCTATTTAGCCAGCATATCAAGCGCTACGTAATCCTGACGAGTGTTGCGCTATTTGTAGGCAGTCTGATTGTGTATTGGGCTGACTTCTGGCTATGCCCTGAGTTTTTCGCTTCTCACGACTGGCGGGAAATGGGTCTTTTCCACCTGGCAACCTGCACGGTCAGCCTGATTGCAATCATGGCACTTTTTCTGATCCGGCGCTTTTATGAGCAACAGGAAAAGCAGAATGCCGATCAACTGCTGCTTCAGGAAGTACAAATGAAGTTTCTGCACGCCCAGCTTAATCCGCATTTCTTTTTTAACACGCTCAACAATCTGTACGGCATCAGTCTGCACCAACCCACCCGGATGCCTAATCTGATCATGCAACTCTCAAAGCTGATGCGGTATCAGGTCGATAGTAGTCGGCGGTCGTGGGTACTCCTCCAGCAGGAAGTCGAGTTTATAACCAGCTACGTAACGCTGGAGCAGGAACGCGTGGGCAATCGGTGCCAGATCGAGTATAGCTACCCAACCGATCCCTGTGTTCTGCAAGGCTACCAGTTAGCTCCGCTCTTACTCATCCCGTTGGTTGAGAATGCATTTAAACACGGCACGAGCGATATTCAGGGATGCTTCGTCTACATTTCGCTGACGCTGGATGGTGATGCGCTAACCCTACGCATTGAAAACTCTATGCCTGGCCACAAGGTCCCTGTTTCCTCAACAGGCTTAGGCTTGCAGAATACACGCCAGCGGCTGGAAATTCTGTATTCAGGCAAACATCAGCTCCGGGTTGATCAATCCGCGGGCTTATATAAAACCGAATTGGTTGTCCAGTTAACGCCTTTACACCATGCCCAACCCATTGCGGTGCCTGCTTATTGATGATGAAGTAGCCGCTCACTACGTACTACAACATTACATTGAGCAGGTAGATCGGCTGGAACTGGTTGGCGATTGTTATCATGCCCTGGAAGCGATCAATTTCCTCCATCGGCAACCCGTCGATCTGTTATTTCTGGACATCAATATGCCCCAAATGAACGGGCTTCAGATGCTGGAAACACTCACTCATCCGCCCAAGGTTATTCTGACAACGGCCCATTCGGAGTTTGCGCTGGAAAGCTACAATTACAATGTAGTCGATTATCTATTAAAGCCTATTGAGTTTGCCCGGTTCCTGAAAGCTATTGATAAAGTGGTGGTTGCCCAACCTGAAGAAGAAACTCCACGGGGGGCTTTATCTCCTTCTACTAACACCTCGTTCGTGGTCAAAGTCGACGGCGATTGGGTCCGGATTGCCTACGAAGACCTACTATATGGGCAGAGTTGGGGCAATTACGTCAAGCTATTTACGACCCAGCAGGTTTACCTGACCTCCATGACCATGACGGAACTGGAACAACGACTACCCTCCGATCTATTTATCCGCATTCATAAATCCTATCTGGTTGCTCTGAATACGATCAGGCGGTTAAGTGGCAACGAGGTCTTCATTGGCGAAACTCCCCTCCCCATTGGGTCAACCTATCGCCGGGAGTTGGTCGAGCGGTTACGGTAATAATTGATCGGCAATTGGGTTGTACGCCGGAGTGGTACTCCGCTGAGCCGTTAGGCTAAATTGTATCAAGCCAATTAGCTGCTAAGGCGGCTACGCCGGAATACCACCGCTCGGGCGGCCCCGTCCAGTGTATAATCACACAACCTAGTTTTCCATCCTTATCAAATTTAGTAGCAACACGACAGTCTTATTTAGATTCAATCTTATTAATTTGCAGCCCGTTTAGGTCCATGAGCGGCTTAAACGCATTGAATTAGCCTCTCAACTCGAGTGTATTCGCATGAAGAAATTAGTTATCGCCATTTTGGTGGGTGTTTCACTGTCTGCCCAGGCCCAGAAAAATGTGCTGCTTGACCAGTCGTTCTGGCAAAATAAGCCGGATGCCAGCCAGGTTAAAGCCGAAGTAGAGAAAGGAAATAGCCCTTCTCAATTCAACCCGAATAGTTTTGACCCTGTTGTGCTGGCCATCAACGCTCAGGTACCCAACGAGACGATCAAATACCTGTTGTCGCAACCCGGAAACGATGTTACCAAACTTACGCACGACGGTCGTATCTACCTGCACTGGGCGGCTTTGCGGGGCAATGTAGAGATTATGGAATACCTGATTGCCAGGGGTTCCAAAGCAAATCTGGTAGACAGTCACGGGGCTACTCCGCTGAATTTTGCCGCCGGGAGCGGTCAGCCGAATACGCAGGTATATGACTTATGTCTGCAAAATGGGGCCAATCTAAAAAAGGACTTGAATCATGAGGGTGCGAATGCGCTGTTGCTCGCGATTGCCAACGACAAAGACCTCAAACTAACGGACTATTTTGTCTCGAAAGGACTGGATTTGAAAAGCACGGATGCCGCTGGAAACAACGCATTTAGCTATGCAGCCCGAAGCGGCAATATCAACACCCTCAAAGCGCTTCAACAACGTGGCGTACCCGTAAATGCAACGGCTATGATTATGGCCAGTCAGGGTGGACGTCAGGGAGTTGCCCCAATCGAAGTGTTTCAGTACCTCGAAAGCCTAGGTATTAAGCCAACTGTAACCAGCAAGAGTGGCGAAAATGTGCTGCACGCCATTGCCCGCCGACCCAAGCAAAATGAGCTTATCCAGTATTTTCTGAATAAAGGTGTCGATGTAAATCAGGCCGACGAAGATGGCAATACGGTATTTATGAATGCGGCCGCTTCCAATCGGGATATTGCTGTGCTGGAGTTGTTACAGCCCAAGGTAAAAAACATCAATCAGGGCAATCAAAAAGGCACCACGGCTCTGGCGATGGCGGTTCAAAGCAACTCGCCCGAAGTGGTGGATTATCTACTAAGCAAAGGCGCTGACGTTGCAGTAACGGATAAAAAAGGCGACAACGTGGTTGCTTATCTGGTGCAATCTTACCGACCCAACAGTGGCCCCCAGGCGGGAGCTGATTTTGATGCCAAATTAAAAGAGCTGCAGGGCAAAGGACTGGATATTAAAGCGCCCCAACAAAACGGGAATACCCTCTACCATTTAGCCGTCGCCAAAAATGACCTTTCGTTAGTTCAACGGTTGGAACCCCTCCAGATTGACGTGAATAGCAAAAACAAAGAAGGTCTGACCGCCCTGCACAGAGCAGCAATGATCTCGAAAGATGATGCCCTGCTGAAATACCTACTGTCGATCGGTGCGAAGAAAGACATTTCGACCAACTTTAAAGAGACTGCTTTCGATCTGGCGAGCGAGAATGAATCGCTGACAAAAAACAATATATCTGTTAACTTCCTGAAATAAGACGATGTCCTGTTTATATAAAATTGGCGTACTGGCGCTGGCACTTACACTGGCCAAACCATCCGCATCAGTAGCGCAACAAGCTGGTACTGTGAAGTATAAGTGCATGATCCAGATGACCAACTACATGGGCGAAGGCGCTTATATCGTGGTATCGCTCATCAATGGCAAAGGGGGATATGATAAGACCTTATACGTGCTCGGATCTAACAAAAAATGGTATCCCGACATAAAAGAATGGTATAAGGCTTACGCCAAGAAAAAAACCGACATCAGTGCCATAACCGGGGCCTCGGTGGCTGGCGGTGACCGGAGCGTTACCGTACTGGAAATCGAAAGCGCGAAGATTGACAAGGATTACAAATTACGGTTTGAAAGTGGTGTGGAAGACAAACCCTACTACGTAAAAGACCTTGAAATCCCGCTCACAACAGAGGCTCTTTCAGCCAAGAGTGAAGGAACCGGCTACATTCGCTACGTGCGTTTTAGCCCCAACACAAGCAATTGAGATGATGGCAATAAATAATGGATAATGTAAAATGAATAATGAACAGTCGTCGATTAGCCATTATTCATTTTACATTAGTCATTCCCCCCCAGTTGCCCTACTTAAAGCAGCCTGATTTATGACCATTTCTGTTTGGAGATACAGCCACTTAGTCCTGGCTGTATCTTCTTTTCTTTTATTGACACTAGCCTCCATTACAGGTATTATTCTGACCTTCGAACCTGTAACGCAGAAACTTCAACCGTATCGTGTCGACAATTTCCATCAACTTACACTGGCACAAACCCTACCGGGTCTCAAAAAAAGCTATTCTGAAATTAGTGAGTTAAGCGTCGATGCCAACCAGTTTGTACAGATCAAGGGAAGCGATGCCGATGGTAAAAACCTGACGGTTTACGTTGATCCACAAACGGGCAAATCGCTGGGCGTACCAACCAAACAGAATGAATTTTTCGAGTGGGTCACGGCGTTGCATCGTTCATTATTTTTGCACGAAGCGGGTCGATTTTTTATCGGATTAACGGCGTTTCTGTTACTGCTCATTACGGTTTCCGGCACCATGCTGGTTGTTCAGCGGCAACGGGGCCTAAAACGATTTTTCACCCGAATTGTACGGGACAACTTTGCGCAGTATTACCACGTTGTATTGGGTCGCCTGTCGTTGATTCCAATTTTCGTTATTGCCTTATCGGGCACCTATCTTTCACTAGCCCGGTTCGACTTAATCGGAACGAAAAAAGTCTCTTCTACCATTGATTTCGATGCCATCCGATCAAAGCCGGAACGAAAACTGGCCGATTTTGATGTGTTTAAGAACACGCGACTGGCAGACGTCCAAAGCATTGAATTTCCATTTTCAGAAGACCCTGAAGAGTTTTACACGTTAAAACTCAATGACCGGGAGTTGACTGTCAATCAGATTACCGGCGACATTCTTAATGAGACGAAGTACCCAACGGCCGTCTTGCTCACCAACCTGAGTCTAGATTTGCACACGGGTCGAGGCAGTGTCATCTGGGCCATTATTCTGGCCATCGCATCTGGTAACATCCTATTTTTCATTTATTCTGGCTTTGTCATTACCTGGAAACGGCTGGCTAATCGTGTCAAGAACAAGTATACCGCCAACGAGAGCCGATTTATCATTCTGGTGGGTTCGGAGAATGGCAGTACGTACCGATTTGCCCAGATCATTCATCAACAATTACTCAAACAGGGCGAAAAATCTTTCCTGACCGAACTTAACAACTACGCCCTTTCCCCGAACGCAGAATACTTGATTGTGCTGACGGCTACTTACGGGCTCGGTGATGCCCCAACCAATGCCCAAAAATTAGCGGCATTGGTAGAAAAGTACCCTCAGAAACAACCGGTTCGCTATTCAGTGCTTGGTTTTGGGTCGCATGCCTATCCCGATTTCTGCAAGTTTGCCTTCGAGGTGAATCAACTACTGTCTCGACAGGCCTGGGCTGTTCCGTTTGTAGATATACATACGGTGAACGATAAGGCGCTGGACGAATTTGGGTTATGGGCCGAAGCCTGGTCACAACAGGCGAATATCCCCATTACTATTTCGTCCGACTTACTGAAATCGCCAACACGTCGTTTGGATACGCTAACCGTCGTCAACAACACCCGAACGTCTGAACCCGATGGTACATTTCTGCTCCAATTGCAGCCTAAATCTCGCCAGAGTGTGACGTCAGGCGATTTGCTGGCGATCTACCCCGGCAATGACCACCGGGAGCGGTTGTATTCAATTGGAATAGTTGATCAAGCCATTCAACTGAGTGTCCGATTGCATCCGGGCGGATTGGGGTCCAGCTTCTTGCATGCGTTAACACCGGGCGAAACCACTCAGGCACGCCTTGTCAAAAACGAGCATTTCCATTTCCCAGCAAAAGCCCCGGTTGTGGTTATGATTGCGAATGGGACGGGTATTGCTCCGTTTTTGGGTATGATCAGCCAGAATAAGCAGCAGACTCCCTGTCATTTGTACTGTGGTTTCCGGCAAAGCGCATCGTTTGGACTTTATCAGGCGTTTTTGACAGAAAGCCAGTCAGCTCAAAAGCTCACCAACCTGCACGTGGCTTATTCACGGGAAGGCGAAAAGCAGTACGTTAGCGATCTCCTCGCCAAAGATGCCGACTTCATTGCCAATACATTACTCATGAAAGGGGTACTAATGATCTGCGGCTCGCTGGCGATGCAAAAGGATGTCCTTGAACTACTCGAATCCATCTGCCAAACCAAACTGGGCCAAAGTGTAAGTGTCTATCAATCACACAGTCTGGTGCTGATGGACTGTTATTGAGCGATTTATCTTCACCGTGTCTTGTGTTCTATAGACCGATATTACAGCACCATAGGTGCGACCTGTTAATAGAAAAATAGATCTATTCCAACCAGTAAGCGCCGTAGGTGCGACCCATATAGAGACAATTAGGTCGCACCTACGGCGCTTCACGTTGGGGGTATGTGGTAGAACTATTGACAGGTCACCCCGCAGGGGTTACTCTGCCAGCATCCGAGATTTGTACTTACAGATAAAGGCACAATCTGCATCTATAACCGCTTCTTTTTCAAACCTAAATCTCTGGAAGAAATAACCTCACCATCATCGGCAATAAGGATGTAGCTGTATTCTGGGTACTTTCGAATCAGTTTTAATCCGGCTACTTTGCCCAATACCATGAGCGACGTACTGAACCCATTGGCCGTTTCGGCACTAGGCCCGAAGACCGTCACGCTACTCAGGCCGGTAGCGGGGTATCCTGATCTGGGGTTGATGATGTGAGCATACCGCTTCCCGTTGAAGACTACGAATTTTTCGTAACTCCCGGAGGTTACCACTGCGCTCTTCCGGAGCGGAACAATGGCGAATACGGTATCTTTATGCAATGGATTCGTAATGCCCACCGACCAGTCGCGCCCATCGGGTTGTTTCCCCCAAGTATTCATATCACCCGAACCATTGACAATACCCGCCTTGATTCCCCGAGCCAACATCATCTCACGGCAACGATCGGCAGCATAGCCTTCGCCTAAGGCTCCAAAACCAATTTTCATGCCTTTGCGCGACAGAAAAATGGTCGATTTCTCCCGATCCAGGATGATGTATTTGTAGCCAACTTTCTCGACCGATTTCCTGATGGCTTCAGCTGTGGGCATTTTTGTCATCGAGCCGTCGAATTTCCAGATTCGATCCATGGCCGCAAAGCTAATGTCAAAAGCTCCATTCGTGGTTTTGGAGAAATGCAATGCCCTTTCGGTTAGGGCAACTACTTCGGCATCGACCTTAACCGGGGCAATGCCAGCGTTTCTGTTGACTTGCGAAATTTGCGTATTTGCTCGCCAGTCCGAAATCAGGTTTTCAATCCGCGTCACTTCAGCAATTACCGTGTCAATATTCTGTTCGGCGGTTAGTGAATCGATAGCCACAATGGTAATGTCGAACCGGCTACCCATGAGTTTAACGGTTCTTTTTCGCAATACTTGAGCTGTAGCACTGAAGTCGATTAAAAGTAGAACGAATAGGAAGGCTTGTTTCATGCGGCAAAAATCGGCAAGCTTTCTCATTGTTTAGGTAGCTCCGTACACGCTTACCTTAAAATTAGGGGTGAGCCAATTCGGTTTACAACTGGTTATAGCACGGTTTCTAAGCGAATAGCCCACATTATAACCTCATTACAGTTTTCAATTGAGGGAAATTATTACGGCTGGGGATGGGTTATTCTAATGTCTCTATACGTACTATGCAACAACCATTAGCTGCTCAAGCGCCTGCCCTCCCAACAGGATTGCTTCGTGTTATTATCGTCGTCACGGCTATTACGGCCGCAGTGATGGAATTGATCGACGTTACCATCGTCAACGTAGCCCTGAATGAAATTGCCGGAGCCTTAGGGGCCACTATCGAAGACGTTGCCTGGGTGGTTACCTCCTACGCCATTGCCAACGTGATCATTATTCCCATGACGGGCTTTCTGGCCGAGTATTTTGGTCGTAAAAAGTACTATCTGGCCTCCATTGTTCTGTTTACGGCTGCGTCCTATTTCTGTGCCAGTTCAACCAGTTTATGGCAACTTGTCCTCTGGCGATTTATCCAGGGCATCGGTGGTGGGGCCTTGTTGTCTACGTCTCAGGGAATCATTTTTGATGCGTTTCCACCCGCCAAACGAGGAGTCGCTTCCGGTATTTTTGGCATGGGTATCATCCTCGGGCCAACATTAGGGCCATTTCTGGGAGGAGTTATTGTCGAAAACTACCACTGGTCTTACATCTTTTACGTGAACGTACCTGTCGGTATCGTCGCGACCATTCTTACGTTCCTTTACATTGCCAAGAAGCCCGGTGAGGGTACACGTAAGAGTCAAATCAAGATTGACTATCTGGGTATTACCCTGCTGGCCGTGGGCGTCGGTTCGCTACAATATGTGCTGGAAAAAGGGCAATCCGACGATTGGTTTGAGTCGAAAACGATCGTAACCTTTACGATAGCAGCTGTGGTTGGCATGGTTGGTTTCATCTGGCGGCAATTGACCACCGACCATCCCGTTGTCAATCTGCGTGTTCTCTCAAAAGGGACGCTGGGCGTAACGACCATTTTCAGTTTTGTTGCCGGACTTGGGTTGTTTACCTCTGTGTTCGTCTACCCAGTTCTGGTACAACGTATCAACGGCTTCACACCTACCATGACGGGGCTTTCTCTACTTTGGCCTACGTTGGTTGGTATTCCCCTGTTTCCGCTTATCGGTCGGCGTTTATCGACTGGGGCTTCTCCCCTGCCCTTTATCATTATCGGGATGTGTACATTTGTTGTGTTCGGCTTTTATAGTGGCACACTGAACGGGCAGGCGAACCAATGGGATTTTTTCTGGGCGCAAATGATGCGGGTATTTGGCGTCACGATGTTGCAACTACCCCTGATTAATCAGGCAGTAGCCGGACTACCTCCCCAAGATTTCCCGTCGGCCATTGCGCTCAACAATATGATTCGGCAATTGGGGGGCGCATTCGGTATTGCACTAGCCAACACCTTTGTTACCCGCAGTTATGCCCAGCATCGGGGCGATCTGGTGAGTAATCTGGACCCGAGCAACCCTCTACTTACCGAGCGACTCAATATGATGGGGGGCGCTAGTCAACGGGCCTATAAGCTGCTGGACCTTACCGTCGATAAACAGGCTTATCTATTGGCTTACCTGGACACGTTTCGGCTGGTGGGCATCTTCTTTCTCTTGATACTGCCCCTGGTTTATTTCTTGCGCACCAAAAAGAAATCGGCAGCCGAGATTGCCTTGGCCGCCAAAGCTATGTCGGAGGCTCACTAAAGAGTATTTTACGAGTGTACTATGTTGGATTATGCGAGATGCACGCTTCGGCAATCAGCAGGATTCGTAGCGCGTCCCCTCATCAAACTACTTATTGGTTAACGGGGGGACGCGGCTTTTTCTGGCGACGCTTCACCCAAAAAGCAGCCATGATGGCACTCAGCCACGCTAGCCCAGTACAGACCCACATAATCACCTGAAAACTATGCAGGAAAGCCAGTTGAATAGCCCGATGTACGGATGCTCGCCCTGATGCAGAAATTCCGGCCGGAATCGGTGTGCCTCCCAGCTGACTAGATTTGGCTTGTAAATCCTCAACAACAGCCGCAGGCAAAGGTAGCCCGTCGATTTGTAGCCTCAACTGATGTCGGAATGTCGCCAGAACCACCGATCCGGCGACTGCCAATGCTAATACGGCAGCGGCACGAGCAACGGCATTATTTATTCCCGATGCTGTGCCTGCATAATGATTCGGAACAGCGCCCATTACGGTATTGGTCAGTGGGGCTACCGTGAGTGTTAGCCCAATGCCCATTGTTAGCACGCACGGCATAAAAGTGAGCCAGTAGTCAGAAGCCCCTTTTGTAAGTCCTATCAGCGAGAGGCCTAAAAATCCCAGACCAGTAACGATAGGGCCCGAAATTAAAAGTTGCCGAGGGCCATACTGATCGGATAGCTTACCTACCCAACGAGAAAGTAAAATTAAGGGCAAGGGTAACGGCATAAACGCTAATCCCGCCAGCGCCGGACGGTAGCCTTGCAGTTGTACTAGATTCAGGGATAAGAAAAAAGAGACAATGCTGAGGGCACCGTATAAAAAGAGGGTCAATAAGTTAGTACCGGCAAACGCGCCTACGCTGAATAACGACATGGGCACCAGTGGCCGCGGTTGACGCATCTCATACCAGACGAACCCAGTCAGGCCGATAATCCCTCCAATCAGTGTTCCATATACAGCCGGTTGGGCAGGTCCCAACGTCGACCACATAGTGAAACTGTAGGTTAAACTGGCCAGACCCAGCGACGCTGCTCCTCCGCCTATATAATCGACGGGCCCGTTCGCCGATTCATCCCGGTTTTCAGGAACGCTTCGATAAATAATTGCCCATGCTGCCAACCCAAGTGGTATATTCAATAAGAAAACGACTCTCCATAGTCCTTCTCCAGCCAGCAATCCACCCAGCAAAGGGCCAGCCAGTCCTGTAAGGGCACCAGCCGCAGACCAGGTACCAATAGCTTTGCCTCGTTGCTTATCATCAAATAAGGCAGTAATAATGGCTAGACTTCCGGGTATGAGTAAAGCTCCCCCTAGTCCTTGTCCAGTACGTGCTGCAATAAGCCACTCGATGGAAGGAGCAACCGCACAGGCAGCCGAACACCCAACAAACAGACTGATCCCAACAAGCATTATTTTCTTCCGGCCCAGATGATCGCCCAGTGCACCGCCCACCAGAATTAGGGCCGCCAGCATGAGGGCATAGGCATTGACAACCCAAACCAGTTGTGTAGCATCGGCATTCAGGCTACGCTGAATAGCAGGTAGCGCTACGTTTAACGCAGACGCATCGATAGAGGCCATACTAGATGCCAGAATCATGGCCGCCAGCACCCAATTCTGCGATTGCGTTGAAAGACTAACCGATTTGGCCATATGATTTCAACAACGTTTTACTAATACGGCTTTTGCACAAAGTAGTTTATACTTTCTCCCCTAAAATATTCTTCCGGCTCCAGTCCGATAACATAAACATAACCGCTCTGAGCGTTTCGCCTTTTTCGCTCAACGAGTATTCTACCCGAGGGGGGACTTCTGGATAGGCTCTGCGAACCACAATACCATCGGCTTCCAGTTCTTTCAATTGTCTTGATAAAACCTTCAAGGCCATACCCGGAATCGTTTTATGAAGTTCGCCAAAACGCATCGGCCCTTTTAGTAATAGCCAGATAATAGGTGGTTTCCACTTACCGCCTATTACATCAATCGTAGCCGTTATCGGACATTCTTCTGCACTGTGGTAATTTATTTTCTCGGTTTCCATAGATCAGGCACAATTATCACTTTTTTGTCATTACTAGACAAAAAGGTAATTACTTGACAAAAGTAGAGTATTGGCCTACTTTCGCCTAACAAATTCACGAATCAGTATGAAAATTATCATTATTGGCGCTACGGGTACCATCGGTAAGCACGTAGTCAGCGCGTTAGAAAAAGACAATGAAATCCTGAAAGTAGGCTCAAAAAGCGGGGATATGCAGGTAGACATTACCAATCCTGATTCCATTAAAAACCTGTTCGAACAGGCTGGTCCGTTCGATGCGCTCATCAGCACGACGGGCGATGGTCATTTTGGCCCGTTACCCAAAATGACTGATGCTGATTTTAGAATTGGCTTAAACAGCAAACTAATGGGTCAGGTCAATCTGGTATTGATTGGTCAGCATTATATCAACCCCAAAGGATCGTTTACGTTAACATCAGGCAGTTTGGCCGACGACCCTATTGTACTGGGTGCGTCGGTCAGCACAATCAATGGGGCGCTGGATTCGTTTGTACGGGCGGCTGCCATCGAGCTTGAACAGGGTGTACGTATCAACACCGTAGCACCAGGTGTCGTTGAAGAATCACCAGGCTATTTCCCGTTTTTCCCAGGTCATATTCCTGTATCCATGCACCGCGTAGCGCAGGCCTATGTTAAGAGCGTATTAGGCGCACAAACCGGTCAGACGTATAAAGTGGTTTAGGCGGGAAGGAATTACGTTCCCATTATCTCTTTGCGATGCGCTAATCCCCAATAATGAAGTTCATCCATCACTTTCTCCAGTGATTTTCCGTGTTCGGTTATGGAATACGCTACCGTGGGTGGGAACGTATCGTGGACATCGCGTTGAATTAATTTGTTGGCTTCCAGGCTTTTCAATTCTTTCGACAGTGTTTTGTCGGTAATACCAGGCACTTCTCTCGAAAGCTGCTTAAAGCGCTTATCGCCTGTCGATAACGCAAATAATATGAGTAATTTCCATCTGCCTTCCAGCGCTTCTAAGGCATCCTTGATGGAAAGAGCTGTTTTTGGACATCCACCTTTGAGTAACATCGATTCCTGGGTTTACTGTACTTCCATTTTGGATAGTGCTATCCAAAATGGAAGTACTATCAATCGGATAGCAAACATAAATACTTTTGCGCCATTACTAAAAAATAGCGCAGTATGGCAAGCCAACAACCGTCAAAAGCACTACACATTTCCCTCTGGATTATACAAGTAATTCTGGCAGCTACATTCATTTGGGCAGCCGCCATGAAACTGTTTCAGCCTATTGATCAGTTAGCCAACATGTGGCCCTGGGTCGGTCAGATTCCGGTAGCCTTCGTAAAATTTACTGGCTTGGTCGACTTATTGGGTGCTGTTGGATTGATTCTGCCAGCATGGCTTCGCATCAAACCGCAACTAACGCCCATTGCCGCTTTAGGGACCGTAGTGTTAATGATCTGCGCCAGTATTTTTCACATTACCCGAGGAGAAGCATCGGTCATTGGTGTAAACATCGTTTTCGCCGTTCTTGCGGCTTTTATTGCGTGGGGCCGTTTTACGAAGGCACCGATCGCTGAAAAATGAAACGGGTTGATTTAACGAACTCACTTACGAATGAAAAACGTACAGCCTCAACGGATTAAAACCATAACTGACTATCATCAGGTTATGGGGCTTCCCAAGCCAGAGCACCCCTTAATCAGCGTCGTTCCTTTTGAAGCCATCAGGCGGCCATCGGGTGAAAAATCGTATGGTCAAATCCATAATTTTTACTCCATCGCGCTTAAACGGAATTTCAACGGCAAGCTGAAATATGGGCAACAGGACTATGATTTCGATGAAGGGATCATGGTCTTCATGTCGCCCGGACAGGTTTTTACGATTGAGGCTGACGGCGACCTACAGCATACGGGCTGGCTACTTCTCGTTCACCCCGATTATTTATGGAACACGTCGTTAGCCAAAACCATAAAGCAATACGACTATTTCAGTTATTCGGTCCACGAAGCCCTGCACCTTTCGGAAAAAGAAGAAGCGGTGGTTACTGGCATCCTGAAAAACATTGAGCAGGAATACCGAGCAAACATTGACAAATTCAGCCAGAATGTCATTCTCGCTCAGCTCGACTTATTGCTAACTTATGCCGATCGCTTCTATCATCGGCAATTCATAACCCGAAAGATTACCAATCACCAGCTCCTGAATCGGCTTGAGGCTACTCTTGACGCTTATTTTGCTAGCGATGCTTTAGCCGAAAAAGGGTTGCCTACGGTTCAACACATTGCCGAAGCGCTCAACGTATCGCCCAACTATTTAAGTGTTTTGCTGAACGTACTGACCGGGCAAAGTACCCAACAACACATCCACGATAAATTGATCGAGAAGGCAAAAGAAAAACTATCCACAACCGATTTGTCGGTTGGTGAGATTGCCTACGCATTGGGATTTGAACACTCGCAGTCATTCAGTAAATTATTTAAAAGTAAGACCAATACGTCGCCTTTGGTATTCCGCCATTCGTTCAACTAAGCCATTGGCGAATCAGTCAAGAAACGGCTACAACAATCGAAGATTCAACTACAAGGCTAAGGTCTACAGACCAGACCTTTGTGCTGTAAACAAAAACAGCTAGTTATGAACGTTGTAGTAACAGGTTCGTTAGGCCATATTGGCAAGCCACTAACCGAGGAACTCGTACAAAAGGGTCATCAGGTTACGGTTATCAGCAGTAAGCCGGAAAAACAAAATGAGATTACCCAGATTGGGGCGATAGCCGCCATTGGTTCCCTGGAAGACGTTGATTTTCTGACCGCTACCTTTGCTGGAGCCGATGCCATATTCGCCATGATCCCCCCAAATTATGCCGAACCCGATCAGTTAGCGTATTATCGTCGAATCGGCAGCAACTACGCGCAAGCCATTCAGAGGTCGGGTGTGCAGCATGTTGTTCACCTCAGCAGTTATGGTGCGCATCTGCCCAAAGGAACCGGATTTATCCTTGGCTCCCATCATACAGAAGGTATTTTGAATGAACTGTCGGATGTGGCCATTACCCACCTGCGCCCTGGTTACTTCTATTACAATCTGTACGGATTTGTGTCCATGATCAAAGAACAGGGCTTGATCGGCTCGGTTTACGGTGGCGATGACCGACTCGTGATGGTTGCTCCCAGTGACATTGCCACGGTTGCCGCAGAAGAATTGACAAAATCAGCTACAGGTAGAAACATTCGCTATATAGCCAGCGATGACCGCACCGCCAGCGAGGTCGCTCATGTGTTAGGGAACGCCATCGGTAAGCCTGATTTGCAATGGTTAGCCTTCAGCGAAGAGCAAGTAACGGACGCCCTCCTCAAGACTGGTATGCCTGCTTCACTGGTCGCCAACTTTGTCGAATTAGGTGCCTGTATACACAGTGGCAAATTGCGGGGAGATTATGACCTGCACAAGCCAACGGTAATAGGGAGTGTAAAGCTGGAAGATTTCGCGAAAGAATTTGCTGCGGCATTTAAAGATACCTAATTGCCTTTTGCTAAGCGGTTTCTTTTAAAAGGAAACCGCTTTTTTATGATTGTCCACAGAGGCACGGAGGGACTTGGCATCCTCGGTCTGTGTCCTCACGGACCGCTTTATAGTAGGCTACTCACAGGCGGTCTGTGAAAACACTTAGAGTATACACACATTTCTTGTGGAGACTAATCAGCCCTATAAGGGCGTCCTGTCAATAGTGATTCTTGCCTACTAAAGGCTAAAAGCGCCGTAGGTGCGACCTAATTCAGCCCATATAGGTCGCACCTACGGCGCTTTGGGCATGTCTAATCTTCTGTTTTCTATTAACAGGCCACTCCTAACGGAGTTTCGAACATCCCAAAAAGATATGTATATACTCTAGATGTCTCCACAGACCGAGGATGCAAAGTCCCCAATCGGCGATCAATTATTTTCAATCAAAAACCATTATAACCAATCCAACGTGACTTGGTTTACTAGATTAGGTAAACCAGACACTTTATATGAGAACACTTGGGCTTGTCGTGATCAGTTTGCTAGTTAGTTATGTGTTTATCGCTTATTTAAGTGGTGAGTGGAAGCCGTTTCATTGGAAAATCGAATCGCAGGCCTGGGCACTGGTAGGCGAATTAACCTTTCTTGTGCTCTTTCTTCTGTTCTGACACAAGCTAAATAAAGACTAGTCAACCACTAAACGATGCTGGCGGGTTTGACCGCGTTCCTCTACCGTCAGAATATACACCCCTGTGGCGAGTTTGCCTGAGGTTTTCAACAAGAGGTTCCTCGATTGAACACCCAGCTTCTGGAGCGGCATTACCCGGCCATCCGAATCATAGAAATTGATCAGGGCTGTTTCGGGCTCATCCAGACTTAGGGTAAATGATTGATCACTTACAGGGTTCGGGAATACGCCATAAGCGCCATCACGTAGTACCACCGAAACCGCAGGGTACACTGTAGATTGACCGTTGAGGTCGGTCTGGGTGAGCCGATAATAGCTTGTACCCCAGTAGGGTGTCAGGTCTGTCAGATGGTACGTTTTCAGGGAGTTGCTACTGGTGCCTAACTCCGTTACTGTCCCAACTTTCTCGAAGTGTTTGAGGTCTTTACTCCGTTCGATCAGATACCCTTTGTTATTCGTTTCCAGAGACGTTGTCCACGTCAGTTCGACGGTGCGATTTTCCTGTGCCTTGGCCGTGAAGGAAACCAGCGTTACTGGTAAGGGGTTTGCCTGAGCTATACCACAACTGAAGGTGTTGCTCTGCACCGTAGTGCCGTTACCCAACTGACCGCTGGTATTCAGCCCGGTGGTGCAGAGAGTTTGGCGACTTACGTCAATGATCACTGAATGATGCGCGATAGACCCTCGGAACAGACTAACGATGGGCGCTGACGTGGCAATGGTTACTGGACTGGTTTCAACGGGTTTGGTACCATCCCCTAATGAACCTTCGCCGTTATTGCCCCAGGCCCAGAGGGTTCCATTACTTTTCAATCCTAATGCGTGCGCATAGCCAGCAGCAACGCTAATCCAGGTATTGTCGGTGCCAATCTGCTCTGGGTTGTGTTGATCCGTGGTGGTACCATCGCCCAATGTACCAGCCGCGTTGTAGCCCCAGGCCCAACGTGTCCCATCGCTTTTCAGGGCTATCGTAAAATACTGACCGCCAACCATGCTAACCCAATTTTTATCGGTACCTACCTGAACTGGACTAGTTCGGCTGATGGTCGTTCCATCCCCCAACTGACCATAGCTATTGTCACCCCAGGCCCAGAGCGTACCGTCACTTTTGAGGCCCATCGAGTAATAAGCTCCTGCAGCAATGCTCACCCAATTGTTGTCCGTACCAACCTGTACTGGACTATATTGATCCTGTATGTTGCCATCACCTAACCCTAACCGCCCATTTTCGCCGTGCCCCCACGTCCAGAGCGTACCGTCACTTTTAAGGCCCATTGAGTGATCACCACCAGCAGCCATACTGACCCACTTGGTGTCCGTGCCGATCTGCACTGGGCTGGTGTGGGATACATTGGGGCCGTCGCCCAACTTACCATAACTACCATTTCCCCAAGCCCAAAGAGTGCCATCACTTTTTAGCCCCATCGTATTTTGATAACCAGCAGCCACGCCAATCCATTTGGTATCTGTACCGACCTGTGCAGGCGTGGTTTGTGCAGCGATTGTGCCAATACCTAATTGTCCATCGCTACTGTTGCCCCAGGCCCAAAGCGTGCCATCGCTTTTTACGCCCGCCGTATGGTCATCTCCCTCCGCTACGCTAACCCAGTTGATCAAGGCAATACTAGTGGCGATAGGGCTGCTTTGCAGCACGCCCTGACCAGCCCCAATACCCAACTGACCGTAATTATTAAATCCCCAGGTCCTGAGTGTACCATCGCTTTTCAGTCCGACCGAGTGATTGGCACCAGCAGCGATACTCACCCAATTATTGTCAGTTCCAATCTGCACTGGACTGAGTCGATCGGTGGTAGTTCCGTCACCTAACTCACCATCGCCATTGAATCCCCAGGCCCAGAGTGTTCCATTGCTTTTAAGCCCCAAGGAGTAATGAACTCCCACCGCAACTCTTACCCATTTGGTGTCGTTGCCAATTTGGATCGGGCTAGTGTGCTGGTCGGTGGTGCCATTGCCCAACGTTCCATATCGATTATCACCCCAAGCCCAAAGGGTCCCATCGCTTTTGAGTGCCAGCGAATGAGTTTCCCCCGCAGCAACGCTCACCCAGTTATTGTCGGTGCCAATTTGTACTGGACTGTGTTGTTCTGTGGTACCCGAATTGCCTAACTGACCAGCCGTATTTCGTCCCCATGCCCAAAGGGTTCCGTCATTTTTCAAAGCCAGTGTATATTGATAACCAGCTGAGATGCTGACCCAATTGTTGTCGGTTCCGATCTGCATAGGGCTGTTACGATCGGTTGTGGCACCATCACCCAATTGACCATTGGTATTGTCTCCCCAGGTCCAAAGGGTACCGTCACTTTTGAGCGCTGCCGAGTGATACGACCCTGTAGCGATGCTTACCCATTTCGTTTCATTTCCGATTTGTACCGGACTATGGCTCTCAGTGATGCCACTGGCGATGCCCAACTGTCCATCTGTGTTTAGGCCCCAGGCCCAAAGTGTACCATCGCCTTTGAGTCCTAATGTATGAGATTGCCCTGCAGCAATGGTGACCCAAGTATTATCGGCACCAATCTTTATCGGACTAAGGCGTTGCATAGTGGTCCCATCGCCTAATACGCCATAGGAGTTTGCCCCCCAGGCCCAGAGCGTACCATTTCGAATTTCGAACGTATTGACACTTTCACAACCTGTGGTTACGCGTTGGTAATTACCCCGATAAGCGTTCGTCAGTTTAGCTTGGGTGCGGCCAGTTTGGGCCTGGGCTGGTACGAAGCTACTAAACCAAAATCCTAAAAGGAGTTTCAGAAGAAGAGTGGCTTTCAATTTGAGCTTTCTTCTGTCGGCGGTTACTACGGCTGATGTGGATACAGGGAATGCATATCGCCAGTAACATAAAGCGGCTGGCGATACCTCAACGAAATCTGATGCCATTGATGGGTAGTTAGGTAGAAGTGGAGGACAACGTAGAAAAGCGACACCAATATAATCTTTTTAAGTAAATACTGAATATTACTCAGGATAACGACGAACTGGATTTCTTTTTTACCTCAGGATCAATCTATCGCGCAACGGTCATCAGATTCTACTATTCAGAAAAACAATTTCTTTAATCCATATTTTCGGAATATTATTTCGATATTCTATATTATTGTAGAATTATTAAAAACTACTTGTACCCTCACATGATTGTGACTACTACTTCATCAGACCCAACAGTCAACTCAACTCAAGCTGCTACAGTTAGCCTAGTTAGTTTGCCAATCATTGTGGCCGCGTTGGGCTATTTCGTTGATATTTACGACTTGCTGCTGTTCGGTATCGTTCGGGTGCCGAGTCTGAAAGATATGGGACTCTCGCCCGATCAGATCTCAACGGTTGGCGGGCGCATCATGAACTGGCAAATGGCGGGTCTGCTACTTGGCGGCATTGTGTGGGGAATTCTGGGCGACAAGCGCGGGCGACTTTCGGTGTTATTTGGCAGTATCATTACCTATTCCATTGCCAATATTGCCTGTGGCTTTGTGAAGCATATAACCTTCATGGACCCGGTTCAATACTATGCCCTGATGCGGTTTGTGGCCGGTGTCGGGCTAGCGGGTGAATTAGGGGCGGGCATTACCCTCGTCAGCGAAATTCTGCCGAAGGAAAAACGAGCGGTAGGGACTTCATTTGTGGCTGGAATTGGCGTTTTAGGCGCTGTAGTTGCCTATTTTACGGTTAAACTCTTCGATTGGGAAACGGCTTTTTTTGTCGGTGGAAGTTTAGGGTTTGGCTTGTTATTATTACGTTTCGGGGTGGTTGAGTCGGGCATGTTTACCAACATCATCGAGCAAAAACAGGTAAGCCGGGGTAATTTTCTCTCTTTCTTTACCAACACAAACCGACTCAGTCGCTATCTAAAATGCATCGGCGTTGGTATTCCCTCCTGGTTCGTTACCGGCATTTTGGCTTCGTTCAGCAACGAATTTGGGAAGGCCTGGGGCATTACCGAAGAAATTCAACCGGGCTTAGCCATTACGTGCTTATATATTGGCATGGCCATCGGCGATCTGTCCAACGGCTTCATCAGTCAGGCGCTGGCATCGCGTAAAAAAGCGATCACCCTCTTCATGGCCATTGCGTTTGTGTTCAGCTTTATCTGTTTATACCTCGGCATCAAAAGCGCCACCGTTTTCTATGTGCTTTGCCTGGGTCTGGGCTTTGGAAATGGTTATTGGGCCATGTTTGTGACTATTAGTGCGGAACAGTTTGGCACCAACCTACGTGCTACAGCCGCCACCACCATCCCGAATATGGTGCGCGCTTTTCTGATTCCAATGACTCTGGGTTTTCAAGCACTTAAGCCCTCACTGGATGTTGTCAATGCGGGTGCTGTTGTGGGTTTGGTTACGTTCTTAATCGGTTTTTACGCTATCCTGACCATCCCCGAAACCCACGACAAGGATTTGAATTACCTAGAAGAGTAACGAACCCTGTAGGTTACTTTAAACGGTTGAACGATTTTATTCGTCTGGCAAACGAAGCTACATCGTTCAGAAATTGAGCCGGACGCTCATAATGCACATTATGCCCTGTGTTCGGATACACTTTATGTTCAATAAATGCGGGATGCTGTTTTTGAAGCGCTGCATTCTCCGTTTCAAACGGGAACAAATCATCTGCACTCGTGGGGTCGATGATCAATAAGGGCACCGCCAGGTTTCGGTAGACGATTTTTGGCTCTAGAATCGACATCGATTCGGCAAAAAGCGGAACCCGAGTTGGGTGAAGAATATTATCCCGAAACTGCTCGGGCGTTTTCATATTAAACAACGCCAGCACACCGGGACTAATGGCCCATTTGCCATTCTGGGTTGGTCTAATCCAGGCCAGTAACTCAAATTGAGTTCCTTTTTGAGTTGTGTCATAGATGGAACGGTAAGCGTCAAATTCACTGTCAAAGATTGTTTCGGGCAGTCGGTCTTTGAACAATTCGCCAATGCGCTTATCCAGTTGAGACGGTTCCATTTCGTGGTAATGTGTATTTGGCGAAACCGAACCTCCATCTTCTAAAATCAATCCTAGAACGCGTTCAGGATACGCATCGTAGAAGGCCGTACTAATCATCCCTCCTCTCGACCAACCGCCAATTACCGCTTTTTTGATCGCTAACTTGTCCAGAATCGCTTTAATATCATCCGCCACATGATAGAGTGAAACGTCATGAGCCGGAATGGGCGTTTGGCCGTGCCCATAATAGTCGATCGCAATTAGATAATAACCTGCTTTCACCAGGCCATCCGCCAGCGACATTAATTCGAGGGCATTGGTCAGGCTACCGTGCGACCACACAAGCGGTATGCCCGAAGAGTTACCCAAGGTTATGTAATGAATACGGCCATTCGGGGTCGTAATAAAATGACCATGTGTTTTTTCGAAACGGGCGAATTCCACTTTTGCAGCCAGATAAGTCGCTTGTAACTCAGTCCGTTCAATACTAGATGGGTTCTGCTGAGCAAGTGCGTAAACACTGACCATCAGGGAAATTGCCAGCGGATAAAATGCCTTCAACAATGGATTAACTAATGTGGTAAAACCTAAAAGGTATGAACGACAAGCTGTTACTTTTGGATAGACCGAATCTTTTCCTTCAACTGTAGCGCAATGGCATTATGGCTATCCAGACGAAGCGTTTTTTCTACGTATTTGGTGGCTGCTGTGGCATTCGCAAATTTCAGATAACCTAAGGCCAGCTGATTGCTGAGATTAACATTAGTTGTATCTTGGGCAAATTGATTCTTTATCGCAACCAACTGCTGTACAAACGATTGCAACTCGTTCAGACTAAAGCCAGATTGTGTGTGAGCAGCAGCATATTGAAGGTAAGGCAGCGCTTCTTCTGGTCTATCCAGCTTAAGCAAGGTAATGAACAACGGTTGCGCTCGTTCGAAACTATTCTCCAGACGAAACGCCTTTTTTAGATAAGTGACAGCCTGTTCATTTTTAGTCAGTGCTAAACTGAGCTTAGCGGCCTGGTCGTAAAAGACAGGATTATACGGATACTCCAGCACCTGCGCTTCAGTCACCTGCAAGGCTTTAGCGAAGTTCTTTTGTGCCACATAATAGCCTACTAACCGATTCATGGCGTCGGGCCAGGAGATTTGCTTGACAACCAGCGCACCCGCCAATTGTTCTTCCTCAGTTTTTGGCCGTTTTTCTTCAGGAGGCATCGGCACATTGAACGGCCAGCCTTCTTTTAGAATCATCATCTCGTAGACTCCCTTGAGCGAATCGACAGTGGTGATGGGCATGCGTTGTCGTAATTCAGCGAGGGAGAGTTCATGCGTCCGATCACTGGGAAGTAATCGACTCTTTTTCAAGGCTTCGTAAAACGCATCCGAAAGAAGGGCATAGCCAAACAAGTTCGGGTGCACGTGTTCCAACAAGGTTTCCTGGCCTAGAATACCGTGGGGCGAGTGGGCTTCAAACGCCTGCTTTGTATCGACCAACGTAACAACTGGGTAGTTAGTCAAGACTTCCTGAATGGACTGATTCATGGCCTCCGGTGCCCGAAATCGCAACATATCCAACTCTTTCGCCCGAACAAAACCTTTTTTTGCTTCGGTAAAATTCCCGTTCGCATAGGCTTGATTGGCCAGTTGATATTGCGTCTGAGCCGACGTTGGCCCATTATCCGGACTGCTAATAAATGGCGTCAAATCTTTCTCATTACTGACCAGATTACTGATAAAAACTGGAATATGCCGCTCACTTAACTCCCGGCATACGTCATTCAGGTTCGTCTTGAATTGCTCGATACCCGCCTGATAGGTTGCGGAACCATAGACAATCTGCTGATCGGCGGCCATTCGCTTCATCAGATTCTCTCGCAAATCGACTTTTTGACCAGAAACGGCTTTTCGAATTCCGTTTATTGTATTGGCAAGCAGTTGCACCAGCCGAAATTGCCGGAGCTTGATCAACAATCGGATAAGTGTGGGACTGTGTGCCAGACTACTCGTCGAACCAACGCCTAATGCTCCATAGTATTCATTATGACCTACATAAACCAATACTGCATCGGGACTATAGTCGCCTAGTTGCTTCGCGAAATCGGCAACGGTGTAAGTATTAACGGCTGTCAGTGCCAGATTAATGATCTCAAACTCTTTATTCGGGAAGGTATGCATCAGCCGATATTGCAACCAGCGATGAAAAGAGCCGTTGTGCATGTACGGATAACCGATTGTGGTTGACTCCCCCAACACAAAAATCCGAAACGTACCCTCGGCTTTTTGCTTTCGAAACGGCTCAAAGTTACCAATCGTCGCATTTTCAGTTTCCGAGAAGTACTTCTCTGATGTATACTGATTCATGACAAGAAAGCCCTTATTCTGCGGGTCTTCTACAAACAGGTGGAGGTCATGGCCATAACTAAATAACCTGAGCAAGCCTTCGATAAGTGCCAGTAGCAGAAAAGGAAACAGTAACGCTATTCCCTTAAACAGCAACAGACGCTTTCGGCTTGGTGGCGTTTGCGGACTAGTTGGCGGAGGGGGCGTTACTGTTTTTTTCATAGTTTGTTTACACTGGCGCGGGTATTCACCCGTGCCTATAATTTCGTCAGTATTCACTGACACTTTACACAATCAAGTCTACGCAAGCAAATGCTTGCTATATATAAAGGCACGGGTTCAAACCCGCGCCAGATACTTAAGGTCTAATAATGGTACCGTCCATTTTACGTACCTGCCAGTTCGACTTGGTTGTGATGGGATATTTGGCGGCTTCTTTCTCGTTAATATCAACGCCTAAGCCCGGCACTTCATTGACCGACATATAGCCTTTATTCATTGTTGGGCAACCACTGAACACCTCTTTGGTTTTATCAGAAAACTGCACGGCTTCCTGAATACCGAAGTTCCAGACCGCCAGATCTATGTGGGCATGAGCTGCGTGACCCACTGGCGACACATCGCCCGGTCCATGCCAGGCGGTGCGGATGTTAAACCACTCGCCCAACCGCGCTACTTTCATGGCGGGTGTGATTCCCCCAATCTGCGAGACGTGTATCCGAATGAAATCGAACCATTGGTTAACCATCGGCTCTTTGAACTCGTTGATATTGTTGAATAACTCACCCATGGCGATGGGCACTGATGTCGCTTGTCGGAGTTGCGCAAACCACTTCATATTCTCTGGTGAGAAGGGGTCTTCAATGAAGAAAGGTCGATATTCTTCAACCCGCTTGATCATATTGATGGCGTCAATGGGTTGTACCCGTTCATGAATGTCGTGAAGCAGTTCGATCTCTTCCCCACACTCTTTCCGAACGACTTCGAACATTTTGGGCACCGATTTCAGATACAGTCGCTCGTTCATGTAGTTGTCGGTTTCACCCCCAAAACCAGCTACTTTGAAATCGGGCTTGTCGGCGGTGGCGCCCACGGCTCCGTAGCCTCCCTGCTGAATGCGAATGTACTTGAACCCATCGGCCATCAGTTTTTTCACACTGTCGGCAGCAGCTTCGGGCGTGTTTCCGCCTGCGTGCGTATAACAGGGAATAGCAAAACGGGCTTTGCCGCCCAGCAGTTGATAAACGGGCATATTGGCCCGCTTGCCTTTGATGTCCCACAACGCCTGATCCAATCCGCTGAGGGCATTGTTGAGCACGGGGCCATTTCGCCAATACGAGCTGACATAGGCAGATTGCCACATGTCCTCGATATTGTCTACATCTTTGCCGACGCAGAACTCATTCAGATAGGTATTGATGGCTACAATGACAGTAGCAGCCCGTTGCGTAAACGTAGCACAGCCTAGACCATAGAGACCCGGCTCAGTGGTTTCAACTTTAACAACGATGAGGTTAGACCCCTGGGGAGCCGTGGCAATAGCTTTAACACTTTTGATTTTGACAGGCGCTGTACCGACAGCGTATTGGGGCTTGCCCTGTTGTTCACGCGCTTCGGCTGTAGACAGGCCACCAAACATACTTAAAAGTCCAGCCGATGAGCCCATGCCCAACATTTTCAATGCGTTACGGCGGTTATGATCGAGTTGCTTTTCGAGGGATTCACGGTTTGTATTCATGAAATGAAGAGGTAAAGGATTAGTAATTTATAATGTTATGGAAAACACTAGGTGATTTTTTGTCATTCCGACGATAGGAGGAATCTCAAAGTCGTTTATTAATCAAGCTTGAGATTCCTCCTATCGTCGGAATGACAAAAAAACTGAGTTTAGGTATGTTAGGAAAATTTAAAACAACCTAGCTCATCACGGTTTCCTGTTTGAAGCCTTCTATTTATGCGAACTACTGTCTACCAACCTATTAAACATGGAATAGAAGACGTCAAACAGGAAACTGTGGTGAGCTAGGGTAATGCAAAAGCGAAGTAATATCCGCCCGGTTTGTGGCCATTTTTGACACCACCGACCGCAACGGCAACATACTGCTTCCCGTTGACCTGATAGGTAATTGGGGTAGCGAAACCACCCGCCGGAAGTTGATATTCCCAAACGACCTTGCCCGTTTTTCGGTCGAAAGCCCGGATGCGTTCGTCATAGGTGGCGGCAATAAAGACCAGCCCGCCCGCTGTTACAATCGGGCCACCGTAGTTTTCGGTACCAGTTAGTGCAATCCCTTTTTTTGTCAATTCCGGAAACTCACCCAACGGAACTTTCCAGAGGTATTCGCCTGTGTTGAGGTTGATTGCATTCAGTGTGCCCCAGGGTGGTTTTACGGCGGGATAGCCATCTGGATCGACGAAACGGGTCCAGCCATTGTTGATGTAAGGGGGAATGTACGGAAAGACAGGCTTCTCGGCCACCGCTACGGGAGCGGAAGCATTATGATGATCGTCAGTATTGCTGGCTTTGGTTTCGGTATTGAGCAAAAAACGGACAAGTGTGCTGCGATCCTGCTCCGAAATATGCTCGAACGAAGGCATCCGTCCACGACCCGTTTTCAAAATAGCCTGTATATCCTGCCCCGTGAGCCGTTTCCCAATATCGACCAGACTCGGGTAGGCATCTCCGCTCCCTTTCCGGTCGGCTCCGTGGCAGGCGGCACAATTTGCCTGGTACAGTGATTTTCCTTTAGAGGCTAGTTCGGCAGTGCGGGCCGCCATGTCCATCATCTTCACATCCCACACCATTTCGTTTGAATTCTGGTACAGAATACCGTCTGGGGCGGCCGCGTTGCCGCCCCATTCAGCTCCACCGCCGATGCCAAAAAATAGCGTTCCTTCCAGACTTGGCGGCATAAATTTATTTCCAGCGCGCGTTTTCAGGAATCGTTCTTTTACAAAAGCATGTGCTTCGGGCGTACGGTCGGTGATGTCTGCTTCGGTGAATACCTGACGGGCAAAGGGCGCAGGCTTTAGCGGAAACCGCTGTTTGGGCCAGGGCTGTTCGCCCGGCAGCCCCGTTGTTGGAACAGCCCGCTCTTCAACTGGAAAAAGGGACGTCCCCGTATCGCGATCAAGCACATACACCAGCCCATCTTTCGTGGATTGCGCCACTGCATCGACCAACTTTCCGTTGTGCTTCACCGTAACCAGATTGGGTTGACAGGGCAGATCCCGGTCCCACAAATCATGGTGGACGGTTTGGTAATACCACTTCAGCTTGCCCGTTTCGGCATTTAGGGCGAGGATACAATCAGCATACAGGTTTTGCCCGGCGCGGCTTCCACCATAGAAGTCAACCGCGGGCGAACCGGTGCCTAAATACACCATGCCCCGCTTTTCATCCAGTACCATACCTGCCCAGTTATTGGCTCCTCCTATTTTTTTGTAAGCGTCTTTGGGCCAGGTTTCATAACCTGCTTCACCCGGTTGGGGAATGGTGTGGAATATCCAGCGCATTTTGCCTGTACGCACATCAAAAGCGCGGACATGGCCCGGTGCCGCATCGCCATATTCGGAAACCGTGCACCCTAAAACCAGCAAATCCTTATGAATAACCCCCGGACTGGTCACGGTAACCGACACTTTTTTGAGGTCATAGTTTGGATCAGTCAATAGACCTTCGCGTAAGTCGACTTCTCCATTTTTGCCGAATTGTGTAACTGGTTCGCCCGTTAGTGCGTTGATAGCGAAAAGAGTCGGACCAGCTGTAAACAGAATTCGTTTGTCCACTCCGCCGTTACCTTCTTCCCAATACATGACGCCCCGATTTGGGTTAAAACGGGCGGTTTTATCTTTGAAGGGATCAAATACCCAGAGTTGTTCGCCCGTATTGGCCTTTACCGCAAATAGCTTAAGTTTCGGCGTTGTGCCATACAGAATGCCATTGACAACAATGGGTTGACACTGAATTTCGGGTTGACGCCCTCCTTCCCCATCGATTTTGGCCGCATTATAGGTCCAGGCTACCTGAAGGTTTTTAACGTTATCGAGGTTGATCTGCGTAAGGGGCGAATACCGATTACCGGCTTTATTTCCTCCGTAATTAACCCAGTCGGTGTTTCCTGGTTGGTCGATGTTAGAAATGATTTGATTTGGGCGGATGGCCGCAAATAGTAAACCTCCAACTCCAATCAACCCGAGATAAATGATGTGCTTCATAAAAAGTCGTTGATTTCTGTGGTGTCGGATTCTTAAATCCGACACATTAAGGTTTCTCAAAACCTTTGGAATACACTAGGTTTTAAGAAACCTCGCTTGTCAGGTTTAGAACCTGACACCACTAAGTTATCCTAGACTACTTCGTATAATAATCATACTGGATTTTCCAGCGAAATTCTTTACCGGGATCAGCTTTGATCTGGATATAGGGTTCCGGGCAAACAGTAACTGGCATTGACCAGTAAGCGAGTTGAACAATAGGCTGATCACAAGTGATGCGCACACCCGCGCCGGTTTTGCGGTTTTCAATACGTATATCGTAGTCTTTCGCCGTTTCGCCGAAGCCGGTCAGGTAGCAATGTGTGGTTTCACCTTTGCTAAGTTCTTTTAGGTAAGCGAGTTGGTTCGTGCGTAACTCAAACAGAGCCCCCATACCTCGGGGTGTTCCTTTGGTTTGTAAGGCAAAGGGAAATGTTACCGAAAAATCGGGGCCAGTTGGCTGCTTGTCGATCACGTAAAAGTTGTGATCATAGACCGTCGTTTCGATGGGTTTGGCGCCCGTGTTGGTCAGCGAATGTTCCAGCACCAGCGTCGGTTTGCCGGGTACTAATCGAATCGTTTTCCGGTACCGGTAGGAATAACCCGCAGCATCGGTCAACTCGTGGATAAACTCAACGGCATCTTTCTCTTTTTTGACGCTCCACTTGCCTGCATTAACCAACTCATAAGGTGTCGCAAATCGGTAAGGACCATCGGCAGATTTCCGAAGTGATCCCACCCCAATCTTCAGAAAATCTTCACCCGGCTTAGCCGTTTCGTAGCCAATGGGCGTAAACTCTTCAACAGGACCGCTAATGGCATCGTGTAATTTGGGATCATACTTCTCAAACCACTGGCCAAAATAGCTATGTCCTTTATAATCAAGGCTGGCAATCACACCCGACCAATCGAAACGCACACCCTGATAATACCCCTGCGCCGGATCAGGCAGGTACAATTTGGCCTGGATCACCCCATTCGAGATGTCTGCCTGGGGAAATGGGACCAACACAATAGCGCTGGTCAGGCCGAACAGCACGCCAAGAAAAACGAATGCCTGCTTCATGAGGAAAAGGGGGAATATAGGTAGCTATGGTGTCGTATCAACCCCACCCCAACCCCTCCCCTGGTTTCAGGGGAGGGGCTAAAAAGTGACCAGCATTAGCCCCTCCCCTTATTTCAAGGGGAGGGGTTGGGGTGGGGTAAATGCCGCAGAGCTTAATCGCCTTAATAACCCGGATTTTGCTTCATACTGAAGTTTGAGGTGATCTCGTTGATCGGAATGGGTTGGGCATAATCCGTTGGGTCCCATTGAATGGCGCCCCCACGAACCCGTTGATAATAAGCGGCTTCCTTATCGCCAATTTTCCATCGACAGACGTCAAACCACCAATGGCCTTCGCCGAACAGTTCGGCCCATCGCTCGTATTTGAGCGGGTCATTTTTGAGTACCGCGTCGGGTGCACTGGTCTGATCAGTTAGCGTTTTATAATCGACTGCCGACGCTGTGTTGACGGCATAGCCATACGCTCGCCTTCGGACCTTGTTGACATATTCTAACGCGGTTGCATTATCGCCGGTATGGGTCAGGGTTTCCGCGTAGAGCAGATATATGTCCGCGAGCCTGAGCCACAGAATGTTATCACCGTTCGCCATATTCACTTCGCCTTCGGTTCCTGCCAGATTGATGTATTTCCGGAAACTCCAGGCTTCCATATCGATTTCCGAAATGTCGAGGTAGTGCGAAATGGGTTGTTTAACACCGAGCACAATCATCGAATCGACATAGGGTTGCAGACAGGATACCCATAAGCGAGGGTCCACCGTTTTATTGGCTCTGGCCGCCACCGATTTTGTGATGTACGACTTGTCGACATTGGCGATATTGGCTGTAGCCGTTCCTGCCGGGAAGTAGTGCCCCAGATTGAAGCCAAACCGGGCTATGTTTTTGGCATGCGGGAATACATTGGACCAGGCCGACGCTGCCTGTCCACCGTTAGAACCAACGTAAGTCGGTGCAATGACCATACCGATACTAGACCCCATTGAGCGATCATCGGTACCCCGATAGGTCATGTCAATGTTCAGGTTAAGCTCAATCAATGACTCTGAGTTGAACTCATTTTGTGCATTGAACATGTTTTTGTAGGTATCGAACGGTACCAGCGATTTCCCGCTGTTCGCGACCACATCGCTCAGGTAGGTTTTCGCATTGGCCCAATCCTGCGTGTATACATACACTTTGCCCAGAAACGCTTTCACCGCCCAGCCACTCACTTTGTATTTATCGGTAGTACCTGTCCAGGTTTTGCCAGTCAGAATAGTTTCGGCAGCTTTCAAATCACTGATAATGAAATCCCAGCATTGCTTAACTGTAGCCCGCGCCACCTGCGTTTCGGGCAGGCTTGACGACGTTTTGGTGATAATCGGTACGCCCATTTTATCTCCCCCCTGCCCATCGACAATGAAGCTTTCACCCCATTGCGAAGTCAGGTAGAAATAGTACCAGGCCCGTAGGTAAAGCGTCTGTCCTTTAATAAGATTGGCTGATGCGGCATCCGCAGTGTTGGCTTTGGCACTGAACGTTTCAATTCCGGCCAGCAACGTATTACACCGCTGTACACCCCGCCATAAATCCTGCCAGGTTCCCTGCAAAAAACTATCGTTAACCTGCGAATTGTTCTGCGCCAGTTGAATCCAGGTGGTTGTTCCCTGCCAGCTTAAATCGGTGGTGTGATCCCACAGGTAGGTGTTTTTGGCCAGCATATTGTGCCCAAATAAGTTAGGGGCATGCTGGGTGGCATAAGCACCTGCCAGGAGCTGTTCCAGATCGGCCACTGTGCCGGGGTAATTGGCGGTAGAAATAGCACCCGGATTGTCTACATTCACGAAACTCTCTTTGCAGGATGCCATACCCAGAAGTAGGACAAAGAGGGAAAGTTTGACTAGTATTTTCATGATCGAATATCGTTTTGTGTTACTGTATCCAGTGAATGAGGTTAGAAAGTCACGTCAATGCCCATCGACATAAGTGTAGTGCGCGGGTAGGAATAAATTGTATCGATACCCCGCCCGGTAGAGGCTGCATTGGCTCCATTACTCCGCCCGACCACCTCTGGGTCAAGACCCGAATACTTAGTGAATGTCAACAGGTTTTGCCCTTGCGCGTATACCCGAATACCCGACATTTTCCACTGCTTCATGAGCGAAGCGGGCAGCGTGTAGCCTATCTGAATGTTACGCAGTTTGAGAAAGGCTCCACTTTCGACCGCAAAATCAGAAATACGCGTGTAGTTGGCGTTGGGGTCACGAACGTAGTTGCCAGACGCATCCGTGTAGCCTACACGAGGCAGGTTAGTAAGCCCGTTGCCATTGAAATAAGACGTGTTGAAAATGTCGCGGGTGGTGTTGTAATCGCCCACAAAAATTGATGTGTAATACTTGTTGGCATTGAACACATCCACACCGGCAATACCCTGGAACAGAGCAGAAAAATCAAACCCTTTCCAACCCATGCTAAGTGTAACGCCGTACGTCATTTTGGGCCAGGGATTGCCAATGAAGGTTTTATCGGCCGATGTAATCCGACCGTCGCCGTTTAAATCCTGGAATTTCAGATCACCCGCACCGGTGGCCGCTGCCTGATAATAAACGCCCGTTGTGGTGCCGCCTGCCGATGCGGCTGCTTCCTGCGCTTTTTGGTTCAGCGCCTGTACGTCGGCATCTGTCTGGAAAATGCCAGCCGTTTTGTAGCCGTAAAACTGGCCCAGCGGTTGACCTGCCTGCGTGCGCGACACAACACTTTCCAGGTAATCGCCAGCGGGGCCATCGTTAATCGGGTTGTTGTTCGTGCCATCCAGTTTCTTTACCAGGTTTCGGTTGAACGACGCGTTGGCGGCAATGCCATAGGTGAAGGCTCCTTTCTTGCCCCGATAATCGACGGCGATTTCCAACCCCTTGTTGCTCATCTGACCGATGTTGGTATAGACCGTTGAGTTCGCAAAACCGGCAGAGAGCGCAACCGGAACCTGATAAATCATGTCGTTTGTCTGACGACTGTACCAGTCAAGGGTGATGTTCAGGGCGTTACTCAGCAAGCCGATATCCAACCCGATGTCTGTTTGAAGAACAGATTCCCATTTAATATTCTGGTTCGCTAATTGGGCGGTTAACGCATAGCCTTTGAAACGCGAACCGTCGGGCAGACCCATACTCGTTGTTCCGCCCGTTCCGCCATAGGAGTTCTGGTAGGTATACTGCGGAATGTTACTGGTACTTCCCAGTTTTCCGTAACTAGCGCGGAGTTTCAGGTTCGAAACGTAGGTAAGATTATCCCGGATGAATGCCTCTTCGTTCAGCTTCCAGCCCACCGAAACCGATGGAAAAACCCCGAATTTATTGGCGGGCCCGAACCGATCCGAACCATCCCGACGAACAGTTGCTGTCAGCAGATATTTATTTGCATACGTATAGTTGATCCGCCCGAACTGAGATAATAAACGGGTTTGTGGGAGTTCGCCACCGCTGGCTACGTAGCTGCTGGGATTACTGGTCAGCGCCAGGTTGTAGGTCACATAAGGGAAGCTTTGCGCTTCGGCGTGTAGTGAACTCAGGTCTGATTTATAGGCTTCGTAACCTGCCAACACCTTGAACTCGTGCTCGCCAATGGTCTTCCCATACGTCAGTACAAAGTTGGCTGTCAGGTTTTGCTGATTGTTAATGTCCCGGCTCAGGAAGGCGTTGTGGTTGGCAACGGTACCGTAATCGTACGCTTCTGTAAACTTGTAGTTGTGAAAACTATAGATCGAAGCCCCGAAGGTTGAGCGGAGGTTAAGTCCTTTCAGAATTTCCCAATCGGCATACAGGTTTCCTTCCAGGGCATAGGTTTCATTCTGCATGTGGTTCTGATATTCCTGCCCCACTAGGTTTGGCCCCGTAAAAAAGGTCCCGGTTTTAGCCCAGCCGCCATACGAATTGGTTGGGTCGTAGATCGGAATGACTGGTGCCGAACGGAAGGGAAATGTGCTGGTGACCACCGGGTTGTTTCCCGTTTTCCAGGCGTACAGTGTTTCGCCGACCTTCAGTTTTTTGTTGATTTTGAAGTCCGCATTGGACCGAATCCCGTATCGCTCAAACCAGTTGTCGATAATAGTACCCCCTTCTCGCTGATAGTTGGCTGAGACATAATAGTTGGTTTTGGCCGTAGCTCCCGATAAGGACAACGAATAGCTTTGATCCGACCCATTGGTATACAGATCTTTAACCCAGTCGTTATCCGGTAAAGTACTAGGATCGCCCCAGCCGCTAGTGCTTACGCCAAACGCTTTTTTGGCCGTGATATAATCGGCCGTATTGAGCATCTTGTACAGATTTCGGGGTTGCCGAACGCCGTAATACGCATTGAAGTTGATTTTCATTTTATCGACACTGGTACCACGCTTGGTCGTCACGAGCACGACACCACCAGCAGCCTGGGCTCCATAAATAGCGGCAGCACTGGCATCTTTCAGAATTTCAATAGACTCAACATCCTGAAGGTTGAAGTTATTCCCTGCCGACATCCGTATACCATCGACGATATACAGTGGCGACATACCGCCAATAGAGCCAACCCCCCGAATAACAATATCGGAACTGGCACCGGGCGATCCATCATTCCGCGTTACCTGAACCCCGGCGGCACGTCCCTGTAGCGCTTCGTTCACACTTCGAACAGGGAGGTTTTTCACCTCTTCGGCCTTTACCGACGAAATAGAGCCGGTCAAATCTGAGCGTTTTTGCGTACCGTAACCCACAACTACTACTTCGCTAAGGTTCTTGGTATCGACGGCTAGATTGACGTTCACCGAAGTCTGGTTACCTACCGTTATTTCTTGCGATAGATAGCCTACAAAGCTGAAAACCAGCACATCATCGCCCGTTAGCAAGGTCATCTTAAACTGACCATTCGCATCGGTCGTTGTACCCCGATTGGTGCCTTTCACCACAATACTTACCCCAGGAAGGCGGGTTCCTGCTTCGTCCGAAACGGTGCCGATAAGATTCCGGTCGGTGGGGGCGGCATTCATATTGAAAGGCAATTCAATAAGAGGGGCTGGCGGCTCCTGATTCAGAATAATCTGCCGCCCTTTTACCTGATAGGCAAGTTGGTGGGCCTTCAACAAATTATCCAGTACGTCGGCCAGAGTTTGATTGGTCGTGTTTAGTGTAACGCGATCATTTAATTGGACAAGCGCCGACCGGTACGCAAAGCGTACATCGGCCTGGCGCCCCAACTGATTCAAGACGGTTTTTAACGATAGGTTATCGGCGCGAAGCGTCACGCGCTGCTCCATAACTCGCTGTGCTTCAACCGGGCGGGCCGCTGCCAGACCGGCTACAATAGCCGCCAGTAATAACTGATAGACGGTAAATTTCATAAGGCTGCGCAACAGGCTAAGCGGTTGTCGAAGTTCTTTCATACTTTTACTTGTTTTTTGGCTATTTGGATTTGGAAATGGACAAAAAATCCCCCTGCCTCATCCTGGATGAGGTCATCGAACAAGGGTGCGAGTAAAGTCAGTGATGCTGGTACCATCACTGGCTTTTTTTGTTAATTACGGGTTTATTGTGGCATAGGCGATCTGTAGAAAAAGTGGGGTTAGGAATAGGTAATGAATAATGTATGATGGACAATGAATAACGGATAATTTTAAACTTTTGATTATCAGGATAATTTCATTTTACATTATCCATTATTCATTCTTAATACCATCACTTACAACCTCTGCTACTGATTACAATCTGACCATCCAGCACTTCATAAGAAGCTCCAATCGTTTGGCAGACTATATCCAATCGCTCCAGCAGGTTTTCATTAAAAAAGGTTAAGTTGACCAGGCAGGCCGATAAATCCTCCTCGTTGTAAATAAGCTTCACCCCATACGTTCGCTCAATTGTCGAAAACACCTTTGCTACAGGAGCGTCCTCAAATACCTGCTCTCGGTTAAGTATTTCAGGCATTAAGGCCGTTGGCTTTTCAACAAGCGCTTTCTGTAATCGCCTGTCGATCAGATTATAGGTCATCTGCTGATTCGGTGTCAATATGACGCCTTCTGTTCGTCGAAGACCTGACTGCTGGGCTTTTTCGAAATCCTGCTTGGTGTATACCGATACGCGTCCGGTTCGCACGGTTACGGTTACTGCTTTTTCTTCTTCATAAGCCCGAACCAGAAAGCTGGTTCCCAGCACTTTGGTCACCGTTTGATTGGCATAGATCAGAAACGGTTTGGCCGGGTTTCGGGCAACATCGAAAAAGGCTTCTCCATTGAGGTAAACGGTTCGGCTCGTCTTCTTGAAATGTTGGGGATAGCTCAGTCGGCTTTTGGGACGTAGGGTAATAAGGCTACCATCGCAGAGCAGGACGTTAATGGGTTTATTGGTGGTATTAACTTTTTCCTGAAGGGGTAAAACCGCCGTTTTCGTGAGTTGAGCGTAGGAGTCAGGACTGGCTTTCGGAATACTTGTTCGGCTATATAGCCAGACTCCCAGACCGGCCATCAGAATAATAGAAGCGGCTGCGGCCCAGCGCCACCAGGATCGTTGTGGGAGCGCCTGAATTGGCGGCTCTATATCTGCATCCCGGCGCTCGGCGGCTAGTTGCATTAGCCGATTGAGTTCGCTGGTGAAGCGTGCATCGGTTGCGTCGTCTTGGTAGTGCTCATTTAAAGCCCGAACCAGTTCCTGTGCTTGCCGAACAACATCTGCACGGTCAGGGTTTTGGATTAGCCACTGCTCCCAGAAATCAGCCGCCTGAGCGGACGATCCACTTGTCCATTGGCGAAACGACTCGTCGAATAAAAAATCTTCGGCGTTGTAAGTCCTGTAATTCATAGCGGAGCAACTAGCAGACTGGTCCTTTTAAGCCTATAGTGCTATTCTTCGCCGGGCAATACTCAAAAAATATGAAAAATATTTTCGCCTAGAGTGCAATTCTAATGAACTACGCTTCTGATAGAGCGAAAATCAGGAGGCTCAGGAGCAAATCGGGCGACCATTGGCTCCGAAGTTCTTTAAACGTCCGGTAGAGCAGATTAGCCACGCTCTGTCGCTCCATACCCATAATCTGGGCAATTTCGTGGTTATCTAAATTCTGGTAGAAGCGTAGGTATAGGACTTCCTGCTGCCGTTTGGTGAGGGTTGCCATCAATTGATGCAACAAGCGAGCCTGTTCGCTATGCAACTCGTTGTCAATGATTTCCTCTTCTATCGAACCCGTAAACGGCATATTGATCGATTCCGATTCATCTAGATGAATGGCTGAGTGCTGCCCCCGGATTTTCAATAATTTGTAGCGGAGTGCTTTTAACAGGTATGTTTTTACAAAAACCGCATCCCCTACCGTCTCCCGGCGGTCCCAGAGTTCAAGAAATAAATCCTGAATGGTATCCCAAACGACTTCGGAATCTGTTGTCAAACGAAGACCATAATTATACAGGCTCGGGTAGTGCTTTCGCGCTAACTCGCCCAACGCTCGCTCGTCACCGGCTTTAAAGCGTTGCCAAAGCTCTTGAGGAGCTAAGTCCCGATAATCAGTTGTCGTAAAACTGCCCAAAGGAGTAGACTAAAAGTTTCCTAAAGATAAAGACCACGTCTATAATTTTATATTGATCGGATGGTGAATTTTTAATAAAATATTTAGAGGCCAGGTTTTATCATAAGCCTAACAGTTTTAAGCTTTCTGAAATACTTAACCGTTAAAGCAGGAAAAATGAGCTTTAGATAAAGCCAGTTTTAGTAACTTTTCTCCCTCCATTTTGACAAGGTGCGCCCAGTGAAGAGGATATTCTTGATGAGGCCCTCTTTTATTATTTCAACCACGATAACTCAACTGTATTACTGCATTTATGGCTAATTGGTTTAGCATCCCTATCATTGGAAAACGGCAAGTTCGTGAAATGGGTTTGCTGGTCATTGCCGGATGCCTGCTCGCAGGACTACAGCAAGAGCAGCTAATCTGGTATAAGGCCTCATTGGTGGCTACACTCATCACCTTATTAGTCCCCTGGGCATTTTTTCCCGTGGCGATAATCTGGTTTGCTTTAGGACAATTGTTGGGTAAAATTACGGCCAACGTGCTTTTAGTTTTACTCTTTGTGGTAGTCGTAATTCCTGTTGCCTGGCTCCGAAAAATATTGGGAAGCGATACATTCCGAGTAAAGGAGTTTAAGAAAAGTAGTGATTCTGTATTTATAAACCGGGAGCACACCTATCAGGCTTCCGATCTGAAATACCCTTTTTGACCGAACCCTCTATGGAATTTTTAAGCGAGTTTTGGCTTTTCCTACGAACCCGTAAACGCTACTGGTTATACCCATTGATTTTCCTTTTGTTGATTTTAGGGGCTTTGTCGGTCTTTACGGCGGGTTCAGCGCTAGCACCGTTAATTTACTCGCTGTTCTGAGTAATGGATAAACCACCGATTGTGCTGGGTATCTCCGCATTTTATCATGATAGTGCAGCGGCATTAGTCATCGGTGGTAAACTAGTGGCAGCCGCGCAGGAAGAGCGTTTTACCCGGACAAAACACGACCCAGCGTTCCCCCTTCAGGCAATTTCGTATGTACTCGCCGAAGCCGGAATACGGTTCGATGAGGTATCGATCATTGCCTTTTACGATAAACCTTTTTTGACATTTGAGCGACTCCTGGAAACGTATCATGCCGTTGCGCCAGCAGGCTTACGAAGCTTTCTGAAAGCCATACCTGTTTGGCTGACGGACAAGCTGTTTATGAAGCGACTAATTCGAAAGGAACTAGCACCGCTTGGTAAAATTAAAGTGCCTATTCTATTCTCCGAACATCATCTGGCGCATGCTGCCAGTGCTTTTTACCCCTCGCCTTTCGAAGAAGCCGCTATTCTTACCGTGGATGGGGTTGGGGAGTGGACAACAACGGCCATTGGACTGGGTTCTGGCAAATCGATCCGATTTCTTAAAGAGCTACAGTTTCCCCATTCATTAGGTTTACTGTACTCTGCCTTCACCTTTTACCTCGGCTTCAAAGTGAATAGTGGCGAATACAAGGTGATGGGGCTGGCACCCTATGGCTATGCTGATAGTGAGCAAACAAGGGTTTATCGCGAGAAAATAAAAAGCGACCTGATCGACATTCGGGCCGACGGTTCCTTCCTGCTCAACATGGCTTATTTCCGTTTTGCCAGTGATCTACAAATGACGGATGATGCAAAATGGGAGAGCCTGTTTGGTTTTCCTCGTCGGCAACCGGAGTCGACTCTCAGTCAGGCACACATGAATCTGGCTCTGGCCATTCAGGATGTGACCGAAGAAATTATGGTTAAACTAGCAGCCACGGCCAAACAACTAACTGGCTGTAACAATCTCGTACTTGCTGGTGGAGTTGCCTTGAACTGCGTTGCGAATGCCAAGATACGGCAAGCAAATCTGTTTACTGATATCTGGATTCAACCAGCGGCTGGCGATTCTGGCGGAGCCCTGGGAGCCGCACTGGCTGCTTATTACCTTAATCACGAGCGGGTTAGTCGGCAGATAGACAGTCCAGATTCCATGCAGGGCGCTTACCTAGGGCCTTCATTTTCAGATCAGCAGATCCGGGTGGCTCTCCAAAAATTTGCTATGGCATCCGAGTATCTGACTGATACTGAACAACTACTAAAACGCACGGCGACTAAGTTACAGGAAGGCAACGTGGTTGGCTGGTTTCAGGGCCGGATGGAGTTCGGCCCACGCGCTTTAGGGAATCGAAGTATTTTAGCCGATGCATCTAACCCGACCATTCAACAGCGAATGAATGTTAAGATCAAGTTTCGGGAAAGTTTTCGACCGTTTGCGCCCAGCGTTCGACTGGAAGATGCCGCTACTTATTTTGATTGGCAAGGTTCATCAGCTTATATGCTGTGGGTAGCCACGATCAAAAAAGACCGCCAGAAACCGATAACTGAAAAGCAATTACCGCTGGAAAATCGACTTGCCGCCGTTCGATCCGATATACCGGCCGTTACACACCTGGATTATACGGCTCGGCTACATACGGTTACGCCCGAAACAAATTCACTTTTTTATCGCTTGCTCACCGTTTTCGATGAATTAACGGGGTGTGGTGTTCTGGTGAATACCAGTTTTAATGTGCGCGGAGAACCGATTGTTGGTAGTCCGGAGGATGCCTTACAGTGCTTTATGCAAACCGATATGGACTATCTGGTCATTGGCAATTATTTTTTAGATAAACAGGCTCAACAAAACACAAATTTGACGGAAGATCATTGGGCAAAGCCACTTACGTTGGATTAGCCCAACGTTTTAATCCTACTTCTGGTAATCATTCGTAATACAATGAATTTCGTTGACTGGAATGCAATAGCAGCAGACAGTCCGTCGTCTTTGTGCTATACCGGTTAGACATAAAATCGGTTATCATTACTGCGTATGAAAATAGTATTGTCTCTACCTGTTATTGCATTACTAATAGCATTTTATCACCCAGCTCTGCCTGACAGTGCCGATGTGGTGTTGCAACGTACACTTGCTAAGCTAACGTCTCTCAAAACAGTGCAGTACCAGTAGTCCCCAACCAGCTAAAATGCCACTTTTCAACATAGATAAGAATGAAGACATTGATCGGAATTATAATCAGCATTTGTTTATTGAGCATTAATGGTCAGGCCCAAGTCTTGCCAGCTACAAAAATCCACTTCTTGAACTCAATGATTGGCATGAGTGCCGAACTAAAAACGACGATCGATCCTAAGAACCCGATCCGGATCAAGTCACGGACTTGGGTAATCATTCAGCCAGCGGGCGATAGTTTGGGCTTTATCATTGACAATAAACCCTATTTTCTACATTTTTCACCCAATAAACATTATTACTTTGTTATCCAGGTAGGTCATTTTTCACGTCCTGTTCTTACAGAAAAGTCCGAACAGGAGTTTATTTTAACTGCTGCGACGGAGTCTGCTAAAGGCCCCGAAGAATATATACTAAGTAAGGGAGCGAATTGATTTTTTTGTCGAATGTAAACCTCACCAATTCAGGTTCACTGATTTACATTTGGGGCATATTGTATTTCCTTCTGTCAATGTATCATAATTGCAGCGATGACACTCGTTCTGACGAGGAGTTAAATGGGCGACTATAGCTTTGGCCTGAACATGGGTTAAGCTACATGAGTCTAGTAGGTATTCGACTGCAAATAAACTTTTCCCTTCTCGATGAAGCATTAGCAAGCGGGTTCGCTGCGTGCTATTTAGTTCTGGTATGGCAATGTCATGACCACAGCGACTACAATGTAATATATCCATGTCACCTTCATATTTTTCAGATCTATTCACAACCAGACTGAAAGCTACCCTCGTTACACTTCCTTCCTGAGGCACCCGAAAAACAATCAACCAATGAAGGCGGTTATGTTTCCTGTACAATTAACTTATTGGGAGCACAACTCCGTTACTTACAGACAAAACGTTATGAAAACGAAAATGCTTTTATCGATTGTATTTTGTGCGGCTTTAGCAACAAGTGCCCTGGCTCAGGATGACCCAGCGGCTGTTAAAGCAGCCCGCAAAGAAAAAACCAGAGAAGACGTCAAGAAGGTCGGCGATAAAGTTGAAACCGGTGTTGCCGATGGCGCACACGCGGTTGGTACAGCTGGCCGAGCCACCGGGAAAGCCGTTGGAAAAGCTGGAAAAGCGACTGGCAAAGCTGTAGCAACTGGTGCGAAAGCCACCGGTCGGGCAGTGACCAAGGCCACTAAAGCTACTGGGAGAGCCATTAGTGGTGAAGCAAAAAAAGTCGACAATTAATAGTTGACTACCGAACGAAGCAAAAAGAGCGATAGCTTAGGACAGCTATCGCTCTTTTTGCTTTAGTACGCCTGAAAATCAAAACGTCGGAACAAACAAAATCGCATCAGCCGCCACGGGGCCATCCGCTTGCTTGACTACGATGTCAACCGATGATGTCTGTCCTTTAGGCAACTCATACGAACCCAATGAGACCCATTCACCGGAGGTTTGACCAACGACAACAATATCGGCGGGCCTAATCGGAATCGATTTACTGGTTTTACCATCCGAAACCGTGACGCCTAACTCAGAGGCCGTTTTGGCCAACCGGGGGAAGTAGGCGTAAATGTGGTAGTTACCCGCTTTTACAATCTCCGGCTTAAATTTAACAGAGGCCGCTTCCCCACCCTGTCCTTCGTAAACCAGATAAGATGGGCCATATCCACCTTTGTTTTTATTCTCAACCCGCCACGGTCCTGTTATCGTCGTTTGCGCCTGGTTTTCATTATCCACCAGAATTTCGGGCGTACTACCATCGCCCAATGGGTTTGCCTTTAGCGTCTGTTGTAGCTTCACTATATCCACTTTTTGCACACTGGTTTTCGCATCGATGGCCATAACAGCCGCTACCGCTGTCGACTGGCCCAGCACCATAAAAACCGGCTCCATTCGGATCGATCCATAGGCAATGTGTGAAGCCGACAAACAAACCGGAACCAGCAGATTCTGACATTCACTTTCTTTGGGAATTAACGCCCGGTAGGCGATTGGGTACGGCCCAAAGCCGCCAACTTCTACATTACCCTCATTTTTTGCCATTTTCTTACCATCTTTCTCGATCACAATACGTTGAATATTGTGCGAATCCATGGTATAAGCCGCCATGCCAACGCCGTCGGTGACCACTTCTTTTCCCTGACAATTGGCCTGCGTCATAACGTACGCGCCCACCATCCGACGCGCTTCCCGGACGTAAAGTTGTGGCGACCAGTTTCCGCTATCCGTGTATTCATCTTTAGGGTAACCCCATTTCAGCATTTGCTCCCGAAGCGCCTGTGGAACGCGAGTGTCATGTCCAAAGAAGTATAATAATCCTTTGGTATACAATTCATGATCCCGAATAATAGCGGCCCGTTTTGCGTAGTTCCCATCTGGATACTCGTAATTCATCCCGATCATATCGGTCGAAAAACCATTCCGATTGTTAATGTCGGTTTTACTATTGGGCATCCCACTCCAGATGAAATAGTCGTTGAGCGTTTGTTTCTGGGGCTGAGCCGCCAGCAGTCGCACAAGCAGTTCGTATCGAGTGGAATCATAGCCTGGAGGACGCGTAATAGGGACTTGATTAGCCGGATTAGACGAGAGACAAATTCGGTAATTGTAGGCTTGTACCTTAGTATCACCTGTTCCGTTCGGTTCTAGCTTCGCCGGACTGACGCCCCAAAGTAGGCCAGAATCTGGCTTACCCGCTGTTTTGTAAGGATCGATACCATCTGGAAGCTGGTGCCCGGTCATCAATTGTACGCCACTGATGGTTTCGTTGTAGTTGGAATTATCCTCCCGGCCAACCGTGTACGAAACGCCAGCTTTTGCCATTAAATCACCTTCGTAAGAACAGTCGATGAACATTTTCGCCCGGATGGTTCGTTTGGCCGACGGTTGATCCGAGTTTTCCAGAACGATTTCCTGAATCTGCCCACTGGTTTTCTTTACACTCGAAAGTCGATGAGAAAACAGAACATCCACCTTGCCCCGTTTGACATACTCGTTGAATAAATCTTCGGCAACATGGGGCTCAAAAATCCACTGTTCAAACTTACCGTAATGTTGGCCAATGCGTCGGTAATAATCGCGGGATATTCCAGTAATGGCGTATTTATTGCCAATATCCGTCAGCCCCAACCCACCAGAGGTCATGCCCCCTAAATGCTTGCCCGGCTCGATCAGGATTACCGTTTTTCCGGCTTTCCGAGCAGTATAAGCCGCTATGACCCCACCTGAGGTACCCCCATAAACACAAATATCGACCTGCTGCTGGGCCACAGCGGAGCAGGCGATTAAAAGACAAACACAACAATTGAGTATGTATCGCATAAACTAAGGGCTCGGGCGAGTTAACGAGCTGCCTTGATACCAAAGCAACTCCTTCCCGAAATCTCATTTTTCGGTTAAAAGCGCCAGTTGGTTAGCCTCAAAATTCGGATCTGCGGTCGACATCCCCTTACTATACACCAGAATTGCTTTTTGCTGAAGCAGAGCCTTCTGCAGTTCGGGAACCGCCAACGCATGCACCGATTGCGATTTCTGCACACAGATGGCAGCGGCCGTTCCGGCCGCCTGACCGAGCGCCATCCAGCAGGGCTCCATCCGAAGCGTGGAAAAACCGATGTGCGTGGCCGATGCCGGAACTGGAGCCAGCAAATTTTCCAATGGAGAATCCGGAACCATCACCCGAAACGGGACGGTATACACAGCCGACGGGTAACTAATAAACCCATCCAAATGAATTCGGCCTACTTCCCGTTTCCGAACCGCGTGCGAATCGAGCGCGTAGTGACTGGCCGTGATGCTGTCGGCATGAATTGGTGGTCGCCCTCCCGGCTTAACAGGTTGCGCGTCCTGCGCTTTGAAGATGTATTTTCCCTTCATCCGGCGGCCTTCCCGAACGTAGAGTTGCCGGGGGAAATGGCCATTGTCGGCGTATTCATCTTTGGCCCAGCCCCATTCAGAGCATTCTTTTCGGAACCATTCGGGCAAGGCCGGGTCGTTTTGCGCAAAATAGAACAAGCCTTCTGTATACTCCCGAAGCCGTTGGGCAAATCGATCACGCCATTCCCAGCCGGACGTTGGGTACGGCCAGTTTTCCTCCGGCAAGTCTGTCGAAATGAACGAATGGTGCTGATTATTACCATCGTTTTTACCATTCGGCAGCTTGACCATGTTCATCAGCCAGGCAATTCCTTTGGGCATACCGGGAATTTCAGGCGGCAAACCGGCTTTAACCCGACGCAGATTCTCTGCTTTTTGAGCATCCGTAAGCTCCATCATCGCCACACCGGTGTAGTGCCCCGATGTCACATCGCCAATCATCGACACATACTCTTCCCGGTTGTACCGGGCCGGTTTCTGAATCTTGACCAGAATCTTCGGATCATTAGTCACGCAGAGGCGGTAGTTGTACGATTGAACGGCGTTATCGCCCTGAAAAGTCGAACCAGGGCCTTCTGGCCCAGCCCAATATTTGTATACCCGTCCGGCACCCACTTCATTGTAGTCTGATTTGCCTTCCCGTCCAAGAAAAAATGGCACAGCCGCAGCCGCAATCAGATCGCCTTCGTAAGTAGCATCGATAAAGAACCGGCCCGTATAGGTCTCGGCCTTTTTCGTGTTTCGATTAGTTACCCGAATGCCTTGAATTCGATTATTCTGGATTGTCAGGTTCTCGGGTTCAAAGTCGAATTGGCGCATGGTCAACACAGTCGCATGGGGACTTTCCTTCAGGAAACCGTCGAAGATTTTGGCCGCTACCGATGGTTCGAAATGGTACCCATCCGAGCAATCCTTGGCCTGTTGCGAATCGGCCCCATATTTCTCGACGTAATGCGCTTTAATCCGATTAACAAACTCGACGAACAATCCTCCCGTAGCTCCCCGTGTGGCAATGTCCGTAGCTCCCAGACCGTTGGCAGGCAAGCCGCCAATATAGGCCGTCCGCTCCAGAATTAGCGATTTTTTACCTAATCGGGAAGCGGATACGGCCGCCATAATGCCACCGGGCGTAGCCCCCACAATAATGAGGTCATAGTCATTTTTGGCCAGTGGGCTATTACTACCAGCGTGGATTTCGGGAATTCCGGCAGTAAGGGCAAGGCTACTCAAGCCGGATACTTTCAGGAAATTTCGTCGGGTTGTCGGCATTTTACGGCTACAAAGTTGAAAGGTGCTGTTAGGGATCAGTGTTTTTGCAAACTAGATGCTATAAAATCTAGCTTGGACGAGTGCTAGTGAGCTTATCTAAACTTTCGATAATCGGGTCATAATTAGTTCTTTGTCATCCCGACGCAGGAGGGATCTTCGGTAGAGTCCATAAACTAACCCTCTACCGAAGATCCCTCCTGCGTCGGGATTGTAAGTTTGCTCTGAACAAATAATCTTTGGTTCTCCAGGTCATACCTACGTCGGGATGGTCTAAAAGACCGGTTGTCATGATCGGTAGCCTGGAGAGCCAATCTCATGGAACCCGGACAGTTCAGTGGGCATATAGCCCGTTTCACAATGATGTCGAGAGCATGAGTAGTATCCCGCTTTTTTCGTTTTTAGCATGAACCAACCAGCTATCTATTACGGGGTTGATGTCAGTAAAGAGACCTTACACATCAGCTACCAAATCGGAATCGATGCCAATGGGCAACCCCAATGGGCCTATCAAACCCTGCCCAACCAAGCGGACTCCATTGAGCAATGGGCTGCTGAACTGCCCGCCAATAGCCACCTCATTTTCGAGCATACAGGTACCTATTCGGCTCGATTAGCTTGGGTATTAGCCCTGCAAAATCGCCCCTTTAGCCTCCTTACGCCCAACCAAAGCAAAGGCTTTGCCGCCACTCTGAAGTCTATCAGCAAGACCGACCGGAGCGATGCGGCACTATTGGCGCGCTACGGACAAGTCTTTCAGCCCCAGCCTTCGCAACTGGCCGATGAGTCTCTACATCAGCTTCGCCAACAGCACAAACACCTCAACGACCTGCGAATCAGTCAGCAAGCGGTGGCTAATCAGCTTCATGCGCTGTCGTTCGACCCCCGGGCCAGTCAGAAAGTCAAGGCTAGCCTGCTGGTTCTCCAACAGAGCTACCTGACTCAGATTGCGCTCTTTGAAGAGGAACTGGATCAGCTGAGTCAACAGGAGTTGCAGGCCATTTCGGAGCGGATGCAGCGGGTCAAGGGGATTGGGCCGGCTTCCTCTCAAGCCTTGTGCACGGCCACCAATGGGCTGGCTGGATTCGAGTCAGCCAAAGCGGTAGCTAAGTTCGTGGGCATTGCCCCCAGTCAAACTCAATCGGGCAGTTCGGTTCGTCGGCGTGGTCGGATGGCCCGCACGGGTTTAGGGTATGTACGGGGCCTTTTATACATGGCAGCTCGTTCGGCCCGTAAATACAATTTGGGCTGTAAAGCGCTTTATGATCGGCTACGGGCCAAGGGTAAATGCCACAAAGTGGCGATGGTGGCGGTGATGAATAAGTTGTTGCATCAGGTGTTTGTGGTGGTGAAGAAGAATATTGAATTCGTCAATGGGTTCAGCCTATCCAAACAAAATTTGGCTTAAAACTTGTTTTTTGACACAGTTCATGACAAAAACACTCAACTTTATGCCTATTTATAAAAGTTTAAACAACTCTAGTATTTATGCAAAAACACTATTGGTCACGATTAGGAGCACATTCGGGTATCGTTCTACTCAAAAATAACCACCTTTTTCCGTGATTTCCTGAATCGTTTGTCCTTCGTGAACCCAATTAAAAATCATCTTTTCGTTCGCAATAATTTCCTCAGCCCGCATGAGTACGTTATACGCGATCTCGCGCGGAACAACCAGTACGCCATCAATATCGCCCAAAACCAAGTCGCCGGGTTTAATGGTTACGTCGCCAATCTGAATCGTGACCTGATAATGCGTAATGAGACATCGACCCAGACTACCGTTCGAGATTCGATACTTATAGAATACCGGTAGTTCGGCTTCCAGAATCTGGTGCGTATCGCGAATACCCCCATCGATGCAGGCCGCTTTCACCTTCTTGCCTTTGGCCGTTGCCGTCATAACGCCCCCCCCAAAGCGTAGCCTTGCTATCATTGGTGGTATCCCAAACGATAAAGGCGTCTTCGTGCATCTCTTCGAGCATTTGTGTACGGAATTCCATTTCACCCCGAATCATGGCGTTGGGTGCGCTTTTTACCGTGAAGGCAAAACCCGCCACCGTCCGGTACTCGCGTAAGGGTAAAATATGACCGGGCAATGCCTGATTCAAGAGACAAAATTCGCGCATGACGTCATTGACAGCCCCCGTATAGAGCTGCTCAAACCGTTGCAATAACTCTTTGTCGGGGATAGGGAACGTGGTGTCGGAAACGCCTTCACGCTTTTCGATCAACTTCTCCAGATTCATCAATCCGACTTCTTTCTTATACTGATCGACACTCATGATTTTTCGTTTAGATAGTTTATAATCAATTGAATAATGTGATTCCTTTTGTATTTATCGCTACAGTTTTTAACTGCCCTTTTTCTGCTTCGGTAACGACCAGACCGAGTTTGCCCGTTGGATCGAAGGCGCAATTCGTTGGGTTCTGGCCAGCGGTATCGATTTTTTGAATGACTTTTCCTTCGGGCGAAACGACGTGGATATAACCCGTTCCGTAGACGGCTACATATAGATTTCCATCTTCGCCAAACGCCATGCCATCGGGTCCACCCGGTCCCTGTGGGCCTTCAACCGTTGCCCATACAGCCGCATCAATCCACTCGCCGGTTGCCGCATTCCAGTTGCCTTTCCAGAGTCGATGTTTGTAGGTTTCGGCTAGCACCAGTGTTTTACCATCGGCGCTGAATGCCAGCCCATTCGGGAAGTATTTCTCTGTGGTAAATTTCTTCGCACTACCATCGTGCATTCGGACAACAGCGTAGCCAGTCGGTTCCTGACGCGATTCGCCGGGACAGGTAAAGACCAGATTACCTGCGGAATCGAATGCCAGATCATTGGGTTTGTTAAGCGGTTCACCATCTATGTTATCCAGAATGGTTTCCACTTTTTCGGTGACTGGATCGAAGCGCCGGATGCTGCGTTGCGCCGAATCGCAAAACCAGACCGCTCCCTGTTTATCGATGGCAATGCCATTCGGTCCTCCACCCACACGAAAGCGTTTTAGCTTTCCGTTTTTGTACTGAACCAGACTTTCGCCTTTCAATTCAACTGCCCACAAGCTTCCGTCAGCCGCAAACGCAGGACCTTCGGGAAAGTTAAGCCCGGTTGCCAACGTAGTCAGTGGGTCTTTCGTTGAAATAGCTGGTTTTGATAGCGTGTTCATCATAACTTATTGGCTAACTTCTTTATCCCGGTCGAAAAACAGGAAGGCTCCCGCCCAGAGAAACAGACTTCCCAGCACGTACACGCCCGATAAGCTAGCCAGCCCAGCTGTCAGCCCTAATGTTGGTTTTAAAACACCCAGTAAAAAGGGGGCAAACGAGCCGATCAGAAAGGCGCAGGCCAGCATAAGCCCGTAGGCCGACGACCGAATTTTAGGCGATACCACTTCGTAAAGCGAGGCTACGATGTTGGAATCATACCATCCCCGGAAAATGCCAAACAGAAACAAGGCTATGTAGGTAAGCACTTGCGTATTGCTCATGCTGATGCCGTAGATGAACGGCGCTCCCAGCAGCAACCCCAGTGCCTGCACAACCAGGCGACTTCGGGGGTTGGATTTAGCGTAATAATCTGAAATTTTAGCTCCTGACAGCACCCCTAAAAACGCCCCGAGATGATGGTAAAACAGGGACGAAAAACCTGCATCCGTCAAACTCATATTGAATTTATCGACCAGAAACGACGGCATCCAAGTTAGGTACCCGACGTTCACGAACACCATACAACCAAAGCCCAAGGTGAGCATGATCACGGTAGGTTTTCGGGCGACGATACGCGCTGTTTTACCAATTTCGGCCCACATCTGTTGCTGACTTTCGGCCGTCGATACAACAACATCTTTCGGGATTCGGGTAAAGAATACGAACGCCAGCACAACCCCCAGACTACCAAATAGATAAAACGCTTTTTGCCAGCCGTAGTGTTCGCCGATGTAGCCAGCAATAATGCCGCTTAGAATAATCCCGAAGTACACCGCTGTTTGGTGAATGGACAGCGCAAACGAGCGTTTTTCCTTGTAGGTTTCGCCTAACAGCGCATTCGCCGAAGGCGCGTAAAATGCTTCGCCACCACCCGTTGCCATGCCACGTAGCGCAATGAACTGGACTACGCTCGAACAAAAACCCGTCAGCAACGTAGCGCACGACCAGAACAGTAGACAAAAGCCGAGAATATTCCGGCGCGAAAATCGGTCGCCGATGAACCCGGCAATGGGAACCAATAACCCATAGGTCCAGACTAGCGCCGACGCAATCAGGCCGAGTTGGGCATCGGTCAGGCCAAGGTCTTTCCGAATGAGCGGTAATACGACACTGAAAATCTGCCGGTCGGCCTGGTTCAGGAAGAACGCCAGCCAGAGCAATGCCAGCAACTCCCAGCGGAAGCCAGTCGTTTTTTTCGTGAGCGAAGGAGGTGAGTCAACCATGATTAAGGGAGTTTAGCGGTTGTAGGGGCAGCATTCCAGGCACTGACGGTCAGGTTTGCGTTTGGTCGGGTCGTCGGTTCGCGCCAGATCACATTGAGGTCTATCTCCTGTGTTTCGCCGGGGGCAATCCAGGTAAAATTGTCGGATGCCACTATGGCCCGCTTCGTTCCTGTAATGTCCAGCTTGGCCATGAATGCGGGGACTTTCCCCGTATTGGTAACCTTCACCCGAAGCTGACTTTGATCTGCTCCGGTAGGTTTCTGACTCAGAACCGAAGCCGTCAGCGACGTAGTGGTTCGGGCAACGGTCGGTTTCAGAAATGGACCTTTTTCGAGCGTCGGCCAGGGAATTGGGTTGCTGATATATTTCTGATAAAATTCTTCGTTTTCGAGCATCGACAAACTGCGGGGATAATAGGTCGACCGCGATAGAAGCTTGCCCGAAGCGGTCCGAAGTTCGGCAACGATGAGTATGTATCGGTCGCGGTAGTCCGCTGGAATAACATACTCGCCCAGATTCGCAGAACTCACCGAGGTACCACCTGCTACATTCACTTTTTGCTCTTTCTTCCAGAGTTGTTTGAATGTATCATCGAGAACCTGTACGGAAATTGTTGCGCCGGGTATCGCCGGTGGTAACGAATGCATTACGTTGACGGGCAGCTTAATCCGTTCACCGGCTTTCCAGAGCAGACGCGGAATGTCAACTGCAATATGTGTAGGCTCGTAGGTACGTTTGAGAAAGTAATAGGGAGCACCCGCGTTGCCAAACCAGTCCATCATCTGAATGGCAATGACGGGCCAGTGGCGTTTGAATACCCACGGTAGCAACCCCGTCGTAACCGGATAATTGCCCTGCATTTTTTCGGAGAACACCTGATAAAACTCACCCGCTCCAACCTGCGACGCTTCGGTCACGGCTTCGATAGTCGGATCATTCATGTCGGCAATATGTGATGCCCGACTCAGCATGCGCGGTACGCGGCTGGGGCCGTATTCGGTAAAGTGGTGAATGAACTCTGGGTGGTCTTTGTAAAATTCCTTGTCCCACATGCGGCCCAATCCAGTAAACTCTTTGTTATCAACGGTTTCGTAGAACAAGTTGGCCTCAGGCATCGAGTGCATTCCCGTTTCTGATATCCAGGGTTCGTAGCGGTAGCCAACACCGTACCAGGTCGGGTCCATGTCGGGGTAAGTATGAAGGCTGCCATCGTCAGGCGTGGTACGGACGTAAAGTCGAGATTTATCGAAAATGTCCAGATTGCGCTCCAAAATGCCCATCGTGGCCGCGTTGCCGTAGGAATATGGATTAAATTCGTTGCCTCCGCACCAAACCGCCAGCGATGGATGATTCCGCAACCGAACGATGGTTTGTACAACCTGCGCTTCCCAAATATCCTGTGGATACAAAGGGGTATCCTGATTACCAATCGGGAAATCCTGCCAGACCATGATGCCCAACTCGTTACAGATTTCGTAGAAGTGCTCAGTTTCGAGTAGGCCACCGCCCCAGATGCGGATCAATTGAACGCCCATTTTTTTTGCGGCTTCCAGTGTCCATCGATAGCGTTCTTTCGAGGTTTCGAGCAGTACGTCCTGTGGAGTGAAGTTCATGCCTTTCACAAAAAACGTCCGGCCATTGACCACAAACTGCCAGTTTTCCCAGCGATCGGCAGTACGCGGGCCAGCCGACGCAACCCGCTCAATAGTACGTATGCCAAACGGAAATTGAATCTGATCGACAACCTGATGATCTTTTTTGAGCACCACTCGAACCGTGTACAGATTGGCTTCGCCCAGTCCGTTCGGATGCCAGAGCTTGGGATTCGTTACGGTTAACTCATCGTCAAACCAGGTACGCCCTTTGAAGGCTTTGAATGGTTTCTCCTGCGTAAAGGCAACTTTTCCCGCTTTATCAACCAGTTCGACTACTACGGATAAGCTGGCATTGGAAAGTGTAGTGCCCGGTACACGGCCATCGTAATGGTGCATCTGCGCGTTTTTCCACGGATGCAACTGGTAACCTAGTGAAGTGGTATCGACCAGTACTTCACTTGCGAAGTGGAGCGTTGCTTTTCCGTTCTGGATAGATGTCGTGGTCAGGTAAGGCCGTTCGAGGTGATAGGGTTGCACGATTTCGAGCCGAACATCCTGCCACATGCCCACGCTGAAAAACATCTCGCAACCCGAACTCCCCGAAATAACCCAGGGTTTGATAATCCGGCCACTGGCGCGTGGGTTGTAGCCTTTGCGCATCTCAATCATGTACTCCCCATTACTATTTCGGGGCAGACTTTCGTAATCAGTGGCTTTATTACCCCAATTGCCCGCCCGCACTTCCACCAGCAATTCGTTTTGTCCACTCGCTTTCAGCAGCTTACCGATTTCAACAGTTGGTCCGCCGAACATGCCTTCGTGCACGCCCACCAACGTACCGTTTAGCCAGACTTTTGAGAAGTAATCGACCCCATCGAAGCACAGGAAAACGTAGCTACCGGATTTCGCACTGGCGGGTGTCGAAAACGATTTGCGGTAGTACCACGCTTTCTCATCCATAAACTTATACTGGTCGGAGTTTTTGTGGTAATACGGATGGGGTAGTTTTCCAGCCTTGAAATACGACCAGTGCACCGAGTTCGGAATGCTGGTCTGAAACGCATCTTGACGAGGAGCCTTCAGGTCGGTTATGGGCGCATCGGTATGCGACAGTTCCCAACCATCGCCCGACAAGGATATATGTTGCGCTCCCGTTCGAGGGGTAATGCGATAAGGCTGCCAGAGCTTTGGAGCAGTCGTATCGGACTGAGCCGAAACGAAATTCGACAGCAGCAAACTGAGAATGAAAAGAGTAAGGTTCTTCATCGTATGATTGAGGTTAAGCGTCTCTGTAAGGTCCCAGTTTTCCATAGCCCCGCATCAGCAATAAACCGCCGTCGATGGTGATGGTCGAACCGGTCATGTAGCTGCCTGATGCAATTAAATCGACCAACACACCAGCGATTTCCTCAGGTTGCCCCAATCGCCCTGCGGGTATACCGTCATTCACTTCCTGAAGCAAAGCCGGGTTTCCCCACACTCCCCGATTGATGTCGGTCTGCACAGCGCCAATCGCTAGGGTATTAACCCGGATGTTGTGCGGTCCCAACTCCATTGCTACGCCTTTCATGAGTGTTTCAAGCGCCCCTTTTGTGGCTCCGTAGAGCGTCAGGCCCAGTCCCGGCCGAATGCCATTGACCGACGTAATAGTCCAGATGCTCCCCGTTACGTTGTGCTTCACCATGTTTCGGGCAACCGATTGTGTCAGGAACGTAGTGCTTTGGAAGTTGACGTTATTGAATTGCTCAAAATCGGCCACCGTTACGTCCAGAAAGTGTTTTTTGTACGAAACACCCGCATTGTTCACCAGAATATCCAAACCACCAGCCACATCCCAGGCTTGCTCGCCAAGCTGGATAGCCTCGGATGTTTTCTGCAAATCGGCTTGTAACAGATGCGCTGTACCACCTTTCTGTCGAATAGTGTCCGCAACGGTTTCGGCATCTTCCCAGTTTTCGTGGTAATGCACAACTACGTCGCAGCCTTCTTCGGCTAGTTGCAAGGCAATGGCTTTACCAATTCCCTGCGATGCCCCAGTGACGAGGGCTTTTTTATTTTTTAAGCGCATTTTGTTCGTCTTTTTTCTGACAGGATTTACAGCCGGGCCGACGTTCGGATAAACAGGATTTGTCTTCCGTTAGAAATCATGTCAATCTTGTAAATCCTGTCGAAAGAAAAATTACATTCCACCAACCGTCGGAAACCAATCGGGGCGGTACGGGTCCTGATGGAAACGGGCGTAGTAATCGCCTTTTTCTTCGTAATAGTTCTCGTAATGCTTCATCTTATCTTCATCCAGCGACACGCCTAAGCCGGGGCCCGTTGGGACTTTTATACAGCCATTTTCATACTTCATCAGTCCGCCTTCGATGATGTCGTCGGTGAGGTAATGATAATGTGCGTCGCCCGCGAAATTCATTTGGGGAATGGTCGAAGCGGTGTGAATCATGGCCGCCAGTTCGATACCGAATTCAGCCCCAGAGTGCATGGCAACGCCCAGATTGAACGTATTACAAACCGCAGCCAGATCTTTCACCCCACGAGGTCCTTCCCAATAGTGAATGTCAGTCAGCACAATATCGACCGCCCCCATCCGAATGGCCGGAGCCAGATCATCGAATTTGGCCGGATACATGTTGGTGGCAATTGGGATCCGTATCTGTTTCCGAACGGCCGCGTTGCCTTCAAGCCCCCACGATGGATCTTCAAAATATTCGATGTTGAGGTCTTCCAGCCGACGCCCGATCTGTACCGCCGTTTGCACCGACCAAAGGCCGTTCGGGTCGATGCGAAGGCCGAAGTCGTCGCCGAGTTTCTCCCGGCAAAGCTCCAGCACTCGTGCTTCTTCTTTCGGTGATTTTACCCCTGCTTTCAGCTTCATCGAATTGACGCCCAGCGTTTCGTGTAGTTCGACGCAGAAATCCGCCATGTCCTCTGGCGTTTCATCGTGCCCTCCACCGGGACGGTCGTAGCGCCAGAACAGGTAGGCGATAAAGGGTACTTCATCGCGAACGCGCCCGCCCAGCAAATCACTCAGAGGGCGATTTAGTACTTTGCCCTGGATATCGAGACAGGCCATTTCGATGGCTGCGTAAAGCCGGGCGTTCGACATGTAATAAATGCTGCGAAGTACTTTCAGCTTGATTTTTTCGAGGTGAAACGGGTCTTCGCCAACGATTCGAGGCTTCAGTTTTTGCAGCGCTCCCCGCTGATCGCCCCCTCCTACTTCACCTAACCCAACGAAACCTTCGTCGGTAATAACTTCGAGAATCGTGCGCAGAAAATAGCCGGGGTGCACGCCCGTGTTGTGGCGCAATTGAGCATTGAGGGGAATAGCGACGCAGCGCGTACGGATGTCAATGATTTTCATGAGCGAAAGAGCCTTTTCAGGCCTTCAGTTTATAGTTCAAGTTGTACTGTAGTAGGCTGATCTTTAGCCAGTTTAAATGTCTGTTCGATAGTCTTCTTGCCGACGGTCACTTTTACGGTATAGTCGCCATAAAAGCCCCGGAAGCTGATGGGTTTGCTGTCAGTTACTGATGTTTTGAATGACGTTTTCCATTCTTTGTTAATCAGATCGTTCAGCATAGTAAAAGCCGGTTTGGGCGAAAAATCGCGATTGAGCAATCCGCCGTTCCATTTGTCCTCACCAGCTACAGCCGTACCGTCTACTGTGTTCCAGTAAATAATCGCTTCTATTGCTGGATGACTAAACCAGATTCGATAGAAGTTCCGAGCCATTTTCGCCTGCTGTTGTAAACCCGTTTCGTTGTACGGCAGCGTCGGGAACGTAATTTCCGATACGTGCAGGGGTACACCGAATGAGCCAAGCAGATCCATAGCCCGAAACAATTCGGCAGGTGTGTGTGTCAGGCCCTTCACGGTATTATCGAACATGGGCTGTTCAAACAAATGGAACTGCATCCCAATGCCGTCAATGCGGGCGCCTTTCAGTTTAAGGTTTTCGATCAGTAGGTAATAGGGCGTGAATTCCCGACGATATGCCTGCCAGGAACTGGGTGTATTTTCATTGATAAATAGCCGTGTGCTTTTAGGGAAATACACTTGTGCTGCCCGAAATGCTTTACTAGCGTAGTCCGATGGCATAGGCACTTTATAACGGGAAATGAGCAATTCGTTCGTTACATCCCAGGTTTTAATGGCTTCGCCGTACCGTTGGCCCAGTTCCTGGATATGCCTCTCGATAATCGGCTGCATTTTCGATGTATCGGTCGGCATCCAATCCGGAATGCCAAACATAGCTTCGTCCCAAACAAGCGTGTGCCCGCGTGGCGTAATGGCATTCTGGCGACAAAAGTCGAGGGCTACATCAGTGGGCGGTCGGCGGTAAATGGGTTTACTATCAGCGGTGTAGCGCGGTTTCCCTTGCTCAGGTTCCAGCGTTTTCCAATAAAAAGGAATCGTAGCCAGATTGAACATCGACTTAAAAAACGACTCGTATTTTTCGTTTTCCTGTGCCGTCGGAAACCCCTTTAGCATAAAGATGTTAGCCCCAAACTGAAACAGATGGCCAGTCTGTCGAATTTCGACGGTTGCTTTTCGAATCGGTTTACCCTGTTTATCAATTAGTGTCAGCGTAAAATCACCCTTTCGGTGGGTTTCGATACCCTGTTGAATCCGGGCTTCAATGGTCGGGTCACTCCATAGCGAATCGTAGCGAGTCGATTGGGCCAGGCTTTGAACCGTAACGAACATAAAAAACAAACTCAGACAACGCATAGGCTTAGGTAAAGGGATAATGTGCAATGAAAAATGGATAATGAACCGTGAACGAACAAGGCACTATCATACTGATATACAATGCATTATCAATTTTACATTACTCATTTTACATTAAATTTTCAATCCAGTACTACTACTTGCGTGCGGGAACCGCTTTTGGGAAACTGAACTTCTTTCTCGTATTTCTTTCCGTTCCGCTGGGTGACCAGCTTATACGTCCCATAAAATCCGCGATAACTGGCCGCATCACTTTTTGGCGTAACGGTTAGGTTGGTGCGCCACTCTTTGTTAATCAGCCGGTCGAGTACATCGTAGGCAGGCTTTTTGGTGAAGTCGCGGTTCAACAGGCCACCTTTCCATTTATCCTCACCGGGAACGATGCTACCATCGGGTTTGATGGCAGCCGGTGCAGCTGTACCATCCAGCAGATTCCACCAGATGATGCCTTCTACTTTGGGATGACTAAACCATAGTTTGTAGTAATTTTCAGCCATGACGGCCTGATATTCAGGGCCTTTTTCTGATAAAGCAGATACTGTAATTTCGGTAATATGAATCGGCAAATTGAAATCTGAGTATAAGTCGAGCGTATTAAACAACGTAGTGGGCGTCATGGCTTTACCTTTCAAAATCTGCTCATATTCTGGCTCACTGAAGTTGTGAAACTGCATACCGATGGCGTTGATCTTGGCGTTACGTAGCCGCAAATTTTCGAGGAGCAGATAATCGGCACTGTATTCGCGTTTGTTGCTACGATTCCAGATACCCGTAGTGAAATTGAGTGTAAACACATTACTGTTCGGAAACAGCCGCTCGCTTTCCTTAAACGCCTTAAAAGCAAAATCTTTAGGCATCAGCACATCGGGGTGACGGTCGGTTACTTCATTCACCACATCCCAGACCTGAATAGCATGCCCATACCGCTCACCGATTTCCTGAAGACGCTTGCTGATTTTCTGCTCCATGATTTTTTCGTCTTTGGGTAGCCAGGTCGGAATTGACCAGCGCGGGTTGTCCCACACGAGCGTATGCCCTTTGGGGGTGATGTTATTTTTTCGGGCAAATTCCAGTACTACGTCGGGTGCCGGGCGACGGTAGCTATAGGGACTATCTTTCCCGAATCGCAGTTTACCCGGCTCTGGCTCTAGTTCGGGCCAGTAAAATGGAATCGTCACGAAGTTGAACAGCTTCGCAAAGTGTTCTTCGTAGAGCGCATCTTCTTTCGGATTCTTGAATCCTTTGGTCATGAAACCATTGGCTCCAAAGTAGAAATCATGGCGCGTTTGTGTCAGGGACACATCACCGGGCGATACCGGATTACCTTCTTTGTCGGTAAACCGAATCGTAAAAGCGCCCATCCGGTTTTCGCGGATGCCATCGGCAATGCGTTGCTGAACCGCTGGATCGCTCCATTGATTTTTATAGTCGTCGGAAAGCTGGGCTGACGCCTGAAGTGCCGACAACGCCAGTAGTGTAAAAAAGACAAGTCGCTTCATTTAATCTGTATAGAGTTTAACAATGATAGAGCGGGTGAAATCGGGAAATTTAAGTTTTCCCATCCGCCGTAGCGAAATAATGCGGGTTGGTTTTACTGACCTGCACGAAGTTTTGTCTCTGTGCGGTTATCGCCCAGACCATCATCGTCAGCCAAATAATCAGTTGCTTCATGAATTCGAGAAAATGAATGGATAATTACTAATGGACAATGGATACTATAGTCGACTAGCTAAATTCATTCTGCATTAGTAATTATCCATTGCCCATTCATTTAATATCCTGGATTTTGATCTTTATTGGGATCCAGCGCCGTATTGTAGTTCAGTTCCGATGTTGGAATGGGCCAGAGCAAATGCTTGTCGGCCACGTCTTTACCAACTGCGGCTTTAATGACGGCCTTCAGTTTGTCGGGGCCCAACCGTTTTAGATCATGCCAGCGCTTTGCTTCCAGCTGGGTTTCATAGCCCCGTTCTTTCAACACCAGATCGTTAAAGGTACTGGCCGTAAAATCGCTTAGTTTGAAATCCACGCTGGAAACGGCTGTCGGATTAAATCCATAGGCGCGTCGGTGTACCTGGTTGAGCGCATCCATAGCCGCGGCCGTTGGTCCGGTACCCGCCCGGCTTGCGGCTTCGGCATAGAGTAGTAACACATCGGCGTAGCGATACATGGGGAAGTCATTGCCGCATGCGTCCTGAAATGGTGCCAGCGGATCAATGAATTTTTTACTAAGCGTAGTGGTCTTTCCGAGGCCGAGATCCCAGACGTACCAATTGCCTTTTCGCAAATCCTTGTCATCCCAGGCCGCATAGACTGAATTCGTTAGATCCGAACTGATGCCATAGAATCCTCCCGCGCCGACTAATTTGGTGGCTGGGTGGTTCGGGAACATGACAAAATACATCCCCTGCCCTGCCTGACGGGTGTACTTTAGGTAAAAAACCTCCTCAGTCGTTGTTACTACCGCCGGTCCGAAAATATTCTGCAAATCATCGGTTTTTGTAATGGGTACGAGCGAATACTTACCCGATTGTATGACCTCACTAGCCTTGTCGCGGGCTTCGGCGTTTTTTCCCTGATAGAAATACACATCGGCGAGAACAGTTTTTGCTGACCATTTCGAGGGATGACCCGACTGAGCAGGCTTATCGGGTAGCGTTGTTTCGGCGTTCTGGAGATCGGCTATAATTAACTGATAAACGTCGTCGACAGAACTCCGCTTCACATTGGCTTCGTTCAGGTTTGTTTCCGTACGCAAGGGCACTGCACCCCAGTTTTTGACGAGCGTAAAATAGGTCAGCGCCCGAAGAAAGCGGGCCTCCCCTACATATTTCGCAATATCGGTGGCCGAAACACTTTTGGCCTTGGGCGCATTCTGAATGACCAAGTTAGCATTCCGAACGCTGAGGTATAAGACCGTCCACATGTTGCCCACCCGAACAATGTTCGTACTATTTAATCCCTGAAAATCGCTCAGGATAGCATAGCTGCTACCGGGCCGTCCGTAACAGTAATCGGTGTAGGCCTCCAGTTGAGCCGCATATTCGCCCCCAATACCACTGGCCGAGTTGCGCAGACCACTATAAACGGCAGCTACGGCAGCATCCAGTTCACTGGTTGTATTATAAAAGGTTTCTACCGCAATTGATTTGGGCTGTTCAGTCAGTACATCCGTGCAGGAAAAAAGTCCCGAAATAATAAGCAAGCCGGTCAGTGCTGGTCCAGCGATGGACCGGCCTCTACCGTAGAGATGAAAAAAAGTAGTTAAGAAATTCATTGTTCAGCAAGGCTTTGGTTTAAGATGATTAGAAGCCAATTCGCAACCCAAACGTGACCGACTTGGTGGTTGGGTACGTATAGTAGTCGATTCCCTGTCCAATGGAATTTGCGCCCCCCATTGAGTTAACTTCGGGGTCCCACCAGGAATAGTTGGTTATGGTTAACAGATTTTGCCCACTGGCATAAATTTGCACCTTGCGCAAATCACTAAGGCCCCACTGTTTTATGGGCAGTGTGTAGGCTAACTGAATATTGCGGAGCCGCATGAACGAGCCATTTTCTATATTCCGGTTCGAGAAGTTATAGGAGTTTTTACTCGAAATAATTGGGTACTTCGCGTCGGTATGTGTAGGCGTCCAATGGTTGAGGTATACCTCACGGGGCATGTTTAAGCCGTAATTGTAATCGAGTGTATTGCCAATGGCACTGAGGTTCGCCAGGTCATTCCCCTGAACACCCTGAATAAAAATAGACAGTTCCAGTCCCTTGAATGACACGGACGAGTTGAAGCCGTAAATAAACTTTGGGTTGGGGTTGCCAATAACGGTTTTATCGTTCTGATTGATGACACCGTCGCCATTCAGGTCCTGATAAACAACTTGCCCTTTATCGGAATAGCCTTTCTCGACGTAGCCATAAAACACACCGACGGGCAAGCCTTGTCGGAGTAGGTTGGCCGCATCGGAGATCAACGTAACATTAAAATTGCCACCCAGAATATCCTGCCCATTATAGAGTTTAATGACTTTGCTGCGATTAAACGCAATATTGGCCGAAACATCCCACTTAACAGCCTTGTCAATTACCCGTCCATCTACCGAAAATTCAAGTCCTTTATTCTGAATCTGGCCGACGTTTCGGATCGTTGTGGTATACCCAAACGAGCTGGGTAATTGGACCGTATTGAGCAGATCGCGGGTGTTTTTTACGTAATAATCGGCCGTTAAATGCAGGCGATTGCTAAAAAAGGAAATATCTGCACCCGCATCCGTTTGTTCGGTGGTTTCCCATTTCAGATCTCCAGGGAGAGTAGTACTAGGGGCAAATGTATTGTAGAGCGCATCGTCGAAAACCGTTTTACCCGATGATAGCATGTTGAGCGTTGCGTAGGCATTAATCGCCTGACTACCCGACAGCCCCCAGCTAGCCCGTAATTTTAGATCAGACAGAAAAGATACGTTCTTCATGAACGGTTCTTCTGATACCCGCCAGGCTAATGCGCCGGATGGGAAATACCCCCATTTGTTGCCAGTCGAATATTTCGATGAGCCGTCGGCCCGGAAGCTAACGGTGGCCAGGTAACGGTTATTAAAGCTGTAATTAACCCGGCCCAAATACGATAGTAAGGTGCTATAGCCATAACTCGAACCAGGAATACCGGGCGTACTGGCCGATCCCAGATTATAGGTCTGGGGAACGTTACTTAGAAAACCCGTACCCGAACCACTCAGGGAGGTACTGAGAAAATCCTGATACGTAAACCCAGCTACAGCTGCCAGACTATGTTTTTGGCCAATTATTTTGTTATAGCTAATGGTATTTTCGCTGAGCAAACTAGTGGTCCGGGAAACGCCCACACTGGCATTACCCACAGAGTTGATTAGCTTGGTTGTCTGATAGGCATCCGTCCGATCATCAGCGTTCTCAATACCGCCGGAAATTTTTATGGCCAGCCCCTCGAACGGCTTAAACGTTAGCGCTGCGTTAGCCAGGATTCGGTTCGCATCTAATTTGTCACTCGTTTCATTGATAACATTGATGGGATTGACAATACTATTCGAGATAAACGGATAAGCCGTTGTCAGTACCCGATAGCTGCCATCATCATTGTAAGGCGTCAGAGTTGGTGGGGCAGAAATGGCCGCCGAAATCAATGATGATCCCCGATTACCACCTGAGTTGTTCTGGCGATTGGAGGTGATTTTACTTAAGGTTGCCCCGTAGGTCAGGGAGAATTTAGAGCTGACATCGGTTATAAAGTTGGCGCGCAGTGAGTACCGCTTATAATCACTATTGGCAATGATACCCTGCTGATTCATAAGACCCCCGCCAATGGAGAAACGTGTTTTGTCGGTCCCCCCATTCACGGTCAGGTTGTGCGTTTGCATGGGTGCTTTCCGGAACACAAGATCCTGCCAGTCATAACCCGGCCCAAATCCATCAATCTGAGCCTGAGTAAAGTAGGGTGCTTTTCCATCGTTCACGGCTTGCTCATTGTAAAAAGCCGCATATTCTTTCGGATTCATCAGGTCCAGTTTCTTCCGAAGTGTCTGAATGCTATAACTGCCTTCATAGTCCACCTGCACTTTACCCACTTTCCCTTGTTTCGTCGTAATAATAACCACGCCATTCGCCCCACGCGATCCATAGATAGCAGTAGCAGAGGCATCTTTGAGAATTTCGATCGACTCAATGTCGTTGTTGTTCAAAATAGATGGACTGCTGCCCGCAATAGGGAAGCCGTCAATTACATACAGAGGCTCATTACTCCCCTGAACCGAGTTTGCCCCCCGAATTCGGACACTAATCGATGCGCCCGGCGCACCTGTATTTTGAATCACCTGTACCCCTGGCGCTCGACCCGACAAAGCCTGCAGTACGTTGGGAGCCGGAAACGAAGAGAGCTCTTTGGCTTTTACCTGGGCGAGTGAGCCGGTTAAATCGCTTTTACGTACCGTGCCGTAGCCAACCACAACAACCTCATTGAGTTGCCGTGTATCGACAGCCAACTCCACGTTGATGGCAGATCGACTGCCAACAGAAACTTCCTGGCTCAAAAAACCGACTGACGAAAAGACCAGGATCGCATTCGCCGGATTGGGAACCGAGATCCGATAATTTCCAGACGCATCGGTGGTAGTACCCGTAGTGCTACCCTTCAGTGATACAGTGGTACCGGGTAAGGGGCTCTTATCGCCCGCGCCGGTTATCTGACCCGATATAACGATTGACTGCCCCCATACTGTGGCGGCACTCCATATCGTCATACAGGCAAGCAGCCACGTAAACGTAAAATATTTCATGAGATTTAGGAATTAATTTTATATTATAAAAATCAATTTTATTCTATTGCAATAGTAAGGCCATTTATGGATTAACTCCAAATTCTTTCTTGATTTTTCATAAAAAATTCCATTTTTAGCTGATGGTAGTTTTTGAACAGGGCATAAAAAAAAGGCCGAAGCCTTTCTAAAATTTACTCATATATGCCTCTATACCAACTTGTTATTTATTTCGTCAGCACATTTTCGAAGTGATAGTACCAGTTTCCGTTTATCAATGGCCATATACCGATACTCGGGCAAATAGATGCTCAAGCTAGAGACGACAAGGCCGTGCTTATAAACGGGAACAGCCAGGCCAATAACATGCCGGTTCGGTATGGTTTGTAGCGCTAATTTTTCCTGACTTATTAGCGACAGGGCTTCATAGAGCTGATCTTCCGACAGGATTTCTGGCCAGGAATCGCCTACGGGAAGGCCGTATTTGCTGACAAAGCGCTGAATTTTTTCGTTGGGCAACATAGCCAGCAAGAGCCGCCCCGAGGCCGAATCATAGATGGGTTTTACGTCGGCAGTACGTACTTGTAAATCCTGTTCGGCAAATGTCCTATGGATTACAACTCGCTGATTATCTTTAAGTATAGCCAACAGACAGTTTTCGTTGACCGATTGCGTTAGTACATTCATTGGTTCGCGTGCTGCTTCGAGCAAATCTTTTTGATAAGCTTCATTTCCGGTTAGTCCGTATGATTTGGCGCCCAGAATGTAGCCTTTCTTCGTACCAATCTGTTCGACGTACCCGCGCGTTACTAAGGTTTTCAAAATATTGGCACAAGTCCCGTGGTTCAGACTTAATTCATCGGCCAATTCACCCAATGATTTTGGGTATTCAGGATCATTGGCGATTAGCTCCAGCAGGTCAAGTGCCCGGTTAATTACTTGAATCATCTAGTATAAATTTTATAATGCAAAATTATTCTAATAAACGACAAAATAAAGCAAATGCTATATCAACGCGAATTCCCTTACCAACAGAGGTCCAAATACATGACAGGTTTCTGCGTGCACAACGATGAAGTGATCGTCTGAGCGCAAATTCAAGACCTTTATTTAGAATCAGTATAAATAATTGCTACTTTTGCAGTCAGTCCCCAGAAGACGATTTATTACTATGAGCCAAGTAGAATTATTTGAACGAGAAAGAGCGACCAACTATAATCAATTTGTCGAAGCCTGGATACCCAACTATCAATATTTTCTAGATCGTTTGCCCAACTTGTTGCGTGAAGCGACCTCTAAAAACTTGCTGGTCGTAGGCTGCGGAACGGGCAACGAAATAAACCGATTTACTCAGGCGTCTGAGCATTGGGACATAACGGGTATAGACCCTTCTCCTGATATGCTGAATCAGGCCCATGAAAAATTACACGCTTATCAGAACGTTACCCTGGTTGAAGGCTTGGTATCAGACCTTGATCCGGCCCAAAAATATGGAGCAGCTACCCTTTTATTGGTCCTGCATTTCCTTGACGATCAGGGCAATAAACTAAGCTTACTCAAAGACATTGCCGAACGTCTAGAACCGGGTGCGTTATTGGTCATGCTGGATATTACGGGCGATAAAAAGCAGATCAAGCAAAATCTAGCCATTCTTCGACTCCTTTTGCCGAACGATCTAGACGATGACCAAGTAACGAATCGCTTAAACCGAATAGAAAATGAGCTTTATCCGGTTTCCGAAACAAGATTGGCCGACTTGTGTTTAGAAGCTGGTTTTGAATCACCGCTACGCTTCTTTCAATCAGCGATATACATGGGTTGGCTGACAAGAAAGAATTAGCCAGATAACAAGGTCTTGTCGGAAAATCTATTGAACTTTATTGGCGATACATAGGCCAGTAAACCGGGTTCTGTTGGCTTAGTGATCAATTACAGGCGATCAATTATGAAGGTAAAAATTACGATACTCGTTACGTCAATCGCGTTGCTGGTAATGGCGTTTTTCTTTTCAGCGAATCAGAAAGCGTCCCTTTTTAAGGTGCCAGCCCAGTTCCCAACCCCTGTTTATCCATTTGACAAAAACCCGTTGACCGAAGCGGGTATTGAGTTAGGTAAAGCCTTGTTTTACGATCCTCTCCTTTCGAAAAACAATTCCATCAGTTGCGGCAGTTGCCACCAACAGGCATCGGGCTTTACGCATCCGGGCCAGGCGCTTAGTCGAGGCATCAACGATTTATCGACCAAACGGAACGCAATGCCTCTGGTCAACCTGGCCTGGTCGAGTCATTTTGGCTGGGATGGTAGTGTCCATGATCTGGATTTGTTTCCGATGGTGCCCATTCAGAATGAAGCCGAAATGAATGAGTCATTGCCCAACATTCTGGCTAAACTGCGCCAAAAGCGCGATTATCCGATACTGTTTACGAAGGCGTTTGGAAGCCCCGACATCACAAGCGAGCGGCTTTTAAAAGCACTCTCACAGTTTATGCTCACTATGGTGTCGGCCAATTCACGTTACGATCGAGCCGTACGGAACGAAGGGGCGAAGTTCACCCCTGCTGAGCGGGCAGGCTGGATATTGGTAGAGCGGAAATGCAGCGGTTGCCATCCAGAGCCATTGTTCACGGATTTCTCGTTTCGCAACAACGGTCTTTCCAGTACGGCAAACGACGATCAGGGGCACTTCGATATTACCTTAAAAAATGACGATCGCTATACGTTTAAGGTGCCTACACTGCGCAATGTAGCCGTAACCGCACCCTACATGCACGACGGTCGATTTGCTACTTTAGAAGAAGTCGTAGCCCACTATGGTTCGGGCGTCCAGCATGGCGAAACCCTTGACTACCTCCTGAAAAAAGACCGCGAAACGGGCATTCTAGGCATTTCGCTCACACCCACCGAACAGGCCGACATCGTAGCCTTTCTGCGTACCCTAACCGACGACTCGTTTCTGCAAGACTGCCAGTTTGCCGAATCCAGTATACCTGCGAAGTCTGTGATTAATTCAAGGGATAAATAAAGCCAAAGGTCCATTGACATTAGTCAATTCGTTTTCGTGATATAGGTCAATGTATAGTCACGTATACACCTGCTACTTTTGACCTATCAAAAACAGGCAATTATGGACCTATCAGCAACACTTTTGGAAAACAGTCTGCTCGTCATTTGGAATGACCGGAACGCAGAAAATAGATTAGAAGCAATGAAAGCGATTTATGCCGCCGATATTGTCTTTTACGAAACAAACGAAGGTCCCGCAATTACCGGTTACTCGGCCATCAATGAGGTGATTTCAGGATTACAGGTCCAATGGCCATCAGAATTCCAATTTGAATTGACCAGCCCAGCTAAAGTGAACCATCAGGTGCAACATATCTCCTGGCGGCTTGGCATTCCGGGTCAACCTATGGTCGCTTCTGGAATGGATGTTGCCCTTATTGATAATCACAAAATAAAGTCGCTTCACCTTTTTTTAGACACTCCGGAAAACGCCTAGCCTGACAACACTTCAGGTCGTTTAATCCTTACCCGTGTACTGTTTTTTCCGGATGCGGCTTAGGGTCTCGGGCGATATGCCCAGGTAGGACGCAATCATACTTTGTGGAAAGCGTCGGATAAACTCAGGATATGTTTTGACCAACAACTCATATCGCTCTTCTGCATCGAGGCTAATCGACGATTGAAGCCGCTTCTGAGTAGCAATGGTTCCTTTCCGGTCAATTTCCCGAATCATCCGATCAATGGCAGGCACCACGTTCAGCAACTCCTGCAAACCTTCATTGGTCACCAGAAGAACATCCGAGTCTTCTGTCATATCGATATTGTAAAGCGATGGTGTCTGTAGGTTGTAACTCTCATAGTCGCCCAGCCACCACGATTCAATAGCCAGTCGAATAATCGATTCCTGGCTATTTTCTTTTATCGTATACATTCTCCCGGCCCCATTGACGATAAAGGCCATGTACTTACAGACGTCTCCTTCCTGCAACAAATACTGACGCTTTCTTACGTGTCTTTCTTTAAACGTTTTTTTGATCAGCTCTTTTTCTGAATCGCTTAGTATAAGTGAGGATTTAGATTCAATGTAGTCAAAAAGTGGTCCGTAAATAGTCATAGAAGGCGTATTCATCCGTCCGATCGTGAAACAGCAGCTTACGGGTAAAAGTAATCAAATCGTCAGCGACGCACAATTACGAATAGTTGATTGTACGGTACGTTGACAAATGTCAAGCCGAATTTGCTGCGTTTGTCAAGAGAGTTCCGTTTGAATAACCCCAATTTTGGCCTATCAAACCAAGAGCAAAAGAATGAAAACAATAGACGAAAGTGGGGTTGTTCGCATCAGCAGGCAAGGGTCGCCCGCTGTATTCGAGTATATCAGCGAAACCGTTGTTGCCCCCAAAGAATATGAAGTCTTAATCAGCCAGAAAGCTATAGCACTCAATTTTGTTGATGTCCTGTTCAGAAATGGCAGCTTTCCGCTTAACAAGCTCCCGGCCACCCTCGGTGTAGAAGCTTCGGGGATTGTTGAAGCCGTCGGTAGCCGTGTCACTGAGTGGAAAATAGGCGACCGGGTTGCTTATTACTTTTCTCTGGGTGCGTACGCAGAAAAGCGACTAATTCATCAGGACCAGTTGATCCGATTACCCGTAGATGTATCCTTTGACGAAGCTGCTTCGTTACTGGCGAAAGGCCTTACAGCCCGGATGTTGGTTAAAGAGGCTTATTCAATACAAGCCGGTGATACCATTCTGGTTCATGCCGCAGCGGGCGGAGTTGGGTCTCTCGTCAGCAGATGGGCCAAATCGTTAGGAGCTACTGTCATCGGCACGGTAGGCGTTGCGTCAAAAAAAGCTCTGGTACAAAGCCAGGGCGTAGACCTGGTCATTGCGCTCGATTCGGAGGATACGATTGAGAAAGTCAATTCCTTCACAAAAGACCAGGGAGTTCAGGCGGTATTTGATGGAGTAGGCAAAGCGACTTTCGGCATATCAGCTCAAGTCGTACAAAAAAGGGGCACTGTTGTTCTGTATGGCGGTGCGTCTGGTACACCCCAAATTGACACCGCTTATCTCGCAGCCAAAGAAATTAACCTTGTTCGCCCAACTCTTAGCCAATATCTGCCCGACAAACAAAGTCTGGATACAGCGGTCGAAGAGTTATTTGAGGCTTTTCGTCGGGGCGTGTTTGGGGAGATTAAGCCTACTAGTTATTCCTTAACGGATGTAGCCAAAGCCCATCAGGATCTGGAAGCGGGCCTAACAACCGGTTCAATTATATTTCACCCTTAACCATTTCAAAACCTTGACGTCCAATCGCATGTCAACATTAAGAAACAAAACGGCCTTGGTTACGGGTGGTAGTCGTGGTATTGGAGCTGGGAACAAAACGCCTAATGATAAATAGATAGGCAGCATTTTCATGCAGGAAGTGTATTTTGGCGGAATTAGTCATTTTTTAACCATCACAATCAAAACACAACGATATGAGCACGATTCGGGTAAAAGACGGAACCGAGATTTATTACAAAGATTGGGGCACAGGCCAGCCTATTGTTTTTCATCACGGATGGCCGTTATCTGGCGATGACTGGGATGCCCAGATGATGTTTTTTCTCAATAAAGGCTTTCGCGTAATCGCTCATGATCGTCGTGGACATGGTCGATCGTCTCAAACGGCAAATGGCCACGATATGGATACCTATGCTGCCGATGTAGCCGAGCTGACGACCTTCCTCGATTTACGTGACGCAATCCATATTGGTCATTCAACTGGTGGTGGCGAAGTGATTCGGTATGTAGCTAAATATGGACAGGGTCGGGTTGCGAAAGCGGTATTGATCAGTGCTGTTACTCCCATTATGGCACAGACCGCTGCCAATCCGGATGGCATTCCGATGTCTGTATTCGATGAAATCCGCGAAGGTACGGCCAATCATCGCCCTCAGTATTTTCAGGATTTCACCCTTCCCTTTTATGGTTTTAACCGGGAAGGTGCTAAGGTGTCGCAGGGCATTCGGGATAACTGGTGGCGTCAGGGAATGATGGGCGCTATCAAAGCGCATTACGATTGCATCAAAGCTTTTTCGGAAACTGATTTTACCGAAGATCTTAAGAGCGTGGATGTGCCCGTACTGGTGATGCATGGTGAAGACGATCAGATTGTTCCTTTCGCTCTAACAGGGGCCAAGGCTGTCAAACTGGTAAAAAATGGTAGCCTGATTTCGTATCCAGGGTTTCCGCATGGAATGCCAACAACCGAAGCGGCCACGATAAATGCTGACCTGTTGACGTTTATTCAATCTTGACCAACCTCAAGGTATAGATGTTCTTTAAACAAAAAGCGGCTTATTCTGGCCGCTTTTTGTTTAAGTATTGAACGTGTTTAAGCGCAAACTTTCTCTCCCAGAAAACAGTAGCAATCCAGTAGATCGCTTACAAAAAGCAGTTCTACTGGATTAATTTCACTACTAAAGCGAACAAATAATCCCATAGGGATCAAACAGCGCAGCGTCGGTAGATAAGACGATTTGAACACTTATTTAGCGTGCCGTCAGGTACGCAACCTGTCTCGTACCTAACGGCACGAAGGCGGTTAGGATCTTCCTTTTTGCTACCGACGCTTCGCTGTTAAACCCCTAAAGGGGTGTGAAAATTACTCGATTTAATACTAAAAATCAGTCCGACATACACGCAACCAACCTACTCTCCCCATAATGACCTATCAATCTGGCCTGAAACCTCGCTCCTATTCGTTAACGTATAGTCTAGCTGCCACTATTCCGCTTCTTTCGGCTATGCTTCTCTTCTGGGGGCAAACAGCCCATGCACAAAAGGCGGAATTACCAACGCCCTGGACTCAATCGGCCTTAGCCTCTCCCATACCACTTGGCGAATACCCTCGCCCCCAACTCCAACGGAATCAGTGGCTTTGCCTGAACGGCACCTGGAATTATCAGGGAGGGAAATCAGTTGCGTCGGCCAACAATCCGACAACGGCGGTTGGCTTCCCGACTAACGCAGAAAAAATACGGGTCCCCTATTGCCCTGAATCGGTCCTGTCGGGAATCAAGCGGAAGCAGGAAATTAATATGTGGTACCAACGGAAGTTTACGCTTCCTTCAACCTGGACAGGGAAACAGGTTCTTCTTCACTTTGAAGCCGTCGATTATAACGCTACTGTTTTTGTAAATGGCCAAAAAGCGGGCAGCCATTCTGGCGGGTACGATGCCTTTTCGTTCGATATCACGTCTATGTTAAAACCAGGGGAAAACAGCCTCATTGTGGCGGCTTATGATGCCAATGACGGCCACACTCCGTCGGGCAAGAACGGCCCACGTGGCGATTACACCTTCACGTCCGGCATCTGGCAAACGGTTTGGTTAGAGCCGGTTCAGCAAACGTACATTAAAAACATCCGTCTACTTCCCGATCTGGCAGGGAAACGGTTAAAGCTTGACGTAAATGCCAGTTCTACAGCCAACGTATCTGTGGTTGTGCTGGATGGCCAAAAAGCAGTTGCCCATGCAGAAGGAAATGCTGGAACGACGCTCTCTATTCCGATTGTGAACCCCAAACCCTGGTCTCCGGATTCTCCTTTCCTCTATGATTTAAAAATCACGTTGAAGTCGGCAAATGGAGAAATCACAGATAATGTGCTGAGCTATTTTGGCATGCGGGATGTAACGCTGGGAAAAGTCGATGGTGTTGTTCGACCCTTGCTGAATGGTCGATTTGTGATGCAGCTTGGCTTGCTGGATCAGGGTTACTGGCCTGATGGCATTCTAACAGCACCTACCGAAGAGGCCCTAAAATCGGATATGCTTTTTACCAAAAAAGCGGGGTATAACCTGATTCGGAAGCACATGAAAACCGAGCCGCAGCGGTTTTATTACTGGGCCGATAAGATGGGGTTGCTAGTTTGGCAAGATATGCCTGCAATCTGGTATCAAGATGAAGATACCCTAACCACCCGGTCGGCTTTTCGAAAAGAGCTTAAAACGCTCATCGATGACCATTATAACTCTCCGTCCATAATTTGCTGGGTTCCCTTCAACGAAAACTGGGGGGCTTTCGATGTGAAAAACATAACGGAATGGGTGAAACAGTACGATCCATCCCGACTAGTCAATGGCAATTCGGGATTCAACAACAACCCACCTTATCAAAAAGCGTACGGCGATCCCAAAAACGGTGATTTTGTAGACACTCACATCTACGTCGGTCCCACTAAAGCGTCTGTTCCGGATAGCCTACGAGCGGCTTCTCTGGGTGAATTTGGTGGGGTTGGCCTGTTTGTGCGCGGACATATGTGGCCAGTTGAAAACAATGCGTATGCGTACGAACCAACCAAATCGGCGCTGACCGATCGTTATATTTTTTTACTGGATCAGGTAGAGCAATTGATGCGTTACCGTGGGCTGAGTGTCGCCATTTATACCCAAACGACCGATGTCGAACATGAGGTAAACGGCTTGCTCACCTACGATCGCAAAGTCGAGAAAATGGAAGCAGAGCGCATTCGTGCCGTCAATCAGGCGGTTATCCAGGCAGGGAACAAGCTAACTTCCCCGAAAGAGTAAAAAGGCAGTTCTGCTGCAAGAGAGTTTCCTAAGATACCCCCTTACAGCAGAACTGTTAAGTTCTTCGACGTGGTGTCGGTTTCTCAAAACCGACACCTTCGCGTCAGCAATAGTGTCGGTTTTGAGAAACCGACACCACGCTTAGGGTACCTGCCTCCTTTTTAGTAAACGACACTGAAGCCAAACCTTACCAAACGCTTATCCTATCCTTTTCGGGTTTATACATTTTATCGCCGGGCTGAACATCAAACGCTTTATAAAAAGGCGTGAAATTCATCAGTGGCCCGTTCACCCGCCATTTAGCCGGTGAGTGTGGATTCGTATTGACGTACATACCCATATAGGCGTCTCTTGTTTTGACGCGCCAGATTCGGGCAATGGAAATAAAGAAGCGTTGGTCGGGGGTAAAGCCGTCCAGCTTAGTCGTGTCTTTGCCTTGTTCGGTCAATTTAAAGGCATCATAGGCGATGGCTACCCCAGCAATGTCGGCGGTGTTTTCGCCCACGGTTAACGCCCCTTTTACATGTACCGAATCCAGCACCGTAAACGAATTGTATTGATCGATCACCTGCTGGGTTTTCCCTTTGAATTTGGCATAATCACTTTTTGTCCACCAGTTGGTCACGTTGCCATATTTATCATATTGGGCTCCTTGGTCGTCAAACGAGTGGGTTATTTCATGACCAATCACCATCCCGATTCCCCCATAATTCAGCGCATCATCGGCATTTACATCAAAATAAGGGGGTTGTAAAATGCCCGCTGGGAAAACGATTTCGTTAAGTGGCGGATTGTTGTAGGCCGTTACTGTAGGCGGAGTCGTATGCCATTCCGTTCTGTCGACGGGTTGCCCGACTTTAGCCAACCGGTCCAGGTAATCATTTTTAGTCGCCGACAATCGGTTCTCAAAGTAAGCGGTTCGGTTAATGGCTACGTGCGAATAATCCCGCCATTTATCGGGATACCCAATTTTTTGTGTGAACGCATGCAGTTTGTCTTTTGCCTTGGCTTTGGTGGAATCGCTCATCCAGTCCAGGCGATTAATACGGGCTTCAAAGGCTTTTTTGAGATTATCGACCAGAACCGCCATTCGTTTCCGGGCCGATTCCGGGAAGTATTTTTTCACGTACAACTGCGCCAGCGCATCGCCGAGGGATCGATCAACGGCTTGTGTCATTTCTTCGGCACGTGTCTGCTTAACCGCTTGCCCGGTCAGAATCTTGGCATAGGCAAAGGACGCGTCGATAAACGGCTGGCTTAAGAAATTCGAATAGTTGGTCAGCGCACGGGCTTTCAAATAGACTTTCCAATCCTCAATGGGGACCGATGTTAACAGCATATTCAACTGGTCATAATACGCAGGTTGTCCCACGTTAACGGAATCAACCTGTAGTCCTAAGTCGGTTAGTAGCGTTGCCCAATGTAGAGCAGGTTGTTTGTTCGCCAACTCAGCAACGGCCTGTTTATTATAGTTTGCCTTTACGTCTCGAAGTTCAATGTTTGTCCGATGGGCAGTCGCCAATTGTTTTTCAAGGGCATACGCAACGGCTGCGTTTTTACTGGCCGTAGTTGACTCAGTTCCGATCAGTTCAAACAGGCGGGTCAGGTAGTTTTTATAGGCTGTTTGAATCCCCAAGGTCGACGAATCGGTTTTGAAATAATAAGCTCGTTCGGGTAGTCCAATGCCCGTCTGACGAAACTGAGCAATATTGATCGAACTCCGTTTTTGATCAGGCCCAACACTAAACCCAATGATCGAGCCATCCCCCGATTTCTGTTCGTCAACCACCAGCTTCAACAGCGAAGTAACATCGGTTATAGCGTCGATCCGGGCAATTATAGGCTTGATTGGTTCATAACCGCGTTTGTTTATGGCATCCATATCCATACCCGACGCATAAAAATCACCCACTTTTTGTTCCAGGCTTCCGGGCGCATTCTGGCCGGCCGAAACGCTGTCCAGAATGGCTTGCAGCCGTATCCGTTGTGGGTAATTCATGAAGGAATAAGAGCCCACGCCCGTTTGACTGGCAGGTATGCGGGCGGTATCGTACCAAATGCCGTTGGCATAGCTAAAGAAATCATCACCGGGCTTTTTGGCGGCATCGACTCCCGTAATGACCACCCGTTTTGTCATCGGAACAGACATTCGCTGACAGGCCCCTGCCATCAATAGTAGCAACGAAAAAAAGATTACTTGTTTCATAGTTTGTGATAAGTGCGGGTCAATCCTGGTCGACCGATTTTCTTTACGCTCAAAATTGGCTCAATTTACATTGATCTGAACTAAGTGCAGGACAAGTTTCTTTTTTCGACTGAATTATAGCCGGGATGACAAAAAAACAATTCAGTTTTAACGAAATCAGAGAAGTTTACTAAACAGCTTCACACTAAACTGGACTTTCTTTCGACCGTAATTGAATCAGCTCACCTAGCAAGCGAGTACGAGTTGCTAATTCTGGTTTGCCCAATTGAGTAGCCAGACGGGCCACTGCCAGATTTAGGGAATCTATTTCGGTTGGGCGGTTGTGTAGAATATCCACCAGCGTCGAGATAAGTTGTCCGTCAGACCGTTGACTAATTTGTATCAACCGATTCTCAACGTCTTGCTGATTTAAGCGAATACCTACTTCGTTCGCGACGGCAATACATTCGCCGATGACCTCCCGTGCTAACGCTAAGGCAGCCTTATTCCGATGAAAAAGACCATTATCGATCCCGAGCAACGGACAAATGGCGTTGAAAACACAATTCGTAATTACTTTTTCCCAGACAGTTTGCTGAATGGCCCGCTCAACCCGGAAAGGGAATTGCTCCGTGCTGAATTGTTCGACCAGATACGCCAATTTGGATTCTTGACCGCGCATTATGCCAATCGGAGAAGCAGCTACAGGTTTGTAGAGAACTTTATACGGTGCCGTTACCTGACTGGTTGCCAATAACACACACCGATAAATCTCAGGAAAACCGGCTTCCAGAAATGGGGCTTCAATACCCAGGCCGTTTTGCAGTAATACCAGGGGAGATTGGCCTGTCTTTCCCCACAGTCGCTGCGCCAGGTCCTGATTGCCGTATGTTTTGGTGGTCAGCAACACTACTCCATCCAATGATTCGATCTGCTCCAGCAATCGGATAGGGATAGTTTCTGTCACGGCAGCGCCATCGCCGTAGTCAACTGTAATGCTGGCGTCTTCATCGGGCAATAGCTGATTGGAACGACCGCGTATAAGCGTCACGTCTTTACCCACCTGCTTCAACAAAACGGACAGAGTCATGCCAATGGCACCAATTCCAATAATATAGATTGGGGGTTGCATGGGTGATATGGAAAAGGAATAGTTCGGTTGGTTCAGGGCAAAATGGTCATTTCAATTGCGGAATCGCTATAAACTCGATGACGAGCAGACTTAAAGTCGGCTTCACTGGCTTTATAGATAGTTGAAACGAACGTCTGCGGGTTTCGGTCGATCAATGGAAACCAGCTGCTTTGTACCTGCACCATCATTCGATGTCCTTTTTTAAACGTGTGCAACACGTCCTGAAGTTGAAAGGTCACCTCCGTAATCTGATTCGGAATAAAGGGCTCTGGTTTCTGAAAACTTTTACGAAACCGCCCACGCAAAACGTCCGCCCGAACTAACTGTTGATAATTAGCTAGCTGCGTTTGGGGATCGGTTATATAAGGATGATTCGGCTCGTCGGGTGGATAGACGTCAATGAGTTTGACCACAAAATCGGCATCAGCGCCCGTCGTACTTACCTTCAACCGAACCGTGATTGCCCCGCCAACTGTCTTGTTCCCAGATAATATGTCCGTTTGAAAGCTAAGTACGTCAGCTCGTTTACTGACAAATCGCTGGTCGGCCGACATATAGTTAAACAACGTACTGAAATCGGGTTCGGTCGTCAGTGTTGTTTCGATAAACGGTACCGGTTGGGCCGGGTCGCTGATATACTCCTGAAAACTGGAGGGGTCGTCCGCCTGCTTGCTTAACTGACCATTTGGGTTTAAATACCAGCGCTGGGTATGAGCGGAGCTTGCGGGCCAGTTTGAAAAAGTACGCCAGGTTTTCAGTCCGGTATCGAACAGACAGATTTTAGGCAGGCCCGTTTTCCCATCACCAGCGCCTTTCAGGTAATGATGAAAGAACGGCGCTTCCAGATTTCGTTGGTAGTACGTAGCCAGACTATCACCAAAATACAGATCGTTGTGCAGGGTATGGCCCGTCTCTTCCGACCAGCCCCGGTGACCAAAGGGCCCCATCACCAGCATTGGCCGTGCGCCTGGACTGTGCTGTTTAAGCGTTTTGTAGATACTGAGTGGACCGTACAAATTTTCGGCATCGAACCAGCCACCTACGACCAGAACGGCAGGCTTAATGTTCTTCAGATGAGGGAGAATATTCCGCTCCCGCCAGAAGGCATCATAATTGGGATGCGCTACTGTTTGTTGCCAGAACGTATTGTTGGGTAAATACCGTTGCGCATTGGCCAGTGGTCCCAAGCCCAAATGCCAGGCGAATTCCGTTTGCTTGCCCGTTTGAATCCAGTCATCTATAAACCAGGGCTTTGTAGTTGGCCCCGACGGACGATCCCCAAACAATGGATATGCCAGTAAAGCAAGCTGCGTGAAGGCCCCGTTGTGATGAATGTCTTCCCGAAAAAAATCGGCGATGGGTGCTTGTGGTGATGTGGCTTTAAGGGCAGGATGGGCGTTGATTGAACCGGCCATAGCATAAAAACCGGCATAGCTCATGCCCCACAATCCAACCCGGCCGTTGTGAAAACGTACATGTTTGAGAAGCCAGTCAATGGTGTCGTAGGTATCGGTGCTTTCGTCGGCAACAGTTACTGCTTTCTTCCGATCGCTGACAATCGGAGTCATGTTGGTCCAACGGCCTTCAGAAGCCCAGCGCCCTCGTACATCCTGATAGACAAAAATATAGCCATCCGCCTGAAGTGTAGGCGAAGGCCCCAAAGCGGCTTTGTACCGATCAGAACCATAAGGCATGGAACCAAAGCAGGTCCGCTGCATCAGGAAGGGGTACCGCTTGGTCGGAGAGGCATCATGTGGTAGATAAACAGCCGTGTAAAGCGAAACCCCGTCGCGCATCGGAATTCGATATTCAATCTTCTGATACCGTTCCCGCACCGCATCGGTTGCCTGCGCAGAAGCGCCCAATCCTACCAATAGGAATTCTATCAGTCCTGCCAGGGCAAGGATCGATGGCCACAGTCGATGGTTCATATCCCTACTTGCTGATGAATAAGTTGCCCGATTGTTTGCAAGCCCCACGCAACGCGCTCATCAAATGGCAGTCCATAGCTGAGCCGCATGCAATTGCCATACTGCGGTTGAAGGCTAAATAAACTGCCCGGCATAATGCTGATTTTATACGGAGCCAACTGATCCACCAGCTCCAGTGTATTCACTCGTTCATCGACCTCAACCCATAAAGTAAATCCACCCTGAGGTTCGCTGATACGCGTGCCCGGCGGAAAGTGAGTACGAATGGCTTGCTGGTACCGTTGGCAATTGCTTTTCAAAACTTGCCGAAGTCGGCGCAGATGCAATTCATATCGGTCATTAGCCAGAAAGGTGGCTACTGCCTGATGGGTTATCCCCGGCGAAAAACCAGCCTGATATCGCTTGACCTGAAGGAGCTTCTCGTAATAACGTCCCGGTGCTACCCAGCCCACTCGATAGCCGGGAGCCAGTGTTTTACTGACAGAGCCACACCATAACACAAACCCCTGCCGATCGAAAACTTTACAAGGCTGCGGGCGGTCAGGCGCGAAATGCAGATCACCGTAGAGGTCGTCTTCGATCAAGGGAATCTTGTACGTTTCCGTCAGTTTCACCAGCCGTTGCTTGCTGGCAATGGGCATACAGAAACCGAGGGGATTACTGAAATTGGGAACCAGTAAGCAGGCTTGTACCCGCCCTGCCTGCAAATGGCCTTCCAATACATCCAGATCGATACCTATAAGCGCATCGGTGGGCAATTCGAGCACCTTCAAACCCAGCGATAGAATCGTCTGAAGAATACCGAAATAAATGGGACTTTCAACCGCAACGGTATCGCCGGGTTGGGTAACGGTTTTCAGACAAAGAGTCAGCGCAGACGTGCAACCCTCAGTCGTAATCAGCTCTTCGTCGGTAAGGTGACTGCCCCAGAACAGGGCATAGCGGGCAATTTGCCGACGCAGGGCTACATTTCCGGCTATCAGGTCATATTCGATGCCACCGTGCGGAAGCTCACGCTGGGCCTGCTGAAAAGCTTTCCCTAATTTCTCAACAGGCAATAACGACGGGTCGGGCACACTCAGGGAGAACGGAAGCCAACCGGGTTCCCGTTGCTGGCGCATGAGCCGGGTTACTATCGGTTCGTGATCGGACAGGTCGGTTTGCTGGACCAATGCCTGGGGTTCAGACCGGCGCGGCACATCATCAATCCGCTTGCCGAGTGTGCGGACGTAGTAGCCCGATTGGGGTCTTGCCTCCACCAATCCCTCCGCTTCCAGACAGTAGTAGGCTTGTTGCACGGTGTTGATGCTCACCCCAAGTTCCTGACTGAGTGTACGAACCGACGGCAGTTTATCGCCCCCATTTAGTACGCCAAACCGCAACGTGTCGCCAAGCTGGCGAGCAATCTGCTGATACTTCGGAATGGATAACGTCATTGTTGGGCTGAGCTAGAGAGGTTTTGCATTGTCGAGCAAATGTAGTTGTCGAATCTGTACGCACTATCATACAGATTTCATCAAAATGAGCCGTACAGTTTAGACGCATGGGTGAACAGATAAAAAATAATAAGCCCGGTCGTTCTTCGCTAGCTTTTACCTCACCCCCGTCCCCTCTCCTGTTTTTCAGGAGAGGGGTGAAGACTCGGCATTTAGGTGGGAAAAACCAGATTATTAATGACAATAAAACTGTATGGTATATTAATCACAAAAGTGTATCTGTTTCCATACAGCTTAGTTTCTTTGTTTTGCGCCATGCAAATCCAAACGACTCCTTATCTCGATGTAGCTCAACTCCGGGCCGATACGCCGGGTTGCCAAGACAACCTGTTTATGAACAGTGCTGGTGCTTCGTTAATGCCTCAACCTGTCGTGGCCGCCATGATGGAGTATCTCCAGCAGGAAACCCAGGTGGGTGGTTACGAAGTCGAACGATTACGAATGGGGCAGATAGGTCGCTTGTACGACGAAACGGCTCAACTGCTGAATACTCAGCTCCACAATATTGGGTTTGCCTACAGCGCTACCGATGCTTATTTCCGGATATTATCGGCTATTCCTTTTCAGGAAGGCGACACGATTTTGACTACGTCCAACGATTATGTCTCGAATCAGCTTGCGTTTCTGTCCATGCAGCAGCGACTAGGCATTCGATTACTTCGGATTAATGATCTTCCCAACGGCGACCTGGATCTGACGCATGCCGAGGAATTGATTCGGAAACACCATCCAGTACTGGTGGCCATTACGCACATCCCCACGAACTCAGGACTGGTGCTGCCTGCCGAAGAGATGGGTAAACTTTGTCGGCAATACGACGTCTGGTACCTGCTCGATGTAGCTCAATCGGTGGGGCAACTGCCGCTCGATGTGAACCGCCTTCAAGCCGATTTTTTGGTAGCTACTGGCCGCAAGTTTTTGCGTGGGCCCCGCAATACGGGCTTTTTATACGTATCGGATAAGGCGCTAGAATCTGGGCTAGCTCCGCTGTACATTGATCGCCGGGCGGCTAACTGGACTGGTCCAGATTCATATACGTTGCAGACGAGTGCCCGCCGGTTTGAGCCACAGGAGATTTCGTTACTTAGTGTTGGTTTGGCCGAAGCCGTTCGGTATACCAATCAGGTAGGTCTGGAAGCAATTGTCCAGCAAAACCAGCAACTTATGCATCAACTCCGAATGGGTTTGGAACAGATTGATGGCCTGGTTCTACTTGATCGGGGAACTCAGCAAAGTAATATTCTGACCTTTCACACCATCCGTCAATCGGTGGCAGCACTAGAGACCGCTCTCCGCCGTGAACGGGTCGTCTTCACCATCCAGTATTCGAATTCGGCGGTCATTGATTTTCAGCGGAAGAGAGTCGATTGGTTGATCCGCCTTTCTCCACACTACTTTAATACGCTCGATGAAATCAACGAAGTGGTCGATTTACTGGGTCAAATTATTCACTAAATCGGATTGACATCTGCTCGTTGAGCGTAGTATGGACTACGTTCGAGCGTTATCCGGTCTCCGACCGGAGTGAACTAAGTTGGAAAACCGGTCGGAGATGGCAACGGCCACCCGGCGGAAACACCAGGGCGTAGTTCAGAGACTACGCCCAACAAAGGGCCATTGAATCGATTTCGGCTACAATAAAGCCTGATTTGGCTACAGCCTTTTTCAGCATTGGCGGGAGCTTTGCCTCCACAAAACACGATCAATTATGAAAAAGATTTTGGTTATTGGCGCATCCGGATTTGTGGGACGTTACCTGACCCGCCAATTACTCGCAGACGGTTATCAGGTACGGTGTCTTGCCCGTAATCCAGATAAAGTCAAAGACCTTGCGGAATCAGGCTGCGAAGTCGTTCAAGGAGACATAACGGACAAAGCCTCTGTTCAACAGGCGCTTGAATCAATAGATGCCGTTTATGTGTCCATACATACGCTGGCTCCCCAACATTCCAGCACGGCGGAACAGGGTTTTATGGACATCGAAATGAATGGGTTGCAAAACATTGTCGAGGGTTGCCAACGCCACCAGGTTCGTCGTCTGATTTATGTTACCTCCCTAGGCATTTCTGCACATTCAAAAGATGCCTGGACACGCGGGCGCTGGAAAGCCCAACAGTATTTGTTAAACAGTGATCTCGACGTAACCATCATCCAGCCGGGCATGATCGTTGGTATAGGTGGTCAGGGTTTCAATATGGTACTGGCAAATGCGCAGAAAAATCTGGCCTTTGTGATCGGGAGTGGGCAAAATAAGCACCGCAGCATTGCCATTGATGATCTTGTTTACAACCTTATTGGTGTCCTGAATGAACCGAAAGCTTTTGGGCAGTGCTATGAGGTCGGTAATGACGATGTCTTGACGAGTGATCAGTTGATCGATACAGCTGCTGAAGTGATCGGCCATTCCCACCCCCGAAAAATTCATATCCCCTTGGCCTTATTACGATTTGCAGCACCGCTGATTGAGCGCATGGCGAAATCACCAAAGGGAGCCATAAAAGGGGCATTGGATGGTCTTGGCGAGGATATGATCGGCAACCCTTCGGCTATACGAGCGTTATTAGCTCGAAAGCCACTTTCGTACAAGGAAGCCGTTTCCCGAGCCTTCGAAGTGTACAAACAACAATAGCTTACGGGCCTTATGGAAAGAAGCCAACCACATCTGATCAAGAGCATCAGCGAGTTTCATCGACTGCTAGGATTGCCCAAACCTGAACACCCCCTGATCAGCGTCATCGAAATTAAACCGGTTGACCACATACCTGACGATTTACCGGGGACTGTTGTTCATGGTTTTTATAGCATAGCTCTCAAAAAGCATTTTAAGGCTCCTATAAAATTCAAATACGGGCAGCAATCGTATGATTTTGATGAAGGCGTGCTCAGCTTTATGGCACCCGGCCAGATCACCGGATTTGAACCTCAAAAATACGCTACCCCTCAGCAAGCAGGCTGGATGCTGCTCGTTCATCCCGATTTTTTATGGAATACGACATTGACCAAAAAGATCAGGCAGTATGCGTTTTTTGATTATTCCGTCAACGAAGCCTTGTTTTTGTCGGATAAAGAGGAACTTACCCTGACGCAGATCATTAACAACGTCAGCCAGGAGTACCATAACAACCTGGATCAGTTCAGTCACGACATTATTATTTCCCAACTGGAATCCCTGCTCAACTATTCTGAGCGCTTCTACCAGCGCCAGTTCATGACTCGCCGAATAACTAACCATCAAATCCTGGAGCAACTTAATGACCAATTGGTCAGCTATTTTGACGATATGGATAAGATGCAGAAAGGCTTGCCGTCCGTTAGTTATCTAGCCAATCAGCTCAACGTTTCGCCTGATTACCTAAGTGGTCTGCTGAAATCGCTAACCGGCCTGACAACGCAGCAACACATTCATGAGAAACTAATTGAGAAGGCCAAACAGCAGTTATCAACAACCAATTTATCTATTGGTGAGATCGCCTATCAACTAGGATTTGAACATTCCCAATCCTTCAGCAAGTTGTTTAAGACCAAAACCAACCAGTCGCCAGTAGCCTTCAGGCGTTCGTTTAATTGATCCTACCGTACTGATTCTTTGCGAGATCATTACTTCGGAAATGGGTATTTTCGTGCAGCGTCGTCGATAACCAATACCCAATCGGTTGCCAGGGCGCTCGGTTGCGAAGGTGGGGTAAACGTAACAACCCCAGTAAACCGCCCCGACCGATCGGGGATAGCCTTGCCGGTTCGGGGGTCAAACCACCAGGCTTGTTTTTGGCTTCCCGGGATCGTCGTTACATCAACGGTGACAGGCGCGCGCTGAGGCAGGTAGACCATTATGTAAGTCCCGGCCGAATCACGCGCGGCCATCACCAAATCCCGATAGTCGGTTCCTTTGACTGAGCGAATCAGGCTTTGATCGGACACTCGGGAAAAATAGGGTCGCGAGAGCATCAATTGTTTCAGATACTGTATTTGCCCGGTGGCTTCGGCATGAAGCGCCTGTTTCCAGCCAATAATTGTATCGCCAACACTCAGCGGAATAAAGCGCGTTGTATCCAGAAACTGCCAGACCTGATGGTGGCCATAGGTAAACCCGGACATCCCGGCAAAAACACTTCGATAAAGCCGGGTACGAATATCATACGCATTGAAATACCCGCGCTGACGAGTCCATTTTCCGTCCCAGGGGTTAACGGGATGATCTTCATAACAGGGCTCCATATCGAGCGTAGGTTTCGTAGGTTTCAATGCTAAATCCCGCGTAACCCAATTCCAGGCATCTGTACCACGAGCGCCATGACTGGATTGAAATGCATTAAAATCCAGCCAGTTATCCTGTTGAAAGTATTCTGACGAAGACTTCCCCCCTTTCGGATGGAACGTCATCAGATGGTGTTTGGCTCCTTCCCCCTCTTCAATCCCTGCTGCCATTGCCCGCCAAACGGGTCGGTCGTCGTAGTGCCGCTTATCTTTCTCGTACACAAGTGGGCAGTCGCCCCCTAACACCCAAATGATATTCCATTGATTAGCGTAGCGGCTCCCCCAGTATTTTCCATACGAACGCGCATTCTGCTCATTAAAAATAACCCCTTTCGGACTCCAGTGAGGAGACACATGATCACCCCAAACGGGGCTCAGCGCAATATATAATCCTTTCCGGGCGGCAGTTTGAATCACAAAATCGACATGATCCCAATAGTCGTATTGAGCGGCATCGTTGGGATTATTACCCGGCGTAATGGCCAATTGATCGGGGTTGTCGTTGACAAATGGGAAGTCGCCGTAGCGGTTCGGTTTCTTATTATCGACTTCATTAGCAAAGGGCAAGGCTACCACCTGAATCACATTGAACCCCTGCCGACGACGTGTTTCCAGATAGGTTTCTGTTTCCTGACGATCCAGTCGATGAGCCAACTCCCAGGCCGTATCGCCCATCCAGAAAAAAGGCTTCCCCTTTTCATCCTGAAAGGACCGATGATTTGAATTAACTTTCAGTTGTGCGAGGGACACACGCCAGCTTAGGCAAAGGAGCAATAGAACTACCTGTTTCATTATGAAAAATACTAGAACGCTGATTTTTAGGACGATTAAGATTTACTGTGATTCCCTGTTCTAGATTAAACCAGGCTGCTTTTTGTCATGCTGACGAAGGAAGCATCTTAACGTTTCCAGATTAGATCATTAGGCCATTTTAAGATGCTTCCTTCGTCAGCATGACAAAAACAATCCATTAAGTTTAAACAAGTTCGGCATCTACTAATAACCTTAAGATCATAGCGTTCATAAAAATCAGCGTTCTATTATCCTAAAAAGACGTCGTTTGCGTGTTTCTAATGCGAATCGCTTCTTCGGTTCTTGGCACAAGGATGTCTAAGCCTACTCGAACCACATTTTCCTGGACTTCCTCAATATAGGGGCGAAAATTTCGATTGTACTCCTGAAAGGCTAAGTCAAAATCGTCGCCGTGTTTTTGAAAAGCATCCCCTAAGGCGGCAGCGCCATCTATAGCTAACGACCCACCCTTTCCGGCAGCTGGCGACGCACAATAACCGGCATCGCCCACTAATGCCACTCTACCTTTGGTCCAGGATGGCATTTTTACTTGACAGAGTTTATCGAAGTAAAACGTTGATGAATTTTTCACCTCCTCCAGTAACTCTGCAATTCGCCAGCTTTCCCCCTTAAACTGATCCAAAATAATTTTCCGTTGTTGGGCTTCATCCCGATAGTCGTACGGAATTTCTTCGTCTGAGCGAAAGCAAAAAACGATATCAGTCTTCTGGTTGTACCCATTCAGCATGACCGCCTTGTCGGGTACATTGTAGAATTGGGTGGTATTTTCTCTGATCAGCAATTTGTTTACGATGGTAATCGAAAAATACTGACCCAGGAAATGCAAGTAATCCGCTTCGTTTCCAAACCAAAGCCTTCGCACAGCCGAATGTATTCCGTCGCAGCCAAACACTAAATCGAACGTCTGTTGTGAGCCATCTTTAAAGCTGACGTCAATGGCATCGTTTGTTTCGGTTAGCGCTGTAATGCTGTTATTGAAAATGAAGTCGACATCGTTCTTGATACGGTCAACTAATAGGTGAAGTAATGTGTCTCGCTCAATTTCACAGTCCTCGGTTGGCAGTTCTTCGCCTTCATTTCTTAGGCTGATTTTCCCCTCCGTAACATCATCTTCATTTTTAAATTCCAGCATTTCCATAACCAGCCGATGGGCTTGAATTTGCTCAAAAATGCCCATCCGCTTAACGATGTCGACGGTATTCCCCTCTATATTAACAGGCGTTCCGCCCAGTTTAAGTCCGTTTGCTACTTCAACAACAGTTACTTTGTAGCCTAACTTGTTCATCCAGTAAGCGGTTGAAAGGCCAGCAAAACTTGCACCCGAAACGAGCACCTTTTTTTCAGTTAACGATTCCATTTGTATCCCGTTTTTTGACAAAATTCGGGAATACCACTGCGCTAGTCTTGAACAAACGCGACAAAATCGGCCTGCATTACTTGTTTGTGGTTCTTCGCTTCCCGAGCAAATACCGCTGGTGAAGTGCCACTATACCGTTTGAACTCTCGACTGAGGTGGGCCTGATCCGAATAACCTACCTCATGCGCGAGACCAGCCAGGCTCATCTCGGGATTAAACCATAACTGGTCGCGTACCTGTTCAAAGCGCATTAACGCAGACACGTCTTTAACCGAATAGCCGGACGACTGCTTGAATCTCCGTTCCAGGGTACGCACTGTGGCATGAGCCGCAGCGGCAACCCCACTTACCGGCATCGTTCCATTTGCCTGCCGCATCGCCGTTCCAGCTTTATAGAGCATACTATCTGTGGCAATTCCAATCCTTGCCTTCAGGAAATAGTGCTTAACCTGAGTCATTGCTTCCTCGATTTTACCAGACATAACCAACTCATTCAACGTGGCCTGAAGCCGGGCAATCGGATGCTCAAAAAAGTGAAGACCAACTTTTTTAGAGGGTAGACCAAGCAAATCGAACACTGTCCAGGGATAACACTTGATACCAATACACTCGAACTCCTTTTCCGCGTGTAACCGAACCGGTTGATTGAGCAGGCCCATCATAAACGGCGAGGGCAATGACTGCAAACCTGCGCTGGTAACAATACTACAGGGGCCTCCAAAATGAAAAATTAGCTCGGCATAGCCATCGGGTAGTACGTCAAAGCTGGATTGTTGTTCCTCGAGGTCAATTCTGGCGTACCAAAAATCCTTGATGGCATCTCGCAGCTCTTCAGGCGGCTCAAATCCCTGGTGGTGTTTTATGAATGGTAGCATAGTTGTAGATAGTCAAGTCTGCTGCAATAGTCCGGGGCATCACGATTTTGTACAGACATATCTTTAAATTTTTTTAAACCTTCACTTCGTTCATTAGTTTCTAGATAGTAATTCGCACGAAAACGAAACAGCTATGAAGACCGTTAGATTCTATTCGCCAGGAAACGAAGCAAATCAAGGAGGCAGCTCATCTGCCGACAGCAAGCCTGCTCAACATCAGGAAGAACAGCACGAACCAGGAAATACGCCGTTAGAAGATCAGGAAGAACTGCCCGGCGGCTACATTCATGGGCATGTTGAGGAAGACGAAGAATAAGCGAGCGGCTTCAGATTAGGAATGCTGTGTTTTAACAAGTATCCTAGTTAAGTTTTCCTATTGTGGCTAAAAATACCTGACTTTGTCATTCCGACGATAGGAGGAATCTCAAGCTTGACTTATGGGGGATTTTGAGATTCCCCCTATCGTCGGAATGACAAAAAATCTACCTGGTTTGAACAGAATCAGGAAAATCCAAACAGGTTCAGGTAAACACAAACCAGCAGAGTTCATTTCGCAACCGTTGATCGTCGAGCACAAGATCCAGAATGCTTTCAGGAAGTTGGTCACGTTGCCATTGACATTCCTGCGCTTTAGCTAACTCTTTTTTATCATCGGAAGCGGCTGCCATTGCCGCTCTGATGGCATAGGCCGCAGCGCCCAATTCGTGGGCGGCCACATGGGCTACAGCCACAGCCTGTCCAGCCGATAAAGCAGCAAACTTCGCGGCTCCCGATACTTCTTTAGCAGCTGCATTAGCTGTAAACGCAGCCATATGCGCCTGTTTCATGTTAATTTCCCCATTGACCCATGCCTGAGTTAATTCAAGGGCACGTCTTGGACGGTCATCATCCGGGCGCGCTTCTTCGAAATAAGGCAATACATGTTGGGCGCATTGAGCCGCCCAAATCGCCAACAGACGATGGTCTTCATCTGTCAATGTGCCCCCACGACGAATCGTAATAAACCGTTTATCCCGAATTTTAGGAAGTATCATATCATGTCAGTTTAGGCATCTCCAGCAGTGAGCTACCTACTACCAAAATACACCATACTTAAGGGTAACGTAAGCGGGCATGTACAAGGCATATTCTGATTTATGAAACGCCAGGGCCGATATTGGAACAACTACGTTCACGTCAAGGTAGTTGCTAGCCGACACTCTAAATTGCCCACCAACCATGCAATAACCAAACTGAAACAGGTTAAACCCTTCGTTGATAATGCCAACATTGGTTCGCTGCCTTAAAAATTGCCCCCGATAATACGTACTTGCTACTGCCCCCCAGGCAGATTCAGCATTGGCTCGCAGATTCGCGAAAAGCACGTTTTGGGTTTGGAAGGCGATATATGGATTAAAAAAAATAGATTTGTTACTAGCCAGTTGCTTTTTCTTCCAAATAGGCAGGTAATATTTTAAAGCGAGGGGCATCTCAACTGTAAACAATTGGGAACCAGGCCCGAAACCATAGTTGGTTTCAAGTCCGGCCGAAAAGACTAGTCCTGAACGTATAATTTTTTCATAAGAGGCATCAAGCCCAATTGTTTTCCATCCTGGACTAACAGAGCTTCCTCTGAACAGCGGTACGCCTACTCCAGCCTTTAGTAAGTGCGTATTTGTTGAAAATGGCGATGGGAGTGTTGAACCAGTTGAATCAAATTGATCAACTGCTCTTACCTGGCAAAAAGCTGGCAGCGAAACGAGCAGACAGAGGATGTGGAGACGTATCATCAATCTTATCAGATGTTTAATAAATAGACAAGTCCGGCCTGTAAGGTCTGATTATAAAAATCATGCTTAGCTGGTCCACCAGGCAGGTTAATATCTAAATGGTCATACCGGACAAACCCTCTGGAATAGCTAATTTCTGCCTTGATTTTCTGAAAGGAATAGACACATTTTACCGTTGGGCCAATGTCTAATGGGGTTACCCTTCCCCAGGCATTTTTATTGATGATCATCAGGTTAACTTCAGGGCCCGTGTAGATTGTCAGCGGCCCGGCCAATTGCAAACCAATCAGTGGAGCAAAACCTGCATAGTAATAGCTCATGGTGGCCGAGTACGAATTATACGGGTTTACTGTTTTGGTACTTTTTTGCTGCAATGTGCCATCCAATCGTAGACTCAATCGATTCGTGGCTAAATCTGTATAATAGCTAGCACCCACATAAAAGCCCATTTTAGGCCTTACTCCCCCAAGAATAGACAGCGGAATACTACCGTTGACATAATAAGCAGTAACCGTCGGTATGGTATAGTTTAAACCTGCTCTGAGCATAAACCCGTTGCCTTGTTTAACGGGCTTACGATAAAAATCTGGTCTTTCCTGCGCATGAATAGCCCAGGAAAGACTCAGACAAAGACACAAGAGATAATACTTTCGAATGCTCTGCATAGTAAATTGTTCGTTTACGATCGATTAATTACGCTAGCTGATACACTTCATCTATAAACCTAAAATACTATCATCCTACTGCAATACTTTTTTCATCAATGCTATGGGAATTTTTAGTCCGATGCGAGTTTCATGAGTAGAAGGCCCGCTATGATTAACAAAGCAGCAGCCAAACGGGCAGTCGTAATGGGTTCCTGAAACAAGACAATACCAACAATAAAGGCGCCTATGGCACCAATACCGGTCCAAATTGTGTAGGCTGTACCCAGAGGTAGCGTACGCATAGCGAGAGCCAGCAAGCTAAAGCTAGCGACCAGGGCAACGGCAGTAATTAGTGAGGGAATGAGTCGGGTGAAACCTGCCGACTGTTTCATGAAATAGGCCCAAACAACCTCTAAGAGGCCTGCGAAAACTAAATAAATCCAAGACATGGCGTTGACCATTTTAAATGGCCGGGCCGTCCCGAATCAGTTCCCACTCTGGGGGAGGTCGTCCTCCTGACTGACAATAGTCCTTTATGCGCTAAAGGATGTGTTTTGATCGTACAAAGATAACACTTTCTCCAAAAGTAAACTTTCGAGGGAACACGGCTATAGCTCTATATTTCAGATGAAATACGTTTAGGTAAAACAGGTACTTTCCTTCTGTTTTTAGTCAATTTACAGACTAAAACCCTGCCCCGATCTGGAACAGGTTCTCCGTAAATTGTCCACGTAAACCATCAATCTTCCGTCAACGATTAGGCATATACGTCAGGCGATTTTACGGGTTACCTCTTCTCTAATTACAAGCCCTGTATTATATATAGATGATCCGCATTATTGACTCTAGGTACACGCCTGTATGTCAGGCACAAATTCGCACTCTCGACAATCGAATATCTGAACGATTAAACTGCCGCTGCATTTCTGCGTATACCCAATCAATGGCTTCATCAGGGTCCGTAGCCGTAACCGCCAGATCTTCATCCGAACGGATATTTTGTTTCATCTCGTCGAGTACATCAAAGACAACGCGGATTAATTGTTTCTTTTTAGAGGCCATGGTCGTTAAAAAATCAGGTGTATTAATTGACTAGTAACTATAAACTCCTTATACATAATCGATTAGAAATCTAAACTAACAGCATATTGAGCTAATAGGCAAAATTTCAGTTGATTTGTTGGTTCTGCTCAGCAGGTATTTCTGGACCAAAATTAATGCATATAGACTACACATGTATTATATATAGCAAAATAATATCATAATCCTTTAGCAAACCTCTTCTACTCACTGTGTTCTTCATCAGGCAACCGATTTATTTAGAAAAAATCTAAATAATAATCTCACTTATTTGGAATCAATATAAACAAGACTTAGGTTTGCCTTAAATTAAGACAATGCGAAATGCCTAGCTCTTGTCATGTTCTTGCCAGAAGTACAATGGGTCATGTAATCTTATTTGGCGAGCTTACACCCGATACGTCAATGGTTACCACCTGTACCAATTTAGCTTTTCAGTACGGTAGTACTTCCCTCTGGTTAACCGGCCACGAACTGCGCTGGTTAGCGCAACGGGTCAGTCAGTATAGCTTGCGGGATTTGGTCTATCATAATCCCTATCAGGAACAAATTCAGTTCGAAATGCCACGAACCAACCTCAAATTCAGCTGTTTACTCGGCGATTTGGTCAGTCTAAATCAGCTATTGAGGAAAGCTGTAACGGGTCTGTACTGGCGTACTTTGCTGACAAAATCTATGAATTAAGTACCACTTAGTTCTTTTCCATACTCGATTGAGTGTACCAAGCCCTAAGCGTGGCGGTCGCTGTTCAGGAATTACTCGCAAAGCATCGGTCGCCCGCTCAGGCACAAAACAAGGATACTCATGAATAACCAGATAAAAAGCCCTTTATGCGTTGCGCGCACCCAGCAGGGAGAAATCATCTTGCATACGGATGCCGAATTTCAATACGCGTTCACGTTTGGTTCGTTACACCGACTCTTGACCGCCGAACAGTTCCATTTCCTGCATAACTCCGTATTAAGCATTGATTTGAATCAGAGTTCGGCTTACGCCAGGCAACTGACAAAGGAAACCCCATACACGGCGCTGATCATTGCCCTACTGGGCTCACTAACCCACTCCGAATTTCTGGAACTGCGAAATTTACTTAGTACCGCAGCGCTGTTGGTAACGAGCTTATCCAGAGCCTATAATCATGTAAATTAAGAAAAGGCTCCACAGATCAAGCACGCATACTATTGTTATGACGCATCATCATCAGTTTCGCACGATTGCACAGAACGAATTGGGCTATGTGGGTATTTGCGCGTCTTGCCGTACCGTCAACGTGGCCTTTCAAAATTCCCTCTTCTGCCTGACACTCGACCAGTTTGCATCGTTTGCCGAAATCATGCACGACCGGCTCGATATGCAACCATTCTGCACCACGCACGGAAAGGAGTTACTGCTGACCACACCCATGCCCAATTACTTTCTTTTATTCACCGAAGACGAACTGGACCTGTTCTGCGAATTACTCACCGAAGGAGCGCCGGTGCTGGAAGCCGAACGCATTTTAGCCTTGAATCTCATGAACTAGTGTTGTCTAAAGATTAAACTGTCGGGTATAGCTTATGTAATTTTACTCGGGCATCTTTGGTGGTAAACTGCCAGTTCGCCTTCGCTTGTTTGGCATTTCTGTTTGCTTGCCAGGCGGTAATTTCTGCTACCAGCAACTCTTTGGTCGCAATGTGCCGATTCAGGCAATCACGCTGTAAGATGGACAACTCAATCTCAGCCATGTCAAGCCAACTGCCATGCTTGGGGGTATAGACAAACTCCAATCGATCCAGATACGCTTTGGCTTTCTCGGCCCCAAAAACTGTATAAAATGCACTGGGTTTATGGGCACTCAGATTATCTCCAACCACCGTCATTTTTACACAGTCTGTATAAGGGCCGTCCAATAAATTGGCTAGCACACCCACCCACGTAATGGCCTTGTGATCGTCTTTGACTTCGACAAACCGTTGCCCTGCCAAGGGTTCAAAGGCCATATAAATCTCGCCTACGCCCCGCCGGATGTATTCGGAATCTTGGATGCGTGTGCCGTCGGCGGAACGATATTGCTTGATTTCGATTAGTTGTTTGGGTGATTCGTCCACACAAACAACGGGAAACCGCTCATCATAAGGTCGCTCATAAACAGCTAAAACCTGTTCCATATAGTACACAAAATCGGCACTTTGCTTGGGCGGAATCACCCATCCCTTGACCCGCCAGGGCTTAAGTTGGTTTTTTTTAACACCGTTGCCACACTCGTGTGAGAAAGCGTTTCAACTACTTGGAGTTCGACCAGTCGATCCGCAATAGCCTGTAATTTCCAGCGGCTTTCACCGACTGGTGGTTCGCTACAGGCAATGGCAATCAAGTGAGCTTCCACTTCCCCCGTCAGCTTTTTGTCGGAACGGGGCTGGCGGGGCTTTGGATCAAAGACCGCCATGCCCTGCTCACAAAATTCTTTGCGAATCCGCTCAACACTGCGTGTGGAGAGATGATAGGTGGCGGCAATCGTAGTTTGGCTCTGGCGTTCGACAGCCTCGTCACTGGCCAAAAGCACCTGTGCTTTTTGGATGAGTTTAGCGGCTGTTTTGCCTTTTTGGACTTTAGCCAGTAATTCTGTACGTTCGGTGGCCGTTAGAGTCAGTCGATGCTTAGTCATGGAAGATGAGTTACAGCATCAAAAATACAAAAAGCCGCCAGACTACTCTTTAAGTAACACTAGGTTTAGAATAGATCCTAGAAGATTCTAGCGATTCTTAGAGCGCATCGGCCAGTCGACACCAATAAATACGATGTCATAATCGATTACTATCGAACCAATTGATGCTTTGCCCACCTGGATCTGATGGCGAGGTGTTTGTCTTTACCTTCGATGAATTACTGGACTTACAGATTAAAATAAATGGCTCGCTCGCGATGGCGGATTTATACGATTTTCTGGACAACAATCAACTTCATCTTGACTCTTAACAGTCAGCGGTAGTCGTGTTAGTTTGCTTCCCACTCGCACGCGTATATACCTATTCGTTAGAAAGGAAATCTATTTAGTGATGGTCTACAATCAGTGAGCAGACTTTGTTAGGCGTAGTCTCTGAACTATGCTCAACGGGTTTAATTCGTGTGATCCTGAATTGGTTTTCACTAATTAACCAAGGAAAATGCCACTCTTTTATTTTTCAATCTCACCGGGTTAAAACCCGGCGCAGTTCATCCATTCTGTTTTTGCGCCGGGTTTTAACCCGGTGAGATTGAAGATAAACCTTAATCTGCATAGCTGCTTAGACTTTTCATACAACTACAATTACTTCCCCCACACCGCACCTTATGCCGTGCATTCGGCACTCGCTTTTCACATGAACACAAAAATATTATTCATATAAATTCTAAATAACACTTGCTCGAATCAGATGCTTTAGTACATTTGCACGTTGTTTTTATTTTGTCTAAATAAGAATCGCTACAATTTACCCATTCACTCTAGGCATTAACAGCTCCCGCTGAACAGCCTATTGGCCTTCAGAACGCTACCTAGTTATTATGAAAAAGACGTATACCTCTCCGCTGCTGGCAGCATGGCTTATCTCTCTGCTGATAAATACAACTACTCTTTGGGCTCAACAACCAGTCGGTAGCATTGAGGGAACAATTTTATTGGCAGATGGTACGCCGGGGGCATTTGCTACCGTGCAGATTAAAGGCGTGAAAAAGGCGACAATAGCCAATGGGTCGGGACATTTCAACGTAGCGAATGTTCCGGTTGGGAGCTATGAATTACAGGTATCGATGGTCGGGTATGAAGCTGTCAGTCAGCCAATTCAGGTTGAAGCCAATAGACCAACCGTTGTTTCCCCTCGACTAAAAGCAGGTAGTAATGCCCTCGATGAAGTGGTGGTAACAGGCCAATACGAACCGCAGTCGATCAAAAAATCAGTGTATCAGGTACGCGTTATTAGCAGTGAGCGTATCCGCTTACGCGGTGCGTTAAACGTTATGGGCGTTCTGAATAATGAACTTGGTTTCCGGTTCTCCAATGACCTGACTCTCGGCACAACCGATGTTCAGTTGATGGGGATGACGGGCCGAAGCGTAAAAATACTCCTGGATGGATTGCCTATGGTCGACCGGGGCGACACGCGGGAAAGCCTTAATCAGACAGATATCAACAGCATTGAGCGCATTGAGATTGTCGAAGGCCCTATGTCGGTTTCGTACGGCTCAGATGCGCTGGCAGGCGTTATCAATATCATCACCAAAAAACCAGGCGCTGAGCGGTTAGGCATCACGGCTCGTGTTCAGGAAGAAACAGCCGGTAGCGACTATAATTTTCTCAACAAGCAAGGTGTGCATCTACAAAATATAGGCGCTACCTGGCAAAAAAAGGGCTGGAACGTATCGGCGGGCGTCACGAATAATACGTTCGGTGGTTGGCAGGGACTTTCAGAAGGCCGGGTAAATGACTGGTTACCAAAAGATCAGCTATTTGGTCATGGCAAAGTTGGGTATCATGCGAAAAATGCGAACATCTATTATCGATTAGATGCCCTGAAAGAAGACCTGCTTAGCCAGGGGGCTGCCAATGTAAATACCAATCTAGCGCGTGATCAGAAATACATTACCAATCGGTATGTGCATCAATTGCAGGGCCTCTGGAAAGCAAGCGATCGTTTTCAGATCAACGGACAGGCTTCGTACACCGACTACCAGCGTCGGACGCAGACTACGATTCTGGATTTGACTACTGGCCTACGAACACTTTCGCTCGGCACGGGCGAACAGGATATATCGAAATTTGCGAGTCAGACGTACCGAGCTACGGCTTACTACACCGTTTCGTCAGCGTTCTCGCTACAACCGGGTTTCGACGTCAATCTGGACGGTGCCTCGGGAGACCGAATTTTAGGCTCTCCTACGATTAACGATTATGCCTTTTTTGTTTCATCAACAATAAGCCCCAGTTCCCGAATCAACATTCGTCCGGGTCTTCGCTTCATCAAGAATTCGGTGTATGACGCCCCACCTGTCATTCCTTCCCTTAACGCCAAATTTTCGCTCACGAACAAGCTCGATCTTCGGGTATCGTATGCGCGTGGATTCCGTTCACCCGCTTTACGTGAATTGTACTTCAACTTTTTCGATGCCAGTCACTCCATTCGCGGAAATCCTAATCTGAAAGCAGAAACCTCCAACAGTTTCAACAGCTCGCTGGTCTTACAAATCAGCTCGAAATTCAAATCAACGCTCGGAGTTTTCTACAATGACTTCAATAACCTGATCAGTTATGGTGTCGACCCAACGAACCCCAGCATCTCGATGACGATCAACATCGATAAGTTTAAAACAACGGGGTCCACATTGGAGAATGTCTTTACCTGGAAAGATCTTCAGGCAACGGTGGGCTTCTCCTACATCGGTCGCTACAACAGCCTGCTCTCGGATACGACCAACTATGGTTCGCTACCCACGTTTGTTTGGTCGACGGAGGTAAATACGAACCTGACGTATAACCTGAAAAAGATCGGAACGAAGCTGAGTCTTTTCTATAAATACACAGGACAACGACCCAGCTATACCGCAACGGTAACGTCGGACAATAAGGTATCGGCTACGTTAACGGAAATCGCAGCGTTCCATTGGGCTGATGCCACACTCACGAAAACGATCAATAAGTACCTGACTTTCAATGCGGGTGTAAAAAATCTATTCAACATCACCCGGTTAGCCAATACCTCAACCGATACGGGCAGTGCCCACAGTACAGCCGGTCCTGTACCCTACAGCTATGGTCGTTCGTATTTCGCCGGTTTGAGCTTCCAGTGGTATAAAAACTAATGATGAATGATGAATGATGAATGATGAATGATTAAAACCACAAGTCCCTAATTATAAAAATTCATTCATCATTCATCATTCATCATTCATTACATCAGCACACCCTATTAATGTCTTTTACCAAGTCAAACTCCCAAATTCCAATGAAAAAAGTAGTTATAATCATGTTCGCGCTGGTGGTAAGTACGCTAAATGCCTGTAAGGAAGCTGATCCACCGCTACCTGACAATTTAGTGCAGTTCGAAAGCGCAGAGCAAGGTATTGATGCAACCACTACCGAAACGACCATTAAACTGAAATTATCTCGGGCGGTTGATGCTGCTACCCCCGTAACGTTACAGGTTACGCCTTCTGGCATTACCTATGGTACCCAATTTACAACAACGCCAGCCGTCACGACAAACACCCTGTCTCTAACGGTTCCAGCGGGCGCCAGCGAAGCTTCGTTTAAACTGACTAAAGCGGCTGACCTTTTCCTCGCCGGAACAGAAACCGTTGCCTTCTCGATTGCCTCGGCAAGTAGTCCAGTCATTGTTGGAACCACGAAACAGCTTACCGTTAAATTCACCTCTATTGTTTCGTCGGGTACGACGCTGACCCTCGACGGCGGAACGGGCGGTTCCAGTGCTGTCAATGCGGTATTCGTCGATTTAAGCAACAATGCCCAAAATTCCGTGAAGCGGTCGAGCTGGGATTTAGGTTTCTCTACGAGTACCGATTTCCGGGTAATTATTAACAACATGACGGGTGCTGCCGCCATTAGCCTGTCGAAGAACGATCTGACCCAGGTAACAGCAGCCGATACAGTTGGTCTTGTTTTGAGCACCAGTGATTTCAGTCCATCAGGGTTGAAATTAGTAGATGATGTATCGGGCGATCTGACGAAAACCGTAATTCCAAGCATCTCGGCTACCGACACGGACAATAAAGTGTTTATTCTCAACCGAGGTACAGGTGGTAGTACAGCACCCAAAGGTTGGATAAAACTCCGGGTACTGCGTAATGGCACTACAGGATATACCCTCCAGTATGCAGGCATTAAAGAAACAACCTTTAAGACGGTTACGATTACGAAAGATGCTGCCTACAATTTCAACTTTGTATCGTTCGATACCGGCGCGGCTGTAGCTGTTGAACCTGCCAAAGCAAAATGGGATATTGAATGGACTGGCGGTATCTACATCACTAGCGATGGTACTAACAACATTCCGTACTACTTCTCCGATCAGGTGTACATCAACTATCTGGGTGGTGTAACGGCTGCTGAAGTTTTAACTAGCACAGTTACGTATGATGCGTATGTTGAAAGTAACATTGCGACAACAACCTTCAAGGCAGATCGCTCCGTAATTGGGTCAAACTGGCGGGTAACGCAGGGAACACCAATCGGTGTAAAAACCGATCGCTTCTACGTAGTTAAGGATGCTGCCGGCAACGTGTACAAACTGAAGTTCATTAGCTTCATCTCCAACGATGGTGGTGTACGAGGCAATCCAAAATTCGAATTCAAACTGGTTAAAAAAGCCAGCTAATCAGGCCAGCTACAAACAGGCAGTTTCCTCGGAAAAATGCCTGTTTGTGCGCATAAATCAAAAATCAGTATGATAAAATCAGCCCTTTCCACAACGCGGCTTATTGGCCTTTTGTGGATCTTACTTCTAGGAAATTTGTCGGTTCTTACGGCCAAACCAGGTACCGACGAGCCAGTTCGCATTGTATCGCTCGATGGCACGGTCAGTGAAATCCTGTGCGATCTTGGTTTGCAGCCACATTTGATTGGCGTCGATGTAACGAGTACCTATCCCGAGTCGTTGAAAAGCCTACCCAAAGTTGGCCACAACCGGAACATTTCGGCCGAGGGGGTTATTTCTCTCAAACCAACGCTGGTACTCACCACCGAAAATGCAGGTACGAAACCTGAAGTGGTTGAGCAGATAAAAGCCGCCGGTATCAAGGTTATCTCGTTTCAGCAGGAGTATAGCATTGCCGGTGCTAAAAAACTCATTCAGGACGTAGCCACAACCTGTCAGGTTGGCTCTAAAGCCAAACCTCTTATCAAGAAACTGGACGCCGATCTGGCGCTGGTCAAAAAGGCGATGAATAGCCCTAAAGTACTCTTCATTTATGCTCGTGGCACCGGCACCATGATGGTATCGGGCCGGGGAACACAGGTTGCCAAGATGATCGAACTGGCGGGGGGCGTCAATGCCACGCCTGACTTCGAAAATTACAAGCCACTTACGGCAGAAGCACTGGTTACGGCCAATCCGGATGTGATTTTGTTGTTCGATAGCGGGCTTCAAAGTCTGGGTGGCAACGAAGGACTATTGAAAGTACAGGGCATTGCCCAAACAAATGCGGGTAAAAACGGCTGGATCATCGACATGGATGGCCATTTGCTGAGTGGATTCTCCCCACGTTTAGGTAAAGCCTTACAGGAGCTTGCCCAGAAAATCACCATCAAACCTAAAGCCTAACCCGTCATGACCAGCGCCACAATCGACCCACCATCTGCCACAAAGGCAATCCAAAAATCGGTGCTCAAAACAACCATCAATCCGTGGTTAATGCCCGTTTTGGTCATCGTCTTACTGGTAACGATTGTCCTATCGGTTGGGATTGGGGCTGTATACATAACACCCAACGAGATCGGACTTATTCTTCGGAAACTATTGGGCGGAACGGTGGAGGTTGATGGAACAAAAGAGGCAATCCTGTTGGTGATTCGAATGCCCAGGGTTTGTCTGGCGATTTTGATTGGCGCAGGACTGGCTATTTCCGGGGCTGCTATTCAGGGGCTGTTCCGAAACCCGCTTGCCGATCCGGGTCTGATTGGCATTTCGTCGGGGGCGTCATTAGCCGCCGTGACGATGATCGTTCTGGAAGTATCGTTTTTTCAAAAACTCACGGGCGTTATGGGCATGTATGCCTTATCGGTGGTGGCGTTTCTGGGTGCCTGCGCAACAGCTTTTTTCGTTTATCGCATTGCTCGCGTAGCAGGCAAGGATCTGATTACAACCATGTTGCTAACTGGCATCGCTATTAATGCGCTGTCTGGCGCGATAACGGGCATTATGACGTATCTGGCAACCGACGAACAACTTCGGAACATCACATTCTGGAGCCTGGGAAGTTTGGGGGGCGCTAGCTGGACATCCGTACTAGCCATCCTGCCTTTTACGGTGATCGCTTTATTGGGTATTCCCCGCTTAGCCAAATCCCTAAACCTGCTGGCGCTGGGCGAAAGTCAGGCCAGCATGCTCGGAGTGAACCTAAAGAGCGTGAAGCGGCAGGTCATCATTTTTGCCACGATGGCGGTGGGTACATCGGTAGCAGTAGCGGGCATCATTGGGTTTGTTGGGTTAGTTATTCCGCACCTGATCCGTATCGGTGTCGGTTCCGACCATCGTCGTGTACTAATAGGCTCTGCTCTGGGCGGAGCCATTGTACTATCGCTGGCCGATTCCCTCGCCCGAACGCTGGTTGCTCCAGCTGAACTGCCTATTGGTATTCTTACCGCGCTGATCGGAACACCTGTCTTCCTGTGGATTTTGTTTCGAAACAGACGGCGGTGAGCCTAATTTATAACAACTATGCTAGACGTCAGAAACATATCATACCAGATACGAAATCGGAAACTGCTCGATGGGGTTTCATTCCAGGCAAAACCGGGCGAATTGCTGGCCATTGTTGGGGCTAATGGAGCAGGTAAATCAACGCTGCTCAAATTATGCACCCGTGAACTCATTAAGTTCACAGGTGAAATTCAACTCTTCGACCGGGCGATTCCGTCGTATTCAGACAAAGAGCTTTCGCAGTTTCGGGCCGTTTTACCGCAGCAAAACTCCGTTGTCTTTCCGTTTCTGGTCAGCGAATTAGTCCTGATGGGCCGGTATCCTCATTTTGAGTTTCATCCCTCCGAGCAAGACTTTGCCATTGCCGAATTGGCCCTAAAGAAAGTGGGTATGTGGGATTTTGCCAGCCGCATTTTTACAACGCTGTCGGGCGGTGAGCAACAACGGGTACAATTGGCCCGCGTACTGGCGCAAATCTGGGATGTGGAGCAGGGAATTCTATTTTTAGATGAACCAACCACCGGGCTCGATCTGCTGCATCAGCATCAAATGCTGGAAATTGCTCATGAATTCACTAAAAAAGGGTTCTGCGTCGTCGTGATTTTACACGACCTGAATCTGGCCGCCCAATATGCCGATCAAATCGTCATGCTACGCGCGGGGCGGGTCGAAGCAATCGGGACACCCCGAGAGATAATCACGGAAGAAACGATCCACCGCGTTTTTAATTTGAAAGTATGGCTCATTGAGCATCCCGAAATGGGCTGCCCCATGGTCGTCCCACAACACTACCAGTTTTCTTCTAACCAACAATAAAAATAAACTATCAATTATCCATGACTACAACACAAAGCCTCAAAGAGCGCTGGGCAGCCTTCACTCTGGAAAACCCAAAAACCCGAATCCGCGATGCCGCTAAACAACTGGGCACAAGCGAAGCCGAACTGCTGGCCACACAAGTTGGCGAAACCGTTCAGCGGTTGGAAGGTGATTTCCGGGATTTACTGAAAGACGTAACAAGCCTGGGCCATGTGATGGCGTTGACCCGTAACGATAACGTGGTTCACGAGCGTAAAGGCGTTTACGAAAAAGTATCGTTCAACGATCAGACAGGGCTGGTTCTAGGGCCGGACATCGATCTGCGCCTATTCATGTCGCATTGGCATTTTGGATTTGCCGTTGATGAAAATGGTCGCAAGAGCCTTCAGTTTTTTGATCTGGATGGCGCTGCCGTACACAAGATTTACCTGACGGATAAATCCGATGTAGCTGCCTATGACGCCCTAGTTCAAAAATACCTGGCGGCCGATCAGAACAGCCCGATCGTGACGGTAGCTTATCCCGAAAAGGCAGCGCTTACGCCCGACGAAGACATCAACGTTCAGGAGTTTCAGGCTGAATGGCTGGCCATGGAAGATACTCACCAGTTTTTTGGCCTGCTGCGCAAGCACAAACTTGACCGCGAACAGGGGCTCCGGTTTGCCCCCAAAGGCTATGCTCAATTGATCTCGTCCGAGCAACTCACCCAGCTTTTCGAAACGGTAGCTGAACGCGAACTACCCATCATGATTTTTGCAGCCAGCGCCGGTTGTATCCAGATCCATACCGGACCAGTTAAGAAATTGGTTGTCACAGGCCCCTGGTATAATGTGCTGGACCCGGAATTCAATATGCACCTGCGTTTAGATCAAGTTCATCACATATGGGTAACGCGCAAACCAACCAAAGACGGTATCGTAACCGGTCTTGATTTATTTGATAGCGAAGGCAACAACATTGCGTTAATCTTCGGCAAGCGGAAGCCAGGTATTCCTGAATTAAAAGAATGGCAGGATGTTGTTGGTGAAGTAGCTAGCGCAGCGTAGATTACAAATAAGAGTAAAAAGCGTAGGGTTGAATTGTATGTTTTAGATACAATTCAACCCTACGCTTTTTTGCATTAGGACTTATACGGCTCAGCTTCTACTGTTTCGTTATACTTTCCCTAGACAAGACTTGATAGACCTAAATTAACGTGAATAATGGATAGACTCTAAAATTATTGCTTGATTATCAACTGTTTGTGATTTTGTTTTTTGTCATCCCGACGCAAGGAGGGATCTTCGGTAAATAACCAGTTGCCCAAGATCCCTCCTGACGTCGGGATTGTAAGTTTGCTCTGAACAAATAATCTTTGGTTCTCCAGGTCATACCTACGTCGGGATGGTCTAAAAGACCGGTTGTCATGATCGGTAGCCTGGAGAGCCAATCTCATGGAACCCGGACAGTTCAGTGGGCATATAGCCCGTTTCACAATGATGTCGAGAGCATGAGTAGTATCCCGCTTTTTTCGTTTTTAGCATGAACCAACCAGCTATCTATTACGGGGTTGATGTCAGTAAAGAGACCTTACACATCAGCTACCAAATCGGAATCGATGCCAATGGGCAACCCCAATGGGCCTATCAAACCCTGCCCAACCAAGCGGACTCCATTGAGCAATGGGCTGCTGAACTGCCCGCCAATAGCCACCTCATTTTCGAGCATACAGGTACCTATTCGGCTCGATTAGCTTGGGTATTAGCCCTGCAAAATCGCCCCTTTAGCCTCCTTACGCCCAACCAAAGCAAAGGCTTTGCCGCCACTCTGAAGTCTATCAGCAAGACCGACCGGAGCGATGCGGCACTATTGGCGCGCTACGGACAAGTCTTTCAGCCCCAGCCTTCGCAACTGGCCGATGAGTCTCTACATCAGCTTCGCCAACAGCACAAACACCTCAACGACCTGCGAATCAGTCAGCAAGCGGTGGCTAATCAGCTTCATGCGCTGTCGTTCGACCCCCGGGCCAGTCAGAAAGTCAAGGCTAGCCTGCTGGTTCTCCAACAGAGCTACCTGACTCAGATTGCGCTCTTTGAAGAGGAACTGGATCAGCTGAGTCAACAGGAGTTGCAGGCCATTTCGGAGCGGATGCAGCGGGTCAAGGGGATTGGGCCGGCTTCCTCTCAAGCCTTGTGCACGGCCACCAATGGGCTGGCTGGATTCGAGTCAGCCAAAGCGGTAGCTAAGTTCGTGGGCATTGCCCCCAGTCAAACTCAATCGGGCAGTTCGGTTCGTCGGCGTGGTCGGATGGCCCGCACGGGTTTAGGGTATGTACGGGGCCTTTTATACATGGCAGCTCGTTCGGCCCGTAAATACAATTTGGGCTGTAAAGCGCTTTATGATCGGCTACGGGCCAAGGGTAAATGCCACAAAGTGGCGATGGTGGCGGTGATGAATAAGTTGTTGCATCAGGTGTTTGTGGTGGTGAAGAAGAATATTGAATTCGTCAATGGGTTCAGCCTATCCAAACAAAATTTGGCTTAAAACTTGTTTTTTGACACAGTTCATGACAAAAACTAGTATAATTCTATTCGTAAATCATCCATTATTCACACTAAATTATATTCCCTCCTGTTTTGGGGAGTTAATCTTATAGAGGGGTAAAAAGCCTCTCAAATGTCACCTCTATATTATCTATGTGCCCTCTTTACGTGAGCCGGTAAAACTGTTCTAGAACTTATAAGCAATACTCCCTACAAAATTCCGCAGCTTTTGAGCGTTCATCGTGGTATAACCAATCCAGTAATGCTGATTGGTCAGGTTATCAACTTTAGCTGATATCCGAAATTTGCGACGGTCATAGAAAGCCGAAGCGTTAAGCACCGTGTAGGCGGGTAAGCTGAATACGCCCATACTTACGCTATTCTGAATTTTGTTCTCACTCGCATAATTCCCACCGAAACCAACACCTAGTCCACGTAGCCCAAACGAGTTAAAACGATAGCTAAGCCATAGATTAGCCAGAACAGGTGAAGATGCCGTTGTAGGTCGACGGCCATCCACATCGGCATCCGCTTTGGTTAGTTTGGAGTCATTGTAGGAAAAGCCAGCCACTACGTTAAGCCCCGTAATTGGATTCGCAATCACGTCGATCTCAACACCCCGGCTTAGCTGCGTACCATCCTGCGTTTGGGCAAATTTGGCAGCTGCCAGCGGATTCGGATCGGTACGAAGCAGGTTTTTCACCTGAATATCGTAATAGCTAATGGTGGTTGTTAGGCGGCCACTCAAGGCGTTTAGTTTCACTCCTGCCTCAAACTGGTTCGCTTGTTCCAATTTGGCAAATTTCTGGGTCAGGCTGTCAGCGGAAGTCACGTCGTAGGCGTTGTAAATGCCCTGGTTATTGAAGCTATTCTGGTAGTTGGCAAATAGCGATACCTTGTCTTTAATAGGCTGAAAAACTAAGCCAAACTTGGGTGAAAACGCCGTTTGGTTAAAGCCAGCCACTTCGGTACCAACCATTCCACCCTTGTTATGGAAATTATCAACCCGCAGAGCCGCCAATACACTCAATCGGTCGGTTAGGTTAAGTACGTCGGACAAAAAGCCGCTGTAGGTGTCCTTGATACCCGAAAGAGGATACGTAAAATCGGGGGCTTTGGTAGCGTACAAAGCAGCCAAAGCCGCTCCACTAAACTGGCTGTAATCGTAGCCCGACGTGATGGGTGCAGTATCGTAGGTGCTACCAAAGAAGAGCTGATTCGAGTTGACATGCAGATAATCTAACCCAATTACGACACGGTTCCGTAAGTTGCCCAATCGAAAATCACCATTGAACAGTTGCTGGACTTCCAGAACATCGTTGGTACTGTTGCGGGTCGATTGATCAGCTCGCACTAACAGATTCGACCCCAATGTTTTGCCATCTGGAATTATGTAAAAATAGGGACCGAATCCATTCGAGAAACTGTGGCTGGTGCTGATATTAGTCGACGATCGGAACGATTGAGAAATCTGATAATTTACCTGACCAAAGAGGTTCGTACTGCGGGATTGCTGCGTCAGGCCAGGCCCCATGTACGAGTTACGGTAGTCGACAGTTAACTGATCGGCACTGGAAGCGCCGAGCGTACTGCCGGGTACGTAGAAAAAGAAAATCTGCTTACCCACGCCCTCAATCCGGTAAATTTCTGCGTCCAGTTGAATGGACAATCGATCGTTGGGTTTGAATAACAAGCTTGGCGCTACTGCAAGCCGACGGCTGAAACCCTGTGTTTGAAAGGTGCCTTCGTGGTTGAACGCTGTGTTTAAACGCAGCATCAAATTCCGGCTTTTGTTAAGGGGTGTATTTAGATCAAGGCTAGCGCGCTGAAAATCGTAGCTCCCCGCCGACAGGCTTACTTCGCCCCCAAAAGTTTCGTAGGGTTTCTTGGTCACCCGATTCACCAAACCGCCATAGGACGTAAGCGAACTTCCAAACAAAGTAGCCGATGGGCCTTTTATTGTTTCCAACTTTTCCAGGTTTGCCGCGTCGATGTCGCTGGTCACATTACCAGCCAGACCGTTCCGTAGCTGACTCTGAACAATGAAGCCACGGCTACTGTAATAGCTGCCGCCATCGCCCGCCCGGCCTGTAGCTTCCCACATTTTCTGAACGCCTGGTGCGTTACGCATCGCATCATCAACCGAAAAAACGAGCTGCTCTGTCAGCAACTCCTTACCGATTGTATTATACACCTGCGGATTTTCCAGATTTTTTAGGGGCATCTTCGAAACATAGTCGCTGGAAGAACGCGCAAACCGGTTGTTGCGGCTGGCATTTACGATTACCTCTGTCAACTGCGACGCATTTTCTGTCAGCGTGAAATCGACCGTAACCGTTTCAGTGCCGTTAGTGGTTATTGTTTGCTCTACAGTTTTTAGGCCAATGGCCGATACCTGGAGCTGGTACGTACCGGGTTTGATATGGCTGATCGTAAAGTCGCCTTTCGAGTTGGTAATGGCCCCCTGCCCTTTTCCTTTCAAACTGACAGTTACGGCCTCAGCAGGGTTTCCGTCTGATGTTTTTACAATTCCCCGGATAGTTCCTCCTGATTGAGCTTGTGCGGCTATGGCTACCGACACAAAAAATAACACATGTAGTAATTTGACAATATTCATTTGTACTATTATTTAGAAATATTCTAAAGAGCTACAAATGAACGGCAGGATTCGGTGAAATAAAAATTATTTTTATTGATTCTAAATAAATATCTCAGATTTAGTAGTCACTTGACCAATACGAATAATCATTATTATCTTATTTAGACAAATAAGCAATTACAAATAGCCAATACACACAAATTGAATACTACCCTTCAATCCGTATAGTCTGCAAATGAGCCACCCATAGCCAACAACGTCGTTAGCGTTGCCCCTAGCAAATCCGTCGTTGGGCCATCACTGATCAATACAATCTTATGCTTGCCCTCTTGATAAAGGCTAAACAAATCGACCTGATTGAACGGATTTGTCAACAACCATTTGTCAGCTACATAGCTAGCCGGAATCCCTGTTTGCCGACGAACACGTCCTACTATTTCGGTAATAGAAGGACAGGTACCCGCAAAATGTATTTCTCGAGTCGTAACCATGAGGAATTGTATGATTACAAACCTATAAGGTCTCAAAGACCTTATAGGTTTGTAATCAGCTAGCCTGTTAATTCGAGTCGGTATCCTGTTCGATGGTCGGGTCAAATTCCCATAAATCATCGTAACTGGTTGTGCTGTTGATACCTGTGGTGATATAGCCTTTACCATTAATGGCGAACCCAAACGCGTTTAAACGAGTACCGCCCTCAAAGACCCCAAACTCGGCCCAGCTGTCGGCATCGGGATTGTATTGCCAGACGGTCGCACTACCATCGCCAACCGTTATGTACCCCCGCGTACCAATGGCAAAACCTACGCCATAACTACGAGCCACGTATTCGCCATTGTCGGTATCGAATTCATCTTTTTCAATCCATAAATCCTGCGCCGGATCGTAGGCCCACACATCGGTTAAAGCCGACCCGTTTGTCCCCGTAGCCACGTAGGCTATATTGTTTATCACAAAGCTCACGGCGCCTATTCGTTTAGATCCGCCAAACGAGGTCGTTTTTTCCCAACTCGCCGTTTCAGGGTCATACGTCCAAAAATCTTTCAGGTAATTTCCATCGTAGCCTGTGCCAACGTAACCCTTGTCATTTACGGCAAAAGCCACAGCATTGCGTCGTGCCGTACCGCCAAAATCAGCGATTTGCACCCACGTATTAGCGGTTGGGTCAAACTCCCAAAAGTCTTTTAATCGAGTCGTGTTCGCATCGGCACCCGTGCCAACATACCCTTTGGTGCCCACAGCGAACCCGACTCCCGCGCTCCGGGCTACTCCGCCAAAATTGGCCATCTGGGTCCAGGCATTCGTTGACTGATCATAGGCCCAGAAGTCTTTCAATAACTCATTCGACGAGCTAACACCTGTACCGATATAGGCTACATTCCCAATGATAAAGCCCGTTGCGGCACTGCGGCTCACGCCATCAAGGTCAGACTTGGTTATCCAATCGCCCAACGTTGTAACATCTGAGGCAGAGCAGCCAACTAACAGTGCCGTCCAGCCAACACAGATAAAAAATAGAACTCGATTCATAACCTTGTGCGTGAGTAGAGTTGTTGATTGTTTCGAAGAGAGTGGTGTTCGAAAATGCATATGAAAAATAAATTGATTACGAGGAAGTTAGCCACAAAGCTGTACCGAGCAACTGGTGCTGATGCTCTGCTGAATGGGTCAGTGAATTGTGTTTACGGGTATGGTTATTTCAATTACCTCCGACTTCCTGTCGATAAATGACCCTAACGATGACAGGGTGCTCAGTGGAGGGACGGTGAAGGAGGTAACTGATAATTCTTCCCATATAGGCCCTAGTGCAGCATTTTGTAGCGCCTTATTTGTATCTCCTAGCAGGAGCCGATTGGGTGGTATTTCGACTACCGAAATAGAGCTATTTGTTGTATCAATCTGTCGCGGGTTGGCTAATAGCCTTACAGCAATTGGCGGTATATCCCCTTCGGTAGTCCATTCGCGACTCAAAATCGTATCGCCCGCGAGCGTGATGTTCAGGCCAACAATTAACACGCTATCTCCTTCCGTAGTATTTAGCTTCTGGACAAGTGAATCAGGAACCGAAAAGAGCAAATTGGCAATGACTGCGCTAGAATCTGAGGTGTTAAAGGCAAGGCTCTTTAGGTTGCCGGTCAAACTATCTTTCTGGTTAGGTTCCGTTTGGGCATACCAGGAAATGAAATCACCGTTCAGGTTAGTCGTAGCGGCCTGGGTAGACGAACGTGATTCGATGGCACTTTCGGTCGTTCTACTTTTGCCGAGAGTAGGCTGCACGGTTTCGGTATCCGCAACTACTTCGTGCAGATAAGTTGAAATCCATTTGTTGAGTGCCTGTTTCTCGTCGGGTCCGCTCGGTATCCGGTCAATATCTATATCCTTCTCTGTCTCATTCGAGCAACCTGAAAGAGATAGCATTACGCCCGCAAAGAGCAACCATTTGAGTGGCTCTTTCTGAACACTCCGCGCCTGAAAACGAACAGAGTCCGCAATTGTCAAAACGAGATTTCTCATCTTGATTTGGTTAAGTTAACCTTCGTTCGAATGATATATCTACTTCCGATACGAGGTTCCTAAACCCAGCGTTGCACTCTAAATGACCTGAACTGGCCTGTTTAAGCTATTTTAACAAAATGCAATTATGTAAACATAGGCGGTCCCGCCACTGATCAGTTGACGTCTATTTCCAACCCTAATCATTCTAATTTTCTGTCTGTCAGAAAATTAGAAGCCATTAAACGATCAAGGTCTTTTATTACTTCTTCGAAAAAACGGACTATTTAGTGAACCATCCGGCTTTAAAGGCGGCTTTAAATTGAGCATAATCCTGATATACCTGCAATGCGTAGGATTCTGCTCTTCCCAATAGCTCGGGAGCCCAGTCTGACTGATTCGCAAAATCAATCAATTGATCCGCGGTGGCCGATCCCTCCCGTCCCCCGCTACGAAGATGAGCGGAGGCCGTTAACTGTGCCATTGTTTCGATTAAAGGAAGTAGTTGCTGTATAGCCCGAATCCGTTTTGCTTTAAGCCGATCCGCTTGCGGTTGTAAATAACGCACCACAAAATATTCATCATTGGGACCTTTCATTGACCAAAGATTGGCGGGAGGGACATCCTGTAACCGATTTTGCAACGTAACAACCCGAGTGGCCTCATCTGACCAGGACGGTTGAGATATGCCCACATAAGGTTCCGCAACAGATGGTCGAGTGGCTTTTACATCGAGCAAATGCAGTTTGCCCGTCGGGCCTTTTGCCAACGCAACATAGCGGTTCAGCCCAATACTACTCGTACCTGCAATTCGGAGCGCCACATCGCGAAGCTCGTATCCGTCTTGCTCTCGCAAAGCAGTCGTGAGCCAATTTCGTACAGATTCACGTTCCTCGCCAACCAAAGGGTGAATCTGTTTATGAACGATTTTTCGTTTAAGTCCTGTGCCACGTGTATAACGTTCAATCAGGTCCGCCCGTGTTTGCTTAGCCACTTTAGCCAGAAATTGCTTCAGAACGCCATCCGCCGTTTCCCGTTCTATGGACCGAGGTTTTCCCTGCAACAGCATTTTTGTATAAGCTGCCAGAAATTGCTGCGCTAAAAACCGACTCGTTTCAACCGGATAATTTAATAATTTGGGCGCACCCGCCAAAAACAAACTGGTCACAAGTCGCCCAATATCGGCCGTGCAGGGCGCTAACAAAGCTTCATCGAAGTCATTAATATCGAAGTATACCAATCTATTCTGGCCTTTAAACGAGCCGAAATTTTCAAGGTGTAAGTCGCCACAAACCCAGGTATTTGGGTGTTCTTTCGCATAAGAGGCAATCGGCCAATCTTTATAAAACAAGTAGGGTGTAGCCCGGTAAAATCGGAATGGGCCCTCAGTCATGGCTTCATATTTAACCTTGAGGAGGTCCTTCCGCCGGTCCTGATTAGCCATCCGAATGCACTCCAGCAATTCATCAACACGGGTCATACAGTTTGTACTCTGGTTAAGCGAATGTACTTGTTCCTAAGTAAAGGCTAAGTTAAACGAGCGCTTAGTAGCTGCAATTAAAACCGAATTAGTTTGCCTTCCACCTGACCTTGTTGCTTCGTGTATTGAACCCCGCTGGTTTTTATACCCTGGCTATTGAGCAACGAGATGGTGCCCCCTTTATTGGCCAGATTAAAATTACTATCGGCTGTGATCTTGATTTCGGTAGTGCCATAAGCGCCAATAGTTACGTTATGAATCACAAACTCCTGCCGATTTCGATCGACCAGTTTCCAGCCATCGAGTGAGATGTCGGTATCGGTAACGTTAATCAGAATAACTTTCTCTTTACCGGCTTCGTTGCCTTTAGGATTTACTAAAGCGGCTACAATGACCACCTCGCCATCTAACTGCGTATCCACAACTGGCGGATTGTTATCTGAAGTGCCCGTAATCCGGTTTCCCGTCTGATCGTCTGTATGTAAGGTAGCCGGATTGAGCGTGTTAAACTGGGTCTGAAAAGCCAGCAGGATCGCCGTCCAGCGACTTAAGCTCGGATAGTAAATCAGCAAGCCACCATCCTGAAAAACGCCATTATCTTTTTCGAACGAGCCACGTGGATTTCCCTGGTTCATATGGATATCATGCAATCCCTGATCTTTCAGCTCATGGAAATAGGTATCGGGCTTGGTCGTACTTGGCCACTGCTCGCCAAAGGCAAAAATCCGGGCGTTCGGATCTGCCTTCGACCTGTCAAGCGCTGAGATTAGTTTATCTTCCAGATCGTTATCTAAACCCGGCAAATTATTGGGCAAAACGAGCATTTTGTTAAAATCGCCGACCATATTCCGCCGTAAAAAATCCAGTCCAAACTGCTTTCGTTTGGCCGTATCGTTGATATTGTAATTACCATTTTGCGGGAATGCCTCGAGCAAACGGGCGCATAATTCATGCTGATAATTATCGTCGACAAAGGCCATCAACATGGAGCCATCCTGCGAACGGACATTAACCGCAATTCGGTAAAACTCAGCGCCCGTATTAAGTTTTATCTCGAAGTGATTGGCATCTGGCGCCATAAGGCCCCGGTCGTAGCGACCCACAAACAGGTGATAGTTGGATAGTGACATCGTTATGCAGTTTTGAAAGTACACCGCAATCAATCAATTAGTTGACAACTATCTCGTAACTTCTTATTAAGCTTTTATTGCTCTTATTAAACGGTAGCGAGTACTTGTAGCTGTTGTATTGTCTGGGCCAAGCCGCTACGGCGGACCGTTCCAGCTTGGCCTGTGCAATTCTGATAACCGAAGGCCAAGCTGGAACGGTCCGCCGTAGCGGCTTGGCCCAGACAATAGGCTTTCCGCCGTCTACCAGCAAACTTCAAAATCGCTCCAGATTGCTTGCTTTAGTTTGCATCCAGTATCAATGGTCAGGAACTGACGTTATTCATGGTTTTATCTGGTTTGTTATTAGTTGGCTGTGCTCTGTTGGCGTTCTCCCTCAGCGCAGTTTGTGGAGGTGGAGCGGGGCTTTTACTTCTACCCATATTGGGTTCGCTGCTACCCGGTGCTCAGGTTCCGGCGGCCTTGTCGATTGGTACCGTATCCAGTTCTATTTCCCGTATTGTGGCTTTCTGGTCACGCATTCGCTGGGGAGTAGTTGGTTGGTTTGTGCCTCCTGCCCTACCCGCCGTATGGTTGGGTGCCCGATTGCTGAGTTATATAAATCCGCTTTATCTGGAACTCTTGATGGGCTTATTTTTAATGGCCAATCTGCCCTTGATTTTCCGTCCCAGCAAGGAATTGGCAGAAACGAATCCCTTACCAAAAGGCTATCTGGCACTCATTGGTTTGGCTGCGGGCTTCGTTTCGGGATTAACGGGCGCGGTGGGTTTACTTTTTAATCGATTCTATTTACGGTACGGCATGACCAAAGAAGAAATCGTAGCTACCCGAGCGGCTAATGAAGTCATGCTGCATGTGGTAAAACTGGTTCTATACGCTTCATTTGGATTACTAACCGGGAAAGCGCTGACATTTGGGGCCATGATCGCCTTGGCGGCCATGCTTTCTTCCTGGGGAATGAAATGGGTACTTCCTCGCCTGAGCGAAGGTCTGTTCCGACGGATAGGTTATACCGCTATGGTGGTTTCCGGTTTGAGTTTATTTACGGAAGCCGCCGGTCAGGTACTAACCAAAACACCCGTCGATATCGATTATTCGCCCGTGGCCAATGGTATGACAACGCAGCTTCAATGGCGGAATAAACTGTTTTCGCTGGAGTTTGAATACGATGAGGGCTTCGAGTTTGAACATACCATCTCCTTCAACGAACTCCCCTTAGCTAAGCAAACAAAGGTAACGGCTCTCAGTCGATGGGCCGATAAAGTGATGCTGGAAGAGGTATTTAGTATCGACAAGCATTCGTACGAGGCCTATGTCTATCGAAACGGGAAACTGGAAAAGTTCGATCTGTAAATACCAGCCCGCTCAACCTCATACGAATTTGATAACATAGGCCTCCGTGAGTAATTAGCTGGAATTATCTACTTTAGTCGAGGTATTACACGCCAGACGTAGTTCTCCATCTTTCATTAGCCCAAAACAAACAACTTATGAAAAGAGTATTTGCCCTTATTTTGGTCAATCTAGCAGCCGGTGCTATCGCATTCACGCAGGCCCAAACCGTTGACTTAAAGCCCGTTTGGGAAAGCGACACCACCTTAACGACGCCCGAATGTGTTTTGGTTGATCCAGCTAAAAAAGTACTTTATGTAGCCTGTATCAATGGCGGTCCCAAGCTCGAAAACAAAGGCAGTTTCATTGCTAAAGTGGGGCTGGATGGCAAGGTGATCAACTTAAAATTTACCGAAAACCTCAACTCGACCAAAGGCATGGGCATTTTGGGCGATAAGCTGTACGTTACGGAAATGAATCAGGTAGCCGAGATTTCGCTGGCAACCGGAAAGGTACTCAACCGCTACCCCATTGATGGCGCTAAATTCCTCAATGATATTGCCGTCGATACCAAGAAAAATATCGTATACATTTCGGACTCTAACGACAGTAAAATCTGGGCCTTGAATGGTGGAAAAACCAGCCTTGTCTTATCTGGCGATCCCCTAAAAGGAACCAATGGCCTTTATGTCGAGAACGGGCAGGTATTAATTGGCAATGGTGATGGTTCACTACTGTCGATGAATCCGGAAACCAAAAAACTGACCACGTTAGGCAAGGTATCGGGTGGTATTGATGGTATCGTTGCGCTGGGAAACAAGGAATACATCGTTACTGAATGGGCTGGTAAAATCTGGCACGTTCGCGCCGATGGCAGCACAGAACTGAAACTGGATAGCTCAAAAGAGAAAATCAATACGGCTGATATTGGCTACTACCCGGCCACGAAAATGCTGTTCGTACCAACTTTCTTCCATAATACGGTAAAAGCTTATTCGCTGAAATAAGTATTCCTTTATAAAAGAAGTACAAAGCCCTGAAAATTAAAACTTTCAGGGCTTTAGAGACTGTCTAAATTTCATAAAAACAGTCTCGGTTTTACCCCCAACCCCCTGAAGGGGGCTTAGTTCATCGTGGGAATAAGCCCCCTTCAGGGGGTTGGGGGTAAGGTAAGTAATTGAAAAATCTGATTTTTAGACAGCCTCTTATTATTTTGAATTTTTGAGCTGACTTAAACTGCTATTGATTGAGTGGTGTTTTTGTCATTCCGACCTTAGGAGGAATCTCAACGTTAGGTATTAGTCAAGCTTGAGATTCCTCCTAAGGTCGGAATGACAAAAACACGCCGATGTTTGATCAGAAAAGATATCTATTGATCTAGCTGAACGGGAATCTGGATATAGCTATCCGTAGACCACTGAATCGTCAAAGGCATCCCCGCATCCTTGACTGTCTCCTGACTTACGTCTTTTCCTGTGCCGTAATTGATCTGAGCAAACGGGTTCTTATCAATATTCAACACCACCAGCAAACGGCTACCCTTGCTTAGTTTCCGACTAACGAATCTCGTTTTTGAAAAGGGGATCGTCTCCAAAACCCCAGGGCGCAACAACTGTCGACGGCTCGCATCACGGGCATAACTGGCCCGGCCCAAAAAGTACGACAATTCGAAATACTCGCCCTGTGGGCTTACTTCATAGAGTACAACCCCGACATCTATATCTTTTTTGTTGATCATCGCCTTTAGTTCGCCCGAAAACATTCCACTGACGGCAGCCTCCTGATCGAAGGAATCGCTGATAAAAAATAGCCCGTTAGTCCGGTTCAAGGTTTTTCGGATGATCGGGTCTGGGTAGTAATCGTTGTTGGAGGTAGTCCGGTCGGCCAAATCAACTACCTGTTTTAGTGTTTTTGGCGTTTTCGCCCGTTGCTTACTGAGCCTATAATTTTCGCCTTCTTTTTGGTTTGTCAGGTAAAGTCGTAGGCTGGTTTTACCCATCTTGGCAAGCGAAGGAGCATGCCCCCAGGTGTTGCTCCCCATTACCTCATAGTTGATCTTATCCGTCAACAATGCTGGTTTCGTGCCCCCTTTCAAAATATAGTCCAGCCAATCGAAGGTGATTTTCCTGGTATTGATCAACGCGATGGGGTCCACCTGATAATCGCGCAATACGGGAATGCCCCCCTGCTGGGCACCAAAATGATCGTAAGGACCAATGATCAAATAATGTTCGGCGGTTGGGTTGTATTTATAATGCTCAGTAACGTATTGCATGGCCGAAATTTGCCCGTCATCATAATAGCCCGTAATACTCAAAATGGGAATCTTAATGGTCGAAAACTCAGGCCCATAGGGCACCATGCTCTGCCAGTAGGCGTCGTAGTCCGGGTGCTTCAACCAGCGTTGTAACCAGGGATTAGGCGTCCCGTCGATACTGTCGATCCGGTTATAAGCCGCTCCCGATTCGTACCATCGGTTACGCATCCGTCGCCAGCGTTGGTTGTCGTTATTAACCTCATTATCCAGATACTTCGTATTCGTCACATAAAACGCCCACTGATAATTTGCGTTCAGAAATACATTATTCTCCATCGGCAAACCCTGTCCTGGAATAGCCGCGACGTAGGGAACGATCGTCTTCAGCGCTGGATGTGGATATTTCAGGGCCGCCCACTGTGCAAAGCCTGAATAACTTCCGCCGTACATACCCACCTTTCCGTTGCTCCAGGATTGCTCAACAATCCAGTCAATGACCGAATTCACGTCTCTGGCTTCGTGCTCGTAAGGCTCTATCGGGTCTGGACTCAATCGTTTACCCCGCGTATCGGCCACAATTCCGACATACCCTCGGGTAGCCGAATACTTGGCTTCAGCCACACTCCTATCCGTATTGGAATAAATAAAGAATAACAGCGCCGTAGGTTGCGGAGTCTTAATGCCCCGTTTACGAACCACCACAGCTGAAATAGTAGCGCCTTCCTTGGTTTTGATCAGAACGCTATCGTCAATGATAAACCGACGCTCATCGTCAGCCTTTAAAATTGGTTTGGCCGTGTCTTCGATCTGCCGATAAACCTGCCATGTATTATAACTTGTACAGAGTGCAACGGCCTCTGCCAAATCTAGGTTATCGGTTTTATGTTTAGCCAATAGTGCAGCAAAGTCATTTTGAAGACTGGCTACGCCATTCCGGCTGACGAAAGCAGTAGAAATAGTCAACGCCCGCCGATCCGTTAATCCGGAGAACAACGTACTCAACAACGGTTTAAATTGCGTGGCAAAACTCCCTTCGTCCTGTAACTGACCTATACGAGCCTCGGCAAAAAGTTCATACTGTTTATAGAGCAGTTCCGCCAGTGAATCGGTTGACAACGAGCGCACAACCGTAATACTTTTCTTCGCTTCTGCGTATTGGCCCGCTACGAGTTGCAGCCGAAACTTTGTCTCGAAAAAGGCCTTTTGATCAGTTTGAGGTTGATAAGCGGTTAATACGTTCGTCGCTAACGTCTGCATCTTCTGCGCTAACCGGAGGCTATCGGCTGTATTTACTAGTGGCACCTGGAAGGACTGTGCAAGGCCCGCTGTGGTCAGGAAAAGGCATAGGAATCCCAGCATGAGTTTTTTGATCATGTCGTTTCGTCGTTTGTTGATTAACTTATAGTTTCCTCAGATTACGGAGTCGAACCGATTGGCGGTCCGAAACTGTTAGCGTTTGTCCGGTGGTCAGCGTAACGGTCAATCGTCCATGCTCGGCGGTATCGATCGTTTGGATGAAGTTTAAGTTGATAATCTGCGCCCGGTTAATCCGAAAAAATAGCGTCTCGTCCAGCGTTTTGACCAACTGGTTTAAGGAGCTTTTTAACCAGACGCTTTTCTCTTCGTAAAATAGGCGGGCATAATTATCCATGGATTCGATCAGGTGAACGCGCTCCCAGCGAACGAACTGATAGCGATCTTTATCCTTCACAAAAACTTGTTTGCTCTGAGCAGCGGAGGGTTGTTTCAGAACCAGTTTAGCGATGGCCTGCGCAAAGCGTTCGGCCCGAATCGGTTTCAGCAGGTAATCCAAAGCACTCACCTCAAACGCCTTGAGCGCATATTGATCATAAGCCGTGGTAAAGATCACGTCGGGCACCTCTGGCAAAGCCTCCAGCAAATCGAATCCAGAACGTTCGGGCATCTGAATGTCCAGAAACAATACGTCGGGCCGTTTCGCGTCAATCAATTCCTGGGCTTCGTCAGCATTTCTGGCTTCGCCAATACACTCCAGTTCCGGAAAACTGGCGATCAGGCGCTTAAGCTCCATACGAGCATGCCGTTCATCGTCGATAATCAGGACGCTTATCTTCTTCATCGGATTGGAAATCGTAAAACAGCCGACACAACCCCTTCTGGTTCATTTAGAAGTTTCAATGTTGCCTTGCCACCAAATGTCAGTTGCAGGCGCTCCGTCAGGTTCGTCAATCCCAGACCCGTTACGGGTATACGCGCATCGAGATGACCGGGATTTTGCACAACGATCTTACTAAAATCGCCTTCTTTACCAACCCTGATTCGGATATGGCCACCTGCCTTTCGGGTATTGATGCCGTGTTTAATGGCATTTTCAACCAACGTCTGAATGGATAATCGCAGCACTTGTGCCGATGCCAGTTCATCGTCTACGTCTATCTGGTACGTCAGCCGTTCTTCGAAGCGCAGTTTTTCCAGCTCCAGATAATCGCGAACCAGATTGAGTTCGTCGTTCACTGAAACGAGAACCTCATTTCCCCCATAAAGGCCTGTCCGCAACAAATCCGACAATAAATCGACCGCCCGTCTGGCCGATTCTGGCTCATCGACCACCAACGCTTTGATGGTATTCAGGGAATTGAACAGCAAATGCGGGTTAAGCTGAGCCGACAGGTTACTCAGACGAGCCTCTCTGTTCATGATTTCCAGCCGGGCCTTCTCTTTCGTGAACCGGACTTCCCGTTGGGCATAGTGATATAAATGATACGCCAGCAGCCAGATTGACATCAGCCGAATGCCTGCAATAAAAATAGCTTCGCCATTCAGTTGGATAAACACCTCAAAATTTTGCGGGGGACCTGTTACAAACCACCACCGGAACAATAGTATCTTAAGCACCGTAACCACCAGATAAGCAAGTCCCAGAACAAGCACGGTCGGAATCAGCCGCTTTAGTAGTGGGTTAATTTCCAGATCGGTCCAGTGGTGCCGCAAGGCGAAATTCCGGTACACATGCGTGATCAGGCTATAAACCGCCACATCGGTCACAAATTGAAGGATGCCCAACGCCACATTGAACCTCCCCCCCATCATGCCCGTATAGCCCCAATACAGCGCAGCCAGCGACCAGCCCACTACTTGGCATTTCCAGTAAAGCGATAGTTGGTTTTTCACGGGGGTGTTCGCTTAGGGTAGGCCAAAGCAACACAATCTATGCGCAACAATAAAATAAAGTACAGGAACGCGTCATTTTGGGGACAAGTGCGCCAGACAAGTTCTTTTTTGACAGGATTAACAGCCGAGCCGACGCTTCGGATTTTCAGGTTTTTTTATTCCAGAGGCTGTTTAAACTTTTGTTTCACTAGTGTTTTTGTCATCCCGACGCAGGAGGGATCTTCGGCAACTGCTTGAAAAAACCATAATGTCGAAGATCCCTCCTGCGTCGGGATGACAAAAATACACTGATTAGTATTTGATTTTAGAAAGCTCAAACAGCCTTCCAGTAAATAATCTTGTAAACCCGAAGCGTCGGTCCGGCTGTTAATCCTGTCGAAAAAAAAGTATTTACGATAAACCAAACTTGTCCTACACACAAATCGTTAAGTGGTCTTTTCATAAACTTCTCTTCCTAATGGCAACCTTATTTATTACCGGCGCAGCAGGTGGACTGGGGCTCTCCGTCACCCAAACGCTGTTAACCCAGGGTCATCGTGTTCTTGCCGCGATTCATTCCGCAAAAGACAAACAGCAACTACCGACTGAATTTCCGGATAATCTGTTCACCTACGAAATTGATTTGACCAACGAATCGGCGGTTACTGCCTTGATCGAGCAGGCCATTACAGCTCACGGGCCCATTGATGCGGCTATTCTGTTGGCCGGTGGTTATGCCACTGGCACGCTGGCCGAAACCGATGGCACGTTGATTGATAAAATGATGACGATCAACTTTAAAACGGCCTATACCACAGTTCAGCCAATTTTCACCCACATGAGTCAGCAGTCTACCGGTGGTCGGTTTGTGTTGATCGGTGCCCGACCCGCTCTGGACGCCCAGGCAGGCAAAACGGCGGTGGCGTATGCCTTGTCAAAATCGCTGGTGTTTCAATTGTCTGATCTGATCAACGCATCGGGCAATGGACAAAACATCTACTCGACAGTGATTGTGCCCAGCATTATCGATACCGCCCTAAATCGGCAAGCCATGCCCGACGCCGATTTCACAACCTGGGTCGATCCACAAACGATTGCCGACACGATTGCCTTCGTCTTATTTGGCGAAGGCCGCGCCTTGCGTGAGCCCGTGTTGAAGGTGTATAATCAGGCGTAGGCTCTCTACTTTTTCTCCCCTCTCCTGGTTTTCAGGAGAGGGGTCGGGGGTGAGGTGAATCGACCGAACTACCCTCACCCCCGGCCCCTCCCGCAACGGCGGACCGCCCAAAACGGGAGAGGGGAGAAAACCAAAGCCCCCCTACGGCATCAAGTCAATTTGCCGAAGCCAGTGCAGGCACCGACCAAACCATTCGTCGAAGGCAGGCGTCTTTAAATAGCCGTGCTCCCCTTTGGCATATAGGTGCATATCGGTGAGGATACCATTGCGTTGCAGGGCTTCGTAAAAAACCAGACTGTTGGCAACCGGCACTACCGTATCGTCGCCCGCATGGGTCAGAAAGGTGGGGGGTGTTGTTGCGTCGACATGCTCCTCGTTCGAATATAGGCGGATCTGCTCCGGACTGGGCGTGGAACCCAGCAGATTCGTACGTGTGCCCGCATGCCCAATCCGTTCCGTCAGACTGATAACCGGGTACACCAAAACCATAAAGTTCGGGCGCAGGCTGATGTCTGCTGGATTCTCAATTAACGACTTACCATAATGCGTTCCGGCAGTTGCTGCCAGATGTCCACCCGCCGAGAAACCCATAATCCCTATTTTTTGCGGGTCTACCTGCCATTCAGCTGCCCGTTGCCGAACCGTCTTTATGGCCTGTTGCGCATCCTGTAACGGGCCGATGGATTTGTTGAGCATGGTTTCGTCACTCGGCAATCGGTATTTCAAGACAAAGGCCGTTACGCCCTGTTTGGCAAAGGCCTCGGCCACATCGTACCCTTCCCGTTTGATCACCAGGACGCCATAACCACCGCCTGGACAAATGATCACCGCCGTACCATTGGCTTTCCCCTTGGGCGGCAAAAAGATGGACAGCGTCGGACGAGACACCTTGGACACAATAAAATCGGCCCGCCTGATTTCGCCGTCGGGAACGTCTTTGGCATTGGGGACTGGACCAGAATAGAGTGGAATTTCCTGCTGCGCCAGACACGCCGTTGAGAGAAGCAGGAACGCAATGGAGATACGAATGGATTTGATCATATTTTTTATCAGTTCGCTTTTTGTCATTCCTACGACAGGAGGAATCCGCTCCGGCGGCCCGGTCAAGTCCCTTATTAATCAAGTCTAAGATTCCTCCTAAGGTCGGAATGACAAAAAATGAGATAACTACTTCCCCCTCACCAACCTGTATTTCGTTTCCTCCTTCTTAACCACCGACCAGGCTGTTTTTCGCAACTGCTTTGCAAAGTCCTTGTCTACACCGTCTGGGCAGAACGTCAGTTTAACCGGCGACTCATTAAACAGGAAACTATACCAAACCAGGCCACCCAGATAGCAACCCGCGTTGTTGGCATGGTGTGAATCGAACGCCAGTTTGCCGTTGTCCCAGCGATACCCCATGTGCAACGAATGCGTTTGATTGGGCAAAGCCGGTGATTGTGGATGGGTAAAATCAAACGCGTGATCGGGATGATACGCCCAGTTGGCCGTTGTGTTCATTTTCCAGAACGCATCGCCATTCGGAATGATGGCAATGCCCAATTCGTCGGCGATGGTATGATAAGCTGCTCTTGACTTCTCCCACATTTGTTCGGCACTCTTCGCCGAGTCTCCTGAAGCGATCTGGCTAAAATCCTTTGAATCGGAGCGATACGCCCAGGTTTGGTGGAAGACTACCGTAGCACGCGGCTGTAGCTTCTTAACGTACTCGTATAATTTTCGGGCATAAGGCCGATAGGTATCCACATTGCCCGACAGAATCGAAGCCTGCTGGATGGTCACCACATCCCATTGCCCTTCCGAAAGGAGCATTTTCAGCGATTTCCCAGTATAGGGTTTCCCTTTTGGATCATCGGGGTTGCGCTCGGCAGCTTCCGCATGTTCCCAATGGCGCTGTAACGAACTCCCTCCTAGTTCGGCCCGCCCGATGATCAGCTCGTGACCGCCTTCTTTGCTTAACTCTGGCAAGAATTTTGACGCATTTTGCGAAAAACTATTGCCAATCATAAATAAATGGATGGGTTGCTTGCCGCTGTTTACAGCAGTTGGCGTCGACTGCGAAAAGGCAATTACACGAATAAAACAAAGTAACAACAGCAGACAAACCCGCTGTTGACCAATCGGACGGAGAATACGCATTAGCAATACGCGAATGAATAGATAAAAACCTTTGTATAGCAAAGAGAGGATCTGGTGAAATCTATCCACCGAAGGGGGCACAATGATCGAATCGATCCTCTTTTAGGACATGGGTCAGTCTATCAGAAGAAGTTAGGCCAAGCTATTTTTATCAAGATACAATGCCTTCACCACTCCTTTTTACCAAATCAGCAATAAACAACCGAACAGGTACAATCATCACTTCACACAGGATAGCACACAAAAGAAGTTCATTTTATCATTTATGATTTTTCGTTTGTGACTTTATCTAAAAACCGTAATCTAAAGGTCATACAAAGCTTAAGTAATTACCCATACGTTAATATACTATATCCTCCTGATAGTATGTTAGTTACCTCCAACTAATTATTGTTAAATTTTTATTATAAATACTCAACTAAGCCTCTATTTCTCGTGTAACTACATTAAATTTGTAATTGTACTTTACCTATACAACCGTACTATGTCTTCATCACGTAACCTCTACTTTTTTTTCATCGCCCCCCTACTAGCTCTACTACTAGCAAGTTGTAGCAGCGAATTAATTATTCAAAAAGACCCGGCTGCCCCTACAGCTGGCGATTATAAACTTACGGGAGTAGCATCTTATACGATCAACGGAGTTGTTTCTTCTGCCCCTGTATCTGGAACTTTATCTGTATTTGTCGGTGAAAATCCCCAGACATATTATTTTTTGGAAAAAGTTGGCACGTCTCAGCTTGGCTATCTCACTACTTGTGTAGGTGAGAAATTTACGGTCGAGTCTATTGTAGATGGAACAAAATATAATAATACCTGGTATTATGGTAGGCAAAATGGAAGTGGCACTATATCAGCCGGTCGAATTGAATTCGATCGTTATGCTAATACTAGCTCTGTATCACTTATTTCACCAAATACAGGGGAACGTATTAGCTTTACAATGCCTATTCAAAAACATATTCATGTTATAGCTATTAAATAATATATGCCTTCCTAGTGGACTTACACACACTTTTTTCACAACTCTTTTTTAATTTACTATTTACAAATATTTATTTTAATTCAAAGGAAATAAATCATTAAATTATCCCATTAGCTAAATTTTGCGAGTGATAGTAACCGGATAATCAATTGTTGGCCCATGTACCAAACATATAAACTATTTGTCACAGCATAGCGTTTGAACAAACGCTTTGGTTCTTGCATGAGCCGGAAGAACCATTCTAAACCCATTTTTTGCATCCAACTCGGAGCTCGAGTCACATCTCCAGCTAATACAGGTAAAGCACCTCCTATAGCTAGTAAAACTGCAGGAATACGTCCGCGCATGTTATTTATCCAAAGTTCTTGTTTTGGACATCCAAGTGCAACAAATACTAATTGTGCCCCTGAGTGAGAAATTGTAGAAATAACACTATTTTCTTCTTCTACGGTCAACTCCCTAAATGGTGGTGAATAAGTCCCAACAATATTTACTCCAGGAAACAAGAATTTACATTTTTCTACACTTCGTTTCAATACGTCCGAAGTAGAGCCGTATAAAAAAATAGCTAAATCTTCTTTAGCTGCTCGCTCTAGCAAGCTAGGCAGCATATCCATACCCGTAATTCTGTCTTGCCGAATTAAATATAGCAAGCGCATCGCCCATGTAAGTGGTAAACCATCAGGCAAAATCCAATCTGAACTGTTAACTGCATCTGCCACCTTGGGCTTGTGCTTAGCCTCAATCACCATATGAACATTAGCAAAACAAACAGTTCGAGATTCTCTTCGGTGTGCAGCAGCTAAAATCCAATCTTGCACATGACTGTAAGATCCTAATGTAATATTAAGGCTAATCACTTTCATAGCTTTTGGCCTAACGTAAGTATTAAGTGAAGGTTCTTTTATCAACATACCTTTAAGTACTTTATCAATGGCATTTATTAATATATCAATTTTTCAAAAAACATATTACATTACAATTTCAAAGCATATGCGAAACTAATAATAATATTATAATAAGGGGCTTTGGCACACGAATATCAGTTAAAATTCTCTTAAATTAAAGAAGCTCCAACGATAAATAATACAAAACATTATATTAACACTATAAAAATTAAAATACAATTCGAAAATGTCTTACATAAAGGCCTAAATGATTCAAAGTAAATTAAATGTTAGACCCGAAAGGTAACGTAAAAATTTACATAAACATTAATATACATTTTAATACCATTTAATAAATCATATGTATGGAATTATAATAATAATCATTTGGATAAAAACAAATATGACTTGTCAAATATTATTGTAATTCCAATCTACTTAAAGACACCTAAATTAATTTCTACCAGAGGAGTCCAATATTAAAATTAGACAAATTGATCGCTGCTATTTTATTAATTAAAAATACACTAAGGAACATTGAGTACAATAAAAAAGTCAATAACTTATAGCTCTATAATAGGGCTATAAGTCAAATTATATTAAAACTTTGTTAATAAGAAGTTATTAAAGTCTAAATCAGACCAAGTTGTATATCTGCAGCTCAGCGTTAGTAAGTATAAAGTATTATAATATTTATAAATTAATCTTTAAAATATTATTAAAATATCATCTTCAAAAACTAGCTACATATTAATCAAACTTACCTTTCAACAAATTTAACTCTAAGAATAAACATAATTGTCTAATCGTTTTAATCAGTTCAAGATTATGAGTATAATAAATTATAAAACATTAAATAAAAACCTATCGTTTTTTTACCTATAACAATGAACTATATATACAATTAATTTTTTCAAAAATAGCGTTTTTATTAAATGTAGTTTTTGACAATTCAACAGATTTGTTTGAAAGATTAAATCTTAACGAATCATCAATAATACAAGTATTAATACAATTAGCTAATGAATTAATATCTCCAGGGGAAAATATCAATGCATTTTTTCCATTTTCCAGAAAGTCAGGTATTCCTCCAACGGGAGTTGTAATAATGGGAAGTCCATAAGAGAAAGCATCTAATACTGCCATTGGTAACCCTTCAGCATAACTGGGTAAACAAAAAATAGATGCTCGCCTAAAAAGAGCATCTTTGTTTGCCCCACTAACCCATCCTACAAATTCAACGTTTTCTTGAATATTCAATTGCTTAGCTAACTGTATACCTTCTTTTATCTCTCCATTACCCGCAAAAATGATTTTCCATTTAGAATGCTTAGATTTAATAAGAGAAAATGCTGATAATAAGTCTGCATAACCTTTTCTAGAATTTATAGTCCCTGCATAAAGGATTATTTTTTCTCTGTTATGCAATAAAATATTCTCAACATTGTCACAAGGGTTATATATTACAGTCGTTTTCAATTTTAGATCAGGCCAGCGCTCATCTATCCACAACTTCCATTTTTTAGATAAAACGAATATAAAGTCAGATCCTTGAAAAACATACTTATAAATATTAGAAAAATCACTATTTATTGTTGTATCAACACTAAAAGAGTGAAAATGAACAACAATTTTTTTCCGAAATAACTTAGCTATTATAAAAAATAATAATTTACGCATCAAAGACATCGGTTCACTAAAATGAATATGAACTAATTTGGCTTGAGGGAGTTTGTAAATGTAAAGACAAAAAGATTTTAGAAAAAAACTGATTTTTTTTAATGGCCCCTTATCAATATGGGTTTCAATCCATAAAATATTCCAATTTCTCCAAATATCTGATCCTTTATAAGCGTTAATAACAGCAGATACCCCCCCCCCTTGTTTTACTACTAGTAGCAATTATAAGTACAGTATTAATCATTTAGTTTGTATGAACGTTAAAATTTCAAATAAATCAGGTACGTAAGTCTCTTTCCACATATTATAGGTCTTAACAAAAAATCTTCATTAATATTATAATTTAATAGACAAATTCTTTTTTAAAGTCTAGACAATAACAAAAAATCAATAAGACATTATAATAATAAAATATAATTACTGTAGCGAAATAAATATTCATAGTTTATAAACTTTTTTGCATATTTTAATGATTTAACATAATAAAACAAGGCATAATACATGATGTTTTATCTAAGAATTTAAGAATTTAAGAATTTAATAATTTATTCATACTTTGATAGCTTTAATACTAATGAACGCCTGAAATCAGGTAGAATTATTTTATTATCACGTATTGAAATATTAGTCCACTTATCAGTCCATGGGTCGTACGCTTGAACTAGTTTAATATCCTTCGAGGGCAAATCAACGATTCTGTTGTGGATTATTCTTGCAGGTAAATTATCTACAATTTCACTTTTCCAATTAGATGCATGATCTCTAATCCAGAATATTTCATTGTTTTTTCCTTTTAAACCATAAAAAGCCAAAGAATCAGAAACTGTAAATGAATAAGGCTGCGCATTTTCTTTAATAGGATCAAAAACTTGGATAACATTATTGAATCGTTTAAAATGCCACCATAAATTTAATTTGTTAATGTATTGATCCCAATGCCAAGAATGACCTGGCCCCGCAGCTCCAGAAAAATATGGTGCAAATAAAATATCATGCAATAGAATTCCAAGAGTATCTTTTAAATAATATTTCCAAGGTCCAGTATGACTTTTCTCCACAGCACCAGTTTCAGAAAGAAGGACTGGCTTATTTATATGGTAGGACCGTATATTAAAAATTGCCTGCCCACACACGGAGTCCATAAAACAACTACGGACTACTGGCCATCTTGCACCTGAATCCAAGTATCTATGAACTTGGGAAATTTTGTTATGGTTTAAAGACAAAATGTTTTTATAGGTGTTCTCTTTTCTAGCATCATCATAACTTCCTAAACTCTGGGTAAATAAAAGTTTAGGAAAATTATTAGAAAAATATTGAAGCATATAGGCAGTCCAATCTTCCCAAACAGTCCCATCAACTGTGTCAATTTCATTCCATAGTTCCCAAGCAATAATATTAGAGTCATAAGAAAATGTATTTAAAATTAAAGAAGCACGCTTAATATACAATTCCTTCCCCGTATCTAATGAAAAATATTCGTTTATGTTAGAAAACAAACTACTATAATTTACTTTATTGTAAAAGCTTCTTTGGGTTAAAGATATATTCCTAAAATGGTGTAAGCAAAACATTATATAAATATTGTATTTATGAGCTAATAAAAGTAATTTTTTAAGTCTATCAATTTTTGATTCATCATAACTCCCAGGAGTTTTTTTTTCAATCTCCCAAAATGGTGTGCTAAGCCAAATACGAACATAGTTTCCTTTATTAGCAGATAACTTCTGAAAATAATCTTCCATACTTTTAAATTCAGAATTATCATTAGTCTCAGGCCAACACAAATTGATTCCTATTGGAATAAATAATTTTTTATTTTTTTCAAAATAAAAGGGATTGTTGTGACTAATTACAACTGAGCTATCGCCAACTTGTTGGGCAAAGGAATTACACGAATAAATAATTTGAACAATTAACAAGAAAAGGAAAGGCATAGCTTAAATTATGTAAACATTAAACATACAATTCTGCAATAGTAGAAATATTATGACTAAAATCATTTCTAGTAGTGAATGATTTACTATCATTCTCTAAATAAGTAATCATACTAATAAAATTATTATTTTCCAATAATAATTTTATTTGATTGGCTAATTCTGCGCAAGTATTACTTGCCAGAACTATTCCATTTTTACTTTGCAAAATATACTCAGGTAAGCCACCTACATTCGTAACTATAACCGGCCGTCCAAGTGCGTGAGCTGTCATAATGACTCCGCTCTGCGTTGCTTCTGTGTAGGGACAAATAACTATTTTTGATGTTACAATAATTTCAACCATTTCAATAATATTAAGGTGTCTATCTATAACCTTTAGATTATCGAATAAATATTGTGGTTGATTAATATTATATCCTTCAACTGATTTTCCAGCAATAATAGCCTTAATAGAGTTATTTTCTTGCTTAAGTAACTGGATAGTTTCTAATAAAATATCTATACCTTTATAAGGAGATAACCTACCTACAAAAGCAATGTCATAGCAGTAGTTCGTATTATTTTCTTTTGAAATAAAAGATTTATATATACTATAAGGTGATAATTTAAGTTTAAATATTTTTTTTGACTTACGGATTTCTTTATGTAAAAGGTTTTTTGAATACTCAGAAAAAGTCACAAAAGTAGTTGTAACCGTAAATAATAGGAACCTATGAATTGTCCTTAAAATATAGAATTCACCCTTATGAGGTTTAGGATCGTGTACATTTAAAATACAAATTTTACGATTATGTAAAATAAATTTCAATAAAAAAAACTGTCGATTTGATGAGTCATCAAAATGAATATAATCTGGGGCTATTGCTTCAAACTTTTTTATAATTTTTTTCGACATCAAAAACGATTCAAAAAAAGCTTTGAAACCAGTTTTTTTTTTAAAAATAACAAAATTTACAGATTCACATTTTGTTAAATATTCATCAAAACGTTCAAGCTTCCAATCAGATTTAACTTCATTATAATTTGTAATAGGTGAAAAGTTTTCTAAATCTGCTTCAAGATCAAATATGTTAGCCTTAGTCGATCCAGGATATAATTCAATAAAAACACTTACTTTATAATAATTTGAAACAAATTTAATATATTCTAGAGAAGCATCTAGAAAATAAATTTGAGTATAAAATACAATCTTCTTGTTCATTTTCTATTTAGTAAAATTCTATTTTTGTTCTTTCAAATTAAGCATACTCCACAAAGACCAATTTGGTGCTTCTTTTATGCTTCAATCTTTAAGCTGTTTGAAACTATTACCTATACTCAAAGTGGCCAAATACAATAAATGCCCTTCAAAATCTGACTATGTAGTCCGTTACAATTTTAGTGCATGAATATTTAACAACATTTTTGTACTTTATCTTAAAAGCATATTTTATCATTGTTCACCTACTCTATGGAGGTCTGTACTATTAAAACAACCAGGCCATTAGAAAGATTAATTAGTCGAATATTTTTACTTCATGAAATATGAATTAACAAATTTAAGCAACAAACAGCTCTAGATAAAGTAATAGTCTTAATAAGGCTTATTTAGTAAAACAGAAATTATTTATTTTCATTCAAGAAAACATCAATTATTAACAAAATAAAAAAATAATTACTCTCTAATAAAATCATATTTATAGTCTACATATTTTTTTTTATATTCAGTTTTATCTATAAAACTTCGTTCAAAATATTCAACTTCAAAACATAGAGAGAGATATATAATTATAAAAAAAAAATTTAAAAACGATATTCCTCTTAATAGAGACTCTGTACCACTAATTGTCAAAAAAAATGTAAAGAGAATTGGAGAATAACACATCGATATAATTTTCAATGAAACCATTTTTTTTATATTCGAAATACATTTTAATATTATTATTGATAGTAATATTAAAGACATATAACCTCCCTCAACAAATAATTGCAAAAAAGTATTGTGGGCATGTGCATATCTACTACCATCTTCAGTATTCAAAAACCAATTCTGAGGCAACTCCCCCCAATATCCTAATATATATTTTGAATCAAATGATAAAATTAAACTTATTATCTCTTGCCAAGCAATTAATCTACCTGTTGCTGTTTTTATTTCGTCTAGATCATTGCGTGTAGTAAATATAGAGAAAAAGCCCATTTCTTGCATTATTACTAATGCGGGAGACAATATATTCCATAAAAAGGGCACGAATATTAACACACCTTGCCAATATACAGATATCTTAAACTTATTTCTTGAGACTATATACACATAAATAATACTTATTAAAGAGCTAAATATTAATCCACGACGGCTAAATAACAACAATTGGAAAATAGAAAATAAAATACAAATAGAGTAAAACCATTTCTTCTTATTTGTATTCTTTAGTACAAAAAAGTTTAATAATAAGCAAATTGCGACAATTGAAGGGGCTTCTAGTGTTCCATTAAATATACCTACTTCGTCCAATAGATTATAAAAATTCCCCAAGGTTAATGAATTCGTATATTTATAGTGTGGTATAAAAACAAAAAAAATACTTAGAATATTAAAGACTAGCACCAAGCTATTTTTAAAGAAAAATTCATTTTCATATAAAAAGTAACTTATTATGATAATATGAAAAATAAAAATAAAACTATTTAAATAGCCACTAAATATTTTCCCCTCTTTATAATAGAATGTAGTAAAATATATTATGTAAAAAAACATTAAGGCAGTAGAATATTTAAATACTACTTTTCTAAATTTCACATCAAGTAAAAGAGTTTTGAGTGCAGGTAATGCAAACAATAACGTATATTCAAACAAATAAAATGAATTTTGAAATTCAGTAACAAACCTACATGTGGGTATTAAAAGTATAATATAAACCATAAACATCAATGATTTAAAATTGATGCTATTATTATTTAAAGAACGAGTTTTATTAAACTGCTTCATTGAATCTTTTATTTAATGTCTCAGTAAATGACGCATGTAACATATTAAATTTATAGCCATCTTTTTCAGCCATTGTTAATAATCTTTCTAAAACATCTCCATGAACTCTTTTTACATATGTTTCTGGGGATTTTTTTGGTAAAAGCTCTTCAAAAAACGCAGGATGTAATACTTTCAATTCTTCTACATGCTCATTATAAAAATGTTTAGATGAATTTTTCCAAAACATTTTATCATCAGGAGCCCTACCATCAAAACCCCAAAAACCAATATTTACACTAAATGTACATGCCAATGGCAACAGTATCTGAGGTAATACATTTCCTAAATCTGGCAATTCATATAATTTTGATAAATCGTGATGAATAGTATTTACTTTACCATGAGGAATTGGTATTAATCGGTCTTTAAACTCAGAAAACATGCTTAAACAAAAAATATGAAAAATAGCTGGATACACAAAATAAGCTTGTGAATTTTTTAAACATTTTTTCAAATCTTCTCTAAAAGCTTCAGAAAATTTACTTATACCAAAATGATATATAGCATCACTTGCAACAATAAACTGAGGATTTATATGTTCCCATAACTCAAGATCTTTAACTATGGTATTGCTCACAATCTTTATTCCTGTTTTCCATTCTTTATCAATAGCTTTTTCCAAAGAGGGTCCAGTTCCAAATATATAAGCCTGATCAATTTTATTTTTTTGTTTTAATTCTTTAATTTTTTGTTTCCCATGTATTATTCCCTCTTTAACAATGTCTTGATTCATTCTTGATAAAAGCTTATGATACTCCCATCCGTCCAAATAATAATTATTGTAATTCAGTTTAAACACATCATTTTTTTTTATTTTGCTAAGGTTATTGTAGATAGATTTATTATTAACTAAACCAATTAATTCAAAATTTAGCATGTCTTTTATATTAATTTTTTCTATATCTTCAATATTAATATTTATATTGAAATAATTTAGTCTTCTTTTAACTTCTTGAGAAATAATATCAAGATTAGTATCATTAATTCCTGTCAATATTTTAATTGACTCAGGTTTATTATTTTCTCTAAAAAGAAAAGTTCTTAACCCTTCAATAATTTGATTAATTAGTAATTTCGCAGTCATTTTTCTTAGATTATTATAAATTAAATTAATACTTCTTTAAGTGAAGAATGTGAATAGTATTAGTATAAGTATAAATGGCAAAAAAGTATTCCATTCATATTGAAAAAAAGAAGTTTTTATGAATTTATAAGATTTGTATGGAGCATACCATGAATAACAAAGCACATATGCAGATAGCATACTAACTGGTAGCGCATATATCGCCATAAATGGATATAAGAAAATAGATAAACCTATCATTAGGACTCCGGTTATTCCATTAAGTGTATGCCAAATAATATGATTTGTTGTGCTATAAACTTGTAAATGCATTGCACCATATCTATCAACTAGAAAAGCTAATCCCATTAATCCCCACAAGCGTGGATCAGGAAATACTATATTAGAGTGAATTAATTTAAACAGCGGTTCATGTAAAAATGTAACTGAGAAAAAACCTATTGAAAAAATTAAATAAACTCTGAACATATTTCGACGAGCCACATTTTTCAACTGATCAATATCGCCTTTTCCAGTATAGGCAGCTAACTCTGGTAATCGACTATAAAAAGGTGCTTGCGCAAAATTACGAATCGCTTGAATAAGATTAAGTCCTAATAAATAAGATGCTAAGGCTGCTGGTGTTGCTAGTTGGGCATAGACGAATCCAGATAATTGGATGATTCCTTGAGACATTATTAGACCAAGCCCACTTTTTAACGCACTTGGAACTACATTCTTTCGAATTTCATTCATCTTATCGGTATCAGGAAGATTTTGTTTCAAAAAGGGATACTTATTAGCTACCAGTCGGTAGTTTCGATATACTGCCACCAACATCCAAAATTGCGTCACTATTACTAATATATATACATTAGGATATATTATAAGTAGTATAATACATGATGCCGAACTTATTAGATTAAATAATGTATCCCATCTACGAACAAGAGGCACATTATGAGTGCCTTGTAGTAAATTTAAGTATACATTTCCCCATAATATAATAGGAAAAGTAATCGAAAACATTCCCCATGTTAGCCAACCTAATTTTGCTTGACTAGATTCTTGAATAGGATGCATAAAAGCCCATGAACCTACAGTGATTAGTATTAACAGGCCAATTAAGCAAAGTAACTTGTACACTTTCATCATTAGATGGTAAACTGTAGTAATAAATGATTCATTAAATCCATCTTCATCAGAGGATAAAAATACTCCTGATTGAAGTTTTGTAAAATCATTAAACCCTACTGTACCATATGCTATAACTCGCACAAAAGCGGAACCAAATCCAGCGTCAAGTAAAATTTGTAAACTTATTACAGTTGCATATAAATACCATAAATTAACATCGCCTGTAGTAAGGCGACTTAATATAAGTGGCATTACTATTGTCACATTAAATGATTTTGACAAGAAACTCGCCCAAGTCGTTATAGTGGGCGAATTCCAAAGCTTAATAAAATAGGTTATATATTTAGTATTCATATGAGGCTAGGTTGGAGTTAAGTACCCAGCGATGTTAGTTCCAATGGATTTGATTGATCAATATTTTAGTAAAAACAACAATTTATAGTTTGATTTTTGTAGTTTCTATAAATCCTTTAATACAGAACTTATGCCTCCATCAAGTGTCAAGTTAGCTCCGTGAATGAAACCAGAGTTTTCGGAAGCAAGAAACAATGCCATTTTAGCTACATCTTTCGGGCTACCAATACGTTGTACTGGATGAATTTTTCGTAACTCATCTAATGCACCTTGGTTGCCGTCAAATCCAGCTAAAAGCATGTCTGTTTCGATAGCCGCCGGACTAATTGCATTCACCCGAACCCGGCCCTCTAAATCAACGGCTAGGGCTCTCGTTAACCCAATTAGTGCACTTTTTGATGTGGCATAACTAATAAATCGTCTTTTAGTTAGTTGTTGATGTATACTGCCAATATTAATGATACAGCCATTTACATCTTCTAATTGATCTAAAAAATTCTGAGAAAGTAATAACGGGCCTGTTAAGTTAACAGACATTGTATGATTCCAGTCGCTTAATTTCAGATCTGACAAACTGTCTAGTAACTGCACTGCGGCATTGTTGATCAAAACATGAACCTCAGGAATCAGTATATAAAAATTATGCTTCCATTCATTTCGATAATCTTCATCTGAACTAAATTGATGTAAATCGAACTGGATTAATTGATCAGCTTGATGGTTGTCTGATTTTTGAACGTCCAATCCGTATACATAATAGCCCGCTTCACGAAAGGCTAGCGCAAGCGCGCTGCCTATACCTCCTAAAACTCCTGTAATTAGGACTTTTTTCATATGCTAAGCATTTACACCAATTTCTAAAAACTTAAATATAGATCGAATAGCCTGGTGGCTAGCGCGACGAACCCCCTGAATTGTATTTGAACCATTATGCGTTCCGAAAATGCACAGATCAAACTGCCGAAGTTCAGATTCCATTGGCAGCGGTTCTATTTCAAACACGTCGAGACCTGCCGAATGTACTTTTCCATTTTTAAGTGCAGCTATTAGAGCCGCTTCCTCAATGATAGGGCCTCTGGAAACATTTACAATACGAACACCATCTTTCATTAATTGAATTGTTTCGGTATTGATCATGTGCTTAGTCGCATGAGTCAGAGCACAAGTAGTGACAACAAAATCGGCAGCCTCTAGCCCCTCCGGAAAATTCAGGAAACGATATGCTTCCTCATCGGCTTCAGTCCGGGTAGCAAAAGGATCGTATACATTAATATGCATATCAAATGCTTTCAAAAATCGAGCTGTAGCCTTTCCAATATCACCGAATCCAACTAAAGCGACTGTATGACCCGCTAATGACATCCCAGCTGGTTTTACCCAATTTCCTGCCCGAACTTCACGATCGATATAATAGGTCTGTCGAGCAAGACCTAAAACATACGATACAGCAATGGTGGCCACTTCAGCGCCAAACATCATTGGTGTATTAATAATCGGGATTCCTAACTCTTTACAGGCCTTAAAATCAACATTATCAACGCCAATACCCCATTTAACAGCTGCTTTCAATTTTCCAGCTTTCCCAGCACGAAAAATCTGTTCTGTTGCCTGATCATCCCCGATGATCCAACCATCAACAGTTGGAACAAGGTCAAGAAGTTCTTCTTCTGATAAAATTTGAATTACCTTGGGAGCAATTACTTCTATGCCAGCTTCTTCGAAAATAGGCAAAAATTCAGCAAGTTGCCCAAGCATAGGTGGGCAGGTAATTAAGACTTTCATACTACCAGTTCAGGATAAAGTTCAGTAAAGAGGAATTCAGCAACTTTAAAATTTAATTCAACATCAATATCCTGTGCTTCAATTTCAGCTATTTCATACATGTAAGGTCGATCACCAATTCGATTGCCTTTTTGTATAAGCGTTTCTTTTTTGAAGATGTACATACAGGAGTTTTCCATATATACAGGCGGCAAATCCTGGGTTCGGAGCAGAATATTTGCGTTATGATTGATTGCCCTAGCTAATTGGTCCCAAAGCCTTGTCTGCATTCGAGTTACGCCAAATAGCGTATCGTATATAGGATATTGGTTCAGGAATTGTTTAACTCCTTTTTCAACAGTTTCTGCTGACAGCAATGGGTTCGTACTATGAGTTTGTAGATAAAAGTCAGCTGGAATTTGCTCACAGGTATTTAGCAGAACGTTATTCATTGGAATAGCCCCATCACGTAAATGTTCTGGCCGCTCCAGAACTGTAATAGTGGGGTAATGAACTTGAGCCTGTTCAATGACCGTAGGACTATCTGTATCGATTACAATTTTTGTAATCGACGGGCATTCCAGTAATGTATCAATGATTCGATGAAAAAGGGGTTTACCAGCAAAATCTCTGTAATTTTTCCCTGGTACTCTCTCGCTGGAATGGCGCATGGGAACAATAGCAGCAACGGAATATGACATATCTATATTTAGTAATAATTATTAATTCTGATATAATATAGCTCGACAGGGAACACCTTCAATACCCTGAACCTTCAAAGGCAAGCATATCAACTGATATGTATTGGGCTCTACATGCCCAAGATAAATACCTTCCAAGATAATAATTCGATTGCGCAATAGAATTTGGTGCGTTGCTGGCGAATCGGCATATCGTTGAATTGATAGATAGTCAATACCTACTAGTTGAATTTGTTTTTCTACAATCCATTCAGCAGCATCAGCAGCAAGTGCTGTAAATGATTCTCGAAATGGCTTTGCTTCCCAATTAGAGAGAGAATTATCTGTACGTAGTAAGAGTCTCTTGGGAACATCTGCTCCTACATGATGTTCCAATAATTCACGGGTAATTGTATCTGTGTCTGGGATAGATACAACTCGGCATGCGCCAATCAGAGTCGTCAATAAAAAAGAAGATGTATCGGCACCATTGTTGACAAAATGTAAGGGGGCGTCAAGATGTGTACCTGTATGTACATCCATATCTAATCGACTAACATTCGCATCTGAATTAGGTCCAATAGTATGCAACGACCTGGTCTGTACACCTATACTACCTGGCCAGGTTGGCAACGAAGGGCATAAGGTAACCGAAATATCTATAGGATCTCCATTAATCATAAGCAATTTGTTTCATGAACGGCTGAATGGTGCGTGTAACTTTCTCACGCCGGAAAAACTCATTCGGGTAATAGAAGCGCTCACGTAACGTGCGATCAAGCGTACCTACGAAGCGGTAGCCTTGGTAGGTGCCCCAGAATTGTAATATTCGAAATATTGGAATATCAAGAAAATTTAACCAAAAAACGCCTTCCTGTATTGCTGCTATATAATCACTCAGAATATTCGAAACGGATAAATAAGCGAAGTTCCAGAAGATTAAATTGGGCACTCGGCTTAATACGTTTAAAAGCGATAGCTTCTCGATAATAACGGTTAAAAATCTTACGAGGAGTTTCTTCATGTACATGAACAATTACGGCATCAGCTTCATAGGCAATTCGATGTCCTTGTTGTTGAATAATAGCTGCCCAATGAAGATCTTCTAGCCCAGTCAATGACTCGTCATAATTAATCTGTTCCCAAAGTGAGCGCCGGATAGCCGTGTTGGCATTATTACAAAATGGGATTGATTGGTTGTAATTGGAAACAGTAGGAAACCATTTTGCAAATAATTGTCGCTCAGAGAATTTGCTAAGTTGATTCCCAATTTGACGCCCATATGTCAATCCAACCTTAGTATCTTCAAAGGGAATAAGCATCTGCTCTATCCAATTTGTATAAACTGGGTAAATGTGAGCACTGGCAAAAAGTAGAATGTCGCCAGTTGAACGCTGACAACCAAAATTGAGTGCACGACCAAAAGAGAATTCTTCCGGGCGAATTTTGACAACCTGAGCGCCTTTTTGCTCAGCTATTTGTATTGTATTATCGGTCGAGCCGGAATCAACTAAGATAATTTCTACTTCATGTTGAGATTCCTGATGAATAATACCATCTAGTAGCTTACCAATATGTTTTTCCTCATTAAAGGCTCTTATAATAATACTACACTTCATAATTACCAAGCATTTTTATTACCAGTCATCATAGCTTTCACTGTCAACCAGCAAATCCATACATCTAGGCAAGGCGTTTTTTTTCTATTATAAAATCTGTCATATTTCACACGATGTTGCATTTTCATTAATTGATCCGTTTCACCTCGACAACCACGTACTTGAGCCAAGCCTGTTATTCCAGGTTTTACTCTGTATCGTTTTCTGTATTCTGGCATACTATTCCAAAATTGGGCACTATGTTGTAAAGCATGTGGTCGAGGGCCAACGATACTCATATCACCAATTAATACATTTAAGAATTGAGGCATTTCATCCAAATTTGTTTTCCGCAGAAATTTACCAACGGATGTCACACGGTTATCATTCTTTGTGGCCTGATGAAAACTTGCCTGTGGGTTATAAGTCATGGTACGGAATTTCAGACAATAAAACCAGCTACCCCGATAGCCTGTTCGTTTCTGGATGTACAATATTGGCCCCCGTGATCCTATAGAGATAAGCAGTCCTATGATTGGAATTAACCAGGACAATACAAAAATTGTGACGAGTAACGAAAAGCAAATATCAAATATACGTTTTCCTAATTGCTGATAAGTAATTTCATTACGACGGGTCCGTGGTTCAGCATACACGTATAAGGTTTTATAGTGGGAGTCAAGACTTAGCATACCTCTAAAGTTTACATCCAGTTGGGTATAGTATGATTGATTTTGGATAGATACTATTCTGTAATTAAGCAGATTTAGTTTTTTATTAATCACAGAGACACGTAGAAGTCATACATCGTTTTAGATCACTTAAACTCCGTAATCTCCGTGTCTCTGTGATTAATAAATTTGTTTAATACCTATGCACCGCTATCTAAACGTTGCTTTTTATCAGAGCCACCATAATAGTCGCCGTAACTGTAGTTATAATAGTATGATTCACCTTCACCAACCCCATTTAAAATAATACTCAACTTCTGGAAGCGGTGTTCTTTAAATAAGGTGTCAACCATTTTAATATAGTTTTTAGGCGTGTGGTCGTGCCGTACTAAAAACATGGTCGCATCGGCATATGGGGCAATCAATTGAGAATCTGTCACCAAGCCAACAGGTGGCGAATCGACTAGCACATAGTCAAATCGAGCTTTTAACTCGTCAAATAACTGTGTTAAGAAGGGCGAGCTTAATAATTCGGCAGGATTTGGCGGTATAGGGCCTGAGGTAATGATAAAGTAATTATCATAGCCTACAATTGGCTGCAATAATTCGTCAATCGTAGCCCCACCAATTAAGTAATTACTCAATCCGGCTCGGTTTTCCATATGTAAGCTCTTGTGTAGCTTAGGCTTGCGCATATCCATCTCCAGAATAACGGTCGTTTTGCCTACAAGCGCTAAACTAGCGCCCAAGTTGAGTGATACAAACGATTTGCCTTCACCACTGATACTGGAGGTAAATAATAAGACCTGGCTCTTTTGCGGATCACTTCGCAGAAACTGTAGGTTTGTCCGTAATGCCCGAATCTGCTCACCAATGACCGATTGCATACGTGGTTTAAAGACAAAACTATCGGTACCTAATTGCCGCCCTTTCACGATCTCACCCAGAATAGGCACCTGCGTTGCATCTTCAACATCAGAACGACGTAAAACCCGATTATTCAATGCATCCTTTGCCGAAATAACACCTATTGGTACAAATAGACCAAAAACAGCAAATAAAGCAAAAATCATTATTTTTATCGGTTTGATAGGCTTACTGCCTGTACGCGCTGCATCAACCGTTCGGCTATCTGAAACTGTCGAAGCTGCCGATAAGGCCGTTTCTTCCCGCTTTTGTAATAAATAGGTATACAGAGCGTTTTTAATGGCCTGTTGCCGGGTAATATTTAATAAAGCCCGTTCTTTACCGGGCACTGTTTTTATAACTCCCTCTAACCGTTTGTTATTCGCCAGGAGCTGCTCACGATTGCTAATCAATTGTTGGCGAATGGTTTGTACGTTTTCATTCGTACTGGCTTTCATTGTCCGTAATTGACTGTCGAGCGATTGAAGTAATGGGTTATTGGGCGACATAGTTCGTGACACTTCTTCACGCTTCATTTCTAGTTCGGCCATTTTTGTCAGTAGTCCTGTTAGAATTGGGTCGCTCAACCCCATGGTCGCTGGTGCAATCCCTTTTTCGCCTGACTTATTTTGTATATACTTTTCAATGTCGGTTAAAGCTCCTAGCCGGAGATTGACTTCGTTCAACTGTGTATCATTTTCCTTCACAGTTGTTAAAAAAGCTTGTGCCTGTAAACTTAAATCGGTAATCCCCTGGGTTGATTTATAGAGCTCAACTTCCTTCTCGACAGTGGATAATTCCCCGGAAATCAGTGCTAGTCGATTTTCAATGAAATTAAGCGTATTACTAGCTTCTTTATTTTTATCGACAATGGCCTCTTTGTTATACTCATTAATCAACTGATTTAAGATAGCTTCTCCTTTATCCGGCACAGTTTCATCCAGACTCATTGCTAGTACTGTAGATTGTTTTGCCGTTGGCTCAACTTTCAGGTTTTTTAAATAATCCTCAACAGTCTCAGTGCGACTTAATACCATAGCGATTACCGGCGCAACGGTTTTGTTTAGTGCCTTCCTGGGGAATATTCGTAATTGCCCAAAGGGTGTTTTGATGCTTTGATTAATGGGATAAGGTTTCCCATTTAGAAAGATCGTTTTGCCATCCTGAAACGTAAATTCTAGTTTTTCAGCATACAGTTCAGATGTTGGCTTCTCGACCAACAAACGAATAGGTGATTCGGTATAAATTTCTTTATTAAACGTGTTGGTAGATTGATAATAGCGAACATCAAGGCCTAAATTGTTGACTACGCGGTCCATCAAGGTATAGGACTTAAGTATCTCTTGTTCATTCTCAACTACTTTACTTTCCGTAAAGATGTCCATCTCTTTCATCAGACTTTCGCCTGAAATACCTTTTTTCTCGTCTTTAACCAGTACACTAGCCTGTACTTTATAAACAGGAGGTTGATACAATAAATAGACATAAGCAGCGGCTAAGGCCAGAATCAACGTCAGCACAAACCAGGGCCAGTTGCGCACATACCGCATGAGCATCGCGCGCATATTTAACTGTGGCTCTATCTCGTAAGCCTGATAGGGTGTATATGGATTTGTAGTCATAGTAATGTGCTGTTAAAACCGGCTGACAATAATGGCGACAAAGGATAAAGCACTAATAACAATTGGCAAAAGTTGGTAAGTCCGGTCGGCATTTGTAATCCGTGCCTTTCCGGGTTCGATATAAACGACATCATTGGGGTGTAGATAGTAATAAGGTGATTGAAAGACATCGCGCTTGGTTAAATCAACTCGATTGAACGTTCGTTGTCCATTTTCTTCCCGGATAACCAATACATTATCTCGGCGACCATAGATTGTAATATCTCCGGCTAGCCCTAAGGCAGCAGGTAATGAAATCTCACCATTGGGAATAGAGAAGAGAGATGGGCGAGCTACTTCCCCAGATACTGCAATCTGGAAGTTTAGATTACGCACGTTTACGGTCGGTTCCTTTAGGTATTCAAGCAATTTCTGACGAATTAAGGCAGCTGCCTGTGTACTCGTCAATCCCTGAACCGTTTGTAGACCGATCAGCGGAAGCTCAATCTTCCCCTCTTCACTGACTACATAGCCTGGTGTGTAAGGCATGGGAGTTGTTGGCGTGACCATCTGTGGCGTCCCTCCTCTCTCTGCAATTGTAATGGCTGCATAGGGATTAAAGAAAGTGGTTGCTTCGGGACTAAGACTACTCACCTGTACAGACAGTACATCCCCTGCTTTAATTGTTGGGATAAACCGAGGAGCAAGTGCCAAAGTATCTTTCCCTAAGCCAGTGGCCTGATAAAGGACTAGTTCTTTACTGGAAATGCAACCCGACAGGCATAGGCATAATCCAATAATCCAATATCCTGCTTTAGTTTGCAATAAGCCAACATTCATAATTCAATTTCAATTAACTAATCGTACTTGATTCTGTAAATAACTCTGGTGATACTGCCGTAATAGGGCATCTAATTGATTTCCTGCCTTGTAGCGTTCAGCAATCCGATACCCTCTTGTGTAATTATACTCATACCGAAACTCCTCTGTACTCCGCAAACGAACGCGCTGACCTTGTACAATGCGTCCTGGCGGAATGGGAACAGCGAAATTAAATCCTCCTGTCGAGCCATTCCTGGTTGCTGTAGCAAAAAAGCCAATCTCTACATTGGTAAACTGGCGTATAAAATCCAGTCGTACACCCCGATCTTCATATAAATACTGTCCACCGGATAACTTTAGTGTAATATCTCGGGACGGAATTCGATACGCAACATCGGTTAGTAACATCAATTCGTCTAAGGGTTGATAATACAACCCATTGTTTGGAAAAAAATAAAAACCGGTCAATCCTGCTTCAAAACCAAACGACCAGTTTTTAGTCAGATCCATGTGGCGATATTGCCCATTGAATCCATAGCTATCGTTATAAAAAAAACCGGCTGACAGACTTAAATAATTTGCCTGGTCGAGCGCCAGAAATTGATTCAGAAAAATTGGCGCCGGACGAATATTTAAGGATTGATTATCCAGATCATTGACAATCGGAAACAGTATGCCCCAGTTTAATACTAATCCTCGATTTAGGTACAGCTGACTCTGTAAAAGTATATTTGTCTTACTCTGCACCACTTGTTCCCGGTAGCCAAAATTGACTTTAAAATCGGGCTGTATTCGAAAATCAAACTTATAGCGTCTGGCGTTAAATGGCTGTGATTTAGCAAAATCGGCCCGTTCTTTACGCGATAAGGTCGTTGTTTTAAGTTGTGAATCCAGTTTATACCGGGCAATAGGTACTCCTTGATAAAGTGGAACAAAATCAGTTACCTGATTGGTAGACAACACTTGTTTCAACTCCAGGATACCAACCATTGGGTTTCGGTACAAACGCTGCTCGTAATAGACTTGATGGTTACTACTGTCGATCGTTACATTTTCATAGTTGTTCAGGGTACGATTTATGGGTGACTGGCTAAAACACAGCTGAACAAAAGCAAATGGAAATATAATCGATAGCGTTTTAAGCACAATTAACTTGGTTATTCTACAGGTATACCCGACACTCGTTTAGGTAATTTGAACAGTGAAAATGCATAGGAAGTACCAAGGGTTACCTGATCAAAATTCAGAACACCACCTTGTAGCGTCCAATGTTTAAACAAGGTTGTATAGGCACCTAAATTCAGATGATGCGAATCCCATTCAACCATAACACCTGCTTTCTTGTTCACTCGAATATTAATACCTCCAAAAGGCCCTGTTAAATAGCGTTTAGGATCATTACTAAGCATAAAACCTGAAAATATTCCTGAATTCTGATCATTCTTAATATCCTCTCGAGCAATATGATAAGGTGTCCCTGTTCCAAGAGTAACTTCTGCATCAATTGTCTTAGTCAATTGGATAGTTTTGGTAGCGACCAGGGCATTCGTAATAAGCGAATTATCGATACCAAAGGGCATTGACAAGATCAAAGCTAGTGCAGGGCGTTTTTTCTTTTCAGTCAATAACAAATATTTCACATCAATCTGGCGATCACCAACCCCTCTATCATTAAAAGATATTTCACCATTTGGCCTTAAAAGATTTATATTTAATTCAAGCCTAGGCAGTACAACAAGATTTACATAATAAATATTTTCAGAATTTCGGGTTTTAATTCTGGGATCTATATTCGGATTAAACCTAAATGCATAATTAATGGGATTATAGCTTACACCAACATGTATTATTCCTTCATCAAGTACCCTCGCTGTTGGGATATACATAAGTCCAGCTTTACCCGAAATATTCACCTGCGCTCGAACTAGAATCGGCTGACCGAAGCTGAAGAGCATTAGCCCTATTCCAAAAACCTTTTTACCGGTCCACTGTAGCATTGAATAGCTGAACGTTTAGTCTATACGTTATCCTAATAGTGCCGTTTTGGATACCGATTAACAGTCCATCACAACTACGTTCTAAATACTAACAAGGCAGTTTAGAACGTAGTTGTGATGCGTTGATTACTTAAATTTAACGCGCAGCGAAAGGCCAGCTTCTAAACCATTCAAGCTTACTTTCTCGGTTGTACTGGTTGTGCTGGTTGATTCTGCGGACTTCACGACCTGGTTGTAGCTACCTAAGTGGTAACGTACATCAAGCCCTAAGTACAGTTTTTTGACGAGTTGCTTCTCTGCGCCAACAAACACCTGTACACCATAGTTGTTACCAGCCTGCGTTTCGCTAACAGAACCTGTGTTATTCACAACCGTACGATCGAATTTGTCGTTAATGAAATAACGAGCCACACTCACCCCAATGTAGGGAGTCAGGAACGGTTTTTTAGCAGTTTCATCGCCAGCAGTCTTGCCTTCAAAGGTGTACTTCAGATCAAGCGAAACGGGAATTATAGACAGCGTAAATTTTTCGTTCCGATTGATGCCCGCAATACTCAGATCACTAGAAACAGACTGTTTCCAGTAACCCACCCGGCCACCGATAGACAGTCCTTTTGTAAGGCCTATTTCAAGGGCGGCTGTTGGCATAACCGTTCCATTGAGTTTCGCGCCTGCACCAGCATTATAGCTGGTCAACATAGATCGGTCATTCCAATAATCCAGCGAGGGTTTCCAGTAGCTGGCACCAACGCTGATACTCTTCAGGTTAACTTGTGCCTGAGCCGATCGTGTCGATAGGGTACCAGCCAGGGCAATAACTGATAGGAAAAGATATTTCTTGTTCATGAGGTTTGGCATAATGAAGGTTAAATCGAAGAACAGGTGCGAGCCAAAAGGGAATTAATTTCCGTCAGCGCTTTTCCGTCCGCCCTGGTTGTGGCAACTAGCGATTGCGGTATTAAGCGCAGTCGTCAGGCTAGCCAGTGCTGAATTGTAGTTTCCCGTTACGCGGGCTAAATCGGCGTCACGAGCTACACCAGCAGCCGCAATTTTAGCGTCTTTCGTCAGCGTACAAACCGTCGACGAAGCCGTTGCTAATGCTTTGTAAAGTGCCATCGTTTGAGCTGCTGTTACATTGGCTAATGTAACCTGCAGTGTATAGCTTGTTTCACCCAGAATTGTCCGGGCAGCATCTAAGGCTGCCAAGGTAGTAGCTAATGAGCTTTGGGCAGCAGCAATTTCTGCGCTATACGTTGGCGCAGCCGCCTGACAGCTAGCCACTGCGGCATTGGCAGCCGCTACGTTCGCATCATAAGCCGCTGTGATGGGGGCTTTTAAGGGAGCAACCTGGGCATCCAGATTAGCCTTTGCGGTATTGAAGGCGGTATTGGCAGCTGCCTTACAAGCATCGGTACCGGCATCATTCGTCGTATTAACGGTAGCCACCGTAGCTGGGGCTGCTGTACGACCACCTACTGATTTACCGTTGACCGTTGGCGCTGTCATTTTAGGCAGGTAAGCTTGTAGAGCGGCATTACTCGTTAAAGCCGTAACATCAGCTTTTAAATTATCAGGCCATTGCCCCGTGCTGGCTATGCTAGCCAGTACCGCTGGCGTAATGGCGGCATTTAAGGCGGCTGCCTTATCCGCAGAAACAGCTTTGGCCATATCAGCAGAAGCCTGTTGTACAGCAGCTGGTACGGTACCTGTGGCTGTCATACTGGCTAGTCCTGAGGCAACCGCTGCAGCCTGTGCCGGCATGGCTACAGAACCAGCGGTTACCGACACAGCCGCCGGAGCCGTTGGCGTTACTGTTGGTAGCGTAACATTATCGATTCCTTTGAACGTGTAGGTAAACGGCGTCAGAGAATCGACATCTTTTGTCTTACAGTTGTACATGGCGGCTGCCACGCAAAGACCGTAAAAAAGTACCCTGATGTTTGATTTTGCAGTTCTCATGTAAAAATCTTGATAAGGTTGTGATATGAAAAGAAATTTGGTTTAAACTGATTAAAAGAAAAAGACACCCACTAGCTATACAGGTCAAAAAATTACGAGCTACACAATTTGCCTATAATGAAAATATGTTCATTTATATAAACACCTATCATCTGATTGATTCTGGAAAGGCTATGCAATTGAGTAGGTGAGTTAAAAAATCATTCCGATTTAAGTTGTCAGATTTATGGGTGTGTGTTGAGAACAACCCACCTAGAAGATCTACGACAGGCTAAACATCCACTTATGATTTTTCCAAGATAATTCATACTTTTAGAGACTCTCTAAAAATAATAGTTAGTACTTATAAATAGATAATAGGTTTACTTACGGTCTTTGCATTAGTCAAAAAGAACCGTTTTTGTCGTATGTTTACAAAATAGGTATAAGGGGATTTCAATCAATTTGTACGTAAGGTCGATGTGTTTCATAGGATGCAGATAGCTAGTTAATTAACAATAGTCAAACAAAAGTAATATGAAAATTTCAAACTACATTAAACAGATACAAAAGCAAATCAAAATACACATTTCCTGGACTAAGCCTAAGGCTGATAGCGCACTAACGCACAGTCTCAATATAATCTATTCCGTTTACTTATAAATTGCCAATGTTTCAATAAGTATAATTGACATAGGCTACTTCTCTATTCTGCTTATGCAATAATAGCCATGATTAGCGAGGTAACGGGCATTTAGCCTTTTGAATTTATTAAACGGCGAAACTTTAACGCTACTAAATAGTATACTCTACAATTGCCTCATTATGAGAACATAGCCATTTAATTTGTGTTCTTATTCAACATTCCAATAAACTATCAATTATACAAAATACTATTTATAGGCACATTTTATTAGTATTAATTATTTTCGATCAAAATATTATTATATTTAGTTTAGCCTCAATATTTTTGGGCATCTATCCCATACTATTGATCCAATGAAACGATTGGCGGCTGCCCAGCTTCAACACAATTTTGACCCAGACGATATTCTGTACTTAATCGGTGATGTAAATTACTCGTTTGTCTACCTTCAGAATGGCGAACAAGTACTTTCCAGCAGAACTTTAAAATGGTACAGCGATCGGTGGCCGCAGTTTATTCGAATTCACAAGGGCAGTCTTATTAACCCCCGGCATGTTCACCGCTGCGTACTGGTTTCAACAATCACGGCTTACCTCATTATGGGCAATGGCGTCCGGCTTCCCATTGGTCGACGCCGTATCAATGAGGTAGTCGACCAACTAGGCGGAGGTACTATGCCACACTGAGCCCGATAGTAATGAGATTTAACTTATTGACTACAAACCTATAAGGTTTTTGAAACCTGCTGTACGCCATAAAGATTGATCAAAGCTCGCGCCATTAAGTTTGGTGTTTTGTTCTTTGAAAGACGGTTAACTTTTGGATGCATTGCTCAGTCAGAGTGGTGGCCGCTAGTTCTTTGACCACCTTGTAGTCAGAGAGAACCTGCCAGCTTTGGCCATCAGCTCTCAGCCGTAGCTGAACCCACTGATGGCCAAAGGATAAGCCCACACTGTAAACCTTGCCAAAATGGACGATTTGCCCACTCACGGAGACTTTTCGTGTATAAAGTTTAGGCATCAGAAAACAGTACACACGCTCAATGGAGAAGTCGGCTGGGCTGTAAGCTCGACGACTTGTTTCCAAAGTAGGATAAGCGGCCAGTCGGCTTTTGCCTGCCAGCCGATGCACGGGATAACGAGTTCGCTGTAGAACCAGGCTAGCTTGCAAGCGTAGCTGCAAATCAGTCAGATCGGCGGCTTTATTGATCTCAGCCCAGCGAGCTGTGGTGTCCTGCATTTTCTCGACGCGCCCGTTTTGTTGGGGGCAGTGGGGCTTGTTCCAAATCATATCCACATCAATCCCAATGAGCCATAGGGCCAAGACAGGGGTAAGTTGGCCCGAAGGGGCACCTAGCGGTAAGCCATTATCGACGCGCATGGCCCCCGGCTTACCCCAGCGGGCAAACGTCTCAATGAGTCGTTGACGGACTTGCTCAAGGGGCACTTGGCTAATGCGTTTGTGGGGGGAAAACCAACGCTTCCAGACCGGCTCCGCTGTGTTCGTCGGTGATCGTTAGGTAACAGGCTGGCTGCCCGTCGACCAGGGTTAAGTTCTCTTTGGCATCCACCTGCCAAATATTATGAACCGCCTTCGCTTGTCCAATATGAACTTGGACTGGCTGCTGGCGGGGCTTGGTAAGGTGTTGCTGGCGAAACCATCGCTGGAGGGTACGTACCGAAGGCGTTCGCTGGGGTCCGTAGCGTTGAAGCAGTTGCTGGTGAATCAGGGGTGCTCCCCAGGTAGGATGATGGCGTTTGAGCCACAGACTAGCTCGCTCCAGAAGTCCTTCGCTCCGCCGTTGTTTAGGGCCGCAGTTGGCGTAGCCAACCTGTAAATGTCCCTGCCTCCTATAGCGAGCAGACAGATTACGTACTGTAGCAAAAGGCAGGTCGAGTTGCTGAGCGATTGTCGCCAGACTAAGTCCTTTTTGTTTAAGGGCCATAAGTTGCTCTCGCTGGCCCATTTCAATGGCGCGTCCCATACATGTTAACCGTCTTGTCAAAGAACAAAAATACTAAACTAAATGTCGCTATACACTACATAGCTTTAGGTCGTACAGCAGACCTTATAGGTTTAAACTTTTTAGTTATCCATCCACCTACCATTTAAAAGAAAAAAATTGATGTATTAGTCGCTTCATGCCATATTTATGGCCTTTTTTAGTATATTACTTTTCCAGTAAAAAGTAGGATCAATAAATTGCACGTACTAGTTGGTTTGCTTTCAAAGAGATTATCCACCAAACTCAACAAAACCATGAAACGACTTCTCGGCAAACGCGGAGAGCATCATTACGACCCGCAGACAGTGCTTTATCTCACAGGAAACATTAATTATTGTTATTTACACATGGCAAATGGAGCCGTTATCCTTTCTTGCCGAACATTAAAATGGTTTGCGGATCAATGGCCTACATTTCTACGCGTTCATAAAAAAACACTTATCAATCAGGCATATATTTCGTCCTGCAAACCAGCAGAAAATTCAAGAGATACGAATTACATTGTCATGGCCGATCAAACTCAGATTGAAATTGCCCGACGACGTGCCCCTTCTGTACTTTCTATTCTTGCTCAGCGGCAACTGGCAAACCAATAGGATGAGCTGGAAAAACGATTAACTTGGGGGTATGAAACATATCTTCCTGGGGCTTCTTGCCTGTTTTTCTGCCTTTACGCACGGTTTTTCTCAATCAAATGCTACTGCAACAACTTTACCACGAATCGCCATAGCGGGTTTGGGTATCGAATCCAGTACGTTCTCCCCTGCTCTCACACAGGAAGAGGCCTTTCATGCCCGCTATGGGCCAGAAGTGTTCAATGCTTACCCCTTTATGATGCCCATTTCGCCCCTGCGCAAACAGGCGATCTGGCTGCCAGCCATTGTTGGGAAATCGCTTCCGGGCGGGGCCGTAACCCGGCAAGCGTATGAGTCACTGGTCAACAAAACACTGGATTCGCTGAAGAAATACGGCCCTTACGATGGCTTATACTTTGACATTCACGGGGCCATGAGCGTTTTAGGGCTGGATGATCCGGAAGGGGATTTCCTGAACCGAATCCGGAAAGTCATTGGGTATAAAACACTGGTGTCCACCTCGATGGATCTGCACGGCAACGTCTCCTGGCGATTGGCGCAAAACTCCGATCTGATTACCTGCTATCGGATGGCACCCCACGAAGATGCCATGCAAACCAAGGAGCGGGCCGTTACGAATCTGCTTGAGCGTATCAAGACGGGTAAAGGGAAACCTGCCTATAAAGCCTGGATACCCGTACCGATTCTGCTTCCCGGCGAAAAAACGAGTACGCGCATCGAACCGGGTAAAAGTTTGTATCACGAGGTAGAACCTATTGCCGATCATAAAAACGGAATTGTCGATGCGGCTATCTGGATTGGTTACGCCTGGGCCGATGAGCCTCGCAATCATGCCGTCGTGATGGTAACCGGTGATGATAAGGCAAAAGTGACGCAGGCAGCAGAGAAACTAGCGCTCGATTTCTGGAACGTACGCAACCAATTCGACTTTGTAGCACCTGTCGGTTCGCTGGATAAATGCCTGGCGGATGCATTAAGTAGTACCAAGCATCCCTTTTTTATCAGCGATACGGGCGATAATCCGACGGCGGGTGGGGCAGGTGATGTAACCTGGACGCTCACTCAACTACTCGCCCGACCAGAATTTCAGCGGGCAGATGGTCCCTCCTTGATTTACGCGTCTATTCCAGCACCTGAGCTGATCAAAAAGGCAATTGCCGCTGGCGTTGGCGGTCATGTTGAAGGAACTGCCGGAGCAGCAGTCGATGCTCGCTTTGCTCCGCCTGTTCCCCTAAAAGGAACAGTAGAATCAATCGTTTACGGCGATAAAGACGCGGAGGTTGAAGCGGTTATTAAAGTGGGCAGTCTGCACATCATCACCACCCAAAAACGTAAGCCTTACCACAAGGAAATTGATTTTACCCGTTTGGGTCTTGCCCCTCGCAAAGCAGATATCGTCGTTGTGAAAATTGGCTATCTGGAGCCGGAATTGTATGCCATGCAAACTGGCTGGATTATGGCCCTAACGCCGGGCGGTGTTAATCAGGATCTGGCCCGATTGCCTTATAAACGAATTAAGCGCCCTATGTTTCCATTCGACAAGGACATGAAAACGCCTAACCTGTCTGCCCAACTTGTGCCTTTATCGGGGGAGTCGAAATAAGTTGTAGCCTGGACGTCCACGTCCGGGTAAATCCGGATAAAATCAAACGCGTTCAGACCCGGACGTGGACGTCCAGGCTACACATCAATTCTTCGCCACTAAATGGCTAATGGATTTGCGGTGGGCAAGTACTTCGGCAGGTACGGTTAATGATTTCTTTAATACATACTGCGCCAGCACTGGGAAATGATCGGAAAAGGAAATATCAGATAATGTCTGACAAGCTTTAATGTGCCAGTCGGAACTAACGAACTGCTGATCGATTCGGGCACAATAGGGGTGCCGGTTCAGGGTAAAGCCCAGTCCCTGACCAGCTTCTTCGAATGCATTTCTGAAGTTCTGACTTAGCTTTCCGTACGAATAGCCCATGGGCGTCTCGTTGAAATCACCACAAATGATGACCGGGTACCGACTACCAGCTACGTAGGTTTCTACTTCTTTAAACTGCTCATTCCGATTTGCGAAACCCTCTTTCAATTTGGTAAACGTGTCGACAAGGCCAGAAGCAAATTGGCTAAAATTGCCTGCCTTTAAGGCACTGATTGCTTCATTGGTACGCACACCCATTGACCACAAATGGACATTCACCACTCGAATGGTATCAGCTCCGTAGGCTATATCGGCACAGATGAATCCGTTAATGTCGGGCGCGAGTGTTCGACTCCAGATTCGACCGTACTGATTAACAATTGGGTATTTGGAAAATAACGCTAGCCCTATTTCTCGTCCCTGATCAAAGCAACTCAACTTTTTAACGTGGTCATCGTACTGATTTTCGATCTGCGCATTGGGCGAATATTCCTGAAAACAGGCAATATCGGCTTTCAGCGAAGACGCGTTAAATCCGTTTTGGGCGCTGGTAGGGAATGTTTCGCTGTTAAAGCTCAGCACATTCAGCGTTTGTGCCTGACTCATGGCCAGCTCGCTCCCATTTGATCCGACCAATCGTTTCATCACCAGAAACGAGAACAAAACCCAAATCAGTCCTGCCGTGGCGATCATCTGCTTTTGTTTGAAAAACAGGTAAATACAAGCGGCTAATCCGCAGGGAATAGCCAATGGTAAACTCATCATGATAAAGCCCGTCAGCCAATGGTCGACCATGGGATAGTAGCTAAATGCCATTGAGAAAAACAGATACACAATGACGGTATAGGCAAGTGGAAATTCCCGATATCTGCGAATCAGCTGTTTTCCTTCCGCTTTGACCCCTCTTGACAGTTGATCTATATGTTGAAAAAGTGCTTCCATATTCTGAACGTGGAGTTAATTTTTAAGGCTGAACAACTGGGCGAGTTTATTACTTCACGTCAAAGCGACCTCCGCCAATACGAAGCCCTTCCGAATACAACTCGGCTGTGTAAGTTCCTGGTTTGTAGACGCCATCACGCCGAAAAAAGATATCGACCCGCTGATCATTATTCTCAAATGGCACCGTTTGACGAATGCTGTAGCCAAGCTCATGACCTTCATAGAGCAAGATTCCGCCGACACCACTTTCGCTAACAACAGCGCCATTAGCATCCAATAAGCGCAGGTAGATTTCCTTATTTTCTTTGGTCGCTACAGGGTTGGAGGGCATGATAAACGTAACTTTCAGTCGGTCGATGCGCGATGCTTTGTAGCTTCCTCCCCGCCGTTCCTTACCATTGGCTGACACTGCAACTGTCTCAACATTAACGGCTTTCATGGCAGAGGCCATCGTTATTTTATTGGCCAGGTCGGCATTCTGAAGCGAGTAATCGACCACTGTTTTGGCTAATTCTGCTTTTTCATGCTTTAAGCCTTCGTTTTCGCTGAGGATCGTTTCTTTTTCTTCTTCAAGCGCGCGGGTGCGGCTTCGCAGTGAGCCATTTTCGTCTTTTAGTTTAAGAACGTCGGCTTCGTGCAGTGCCAGGAAGTTTTTGTAATCCCGAATTTTTAGGGTGTATTTCTGAATCGAGAAGCTGAGATCATACTTGAGTCTCTTTTTATCAGTCGCTAGTTGCCGCCGAATTCGCTCCAGTTCAGCCACATTACCGCCGAGCTTACGCACTTCAACAATTTTCTGATCGAGTACGGTTGAAATCGAATCGAGTTTCAGTTGTGTAGAGGCAAACTGCTCGACTTTGGACGTCAGGAGCTTTTGAACTTCGAGCGTTTCGTTTCGGGAGCCAAGGAACAGGTAGAGCAACAAGGCCAGAATACCAATTAAAGCACCTACTGCCATATTCAGTGCTCCTTGTTTCTCATTTGTTACCTGTACGTCCATTGCCCTGATTGAGTGGTTGTCTGCAAAGCAACGACACCCAACTTAATTAGGACTTAATCTCACTTTAAATTTACCTTAAAATGATAGAACGCTGATTTTTAGGATGATTATGAAGCAGTTATGATTTTAACCTATCCTAGTGATCATAAAAATCAGCGTTCTATCTCCTTAAAATCACTCGATGCAGGAAAGCGTAAGCGTAAAGGTAGTGCCTTTGGGCGTTGAGGTTACAGCAATATCTCCCTGATGAATCTGAGTAACTTGTGCGACAACGGCAAGTCCCACACCATGCCCCCGACTCGACATAGCCGTGGCATTACTTCGGAAAAATGGCTGAAATAGATAGGGTAGATCTGCCTGTGGTATCTGCGGCCCTTCGTTAAAAACGGTTATCGTTATTCTTCCTTCTTTAGATCGGAAGTTTACCGAAGCTGTTTTTATGGGCGAAAATTTACAGGCATTATCCAGTAGATTCATCAGCAAAACACTAAGCGACGCCCGATTACCCTGAACAATCAAAGCCTCTTCATCGTCCGGAAAATCAGTGAATGTGAGCTGGATTACGTAATCGTCATGCCAGGACTGCAACTGGGTTTTTGTTTCCCAAAGCAGTTCGTCCATCCGCACGGGTTCGAAGGGTAATTTATTGGCCTGAATAGACGTATTTGCCAGCTCTAACAAGGTATTGGTCAGTTGGGTTAGCGAACGCGCATCTTCCTGTAGTGATTGGAGCGTTCGTTCATAAGCTTCGGGGTTTCGTTTCTGAATAAGTGCCACATCGATCTGCGAATTGATCTTCGTCAGGGGGTTTTTCAACTCGTGCGATACATTGGCAATAAACATTTTCTGCGTTTTCAACGCTTGCTCAATGCGGTCGAGTAATTGATTGAAGGTAGCCACCAACACCCCTATTTCGTCGGACCGGTTTGGGTGCTCTACTCTCCGCTCTACGTTAGCCGGAAAGATCGTATTAACCTGCTGAACAATGCCCGACATGGGAGCCAGCGCCCGATCGGCAAATAGCCAGCCCGAGATACCCAGCAACAAAATGGCAACTAGAATCATGACGATCAGGATTCGCTTCAGATCCTCCAACCCTTCCCTACCTGCCTGATCAATTCCACTGACAACCACCCAGTTATTGCCGTTTCCGCTCGTCAAATGAATCGCCACAATCTGGTATTCATCTTTTTGCAGGTATAATGTCTGGGCTGTCGAATCCAGTTGGTTAATAAACTGCTCGTGAAACTGGGTATTCGCGGGATTTGTCGAAAATAGAATTTCCCTGTTTTTTCCGTTGTACACCGAAATGTTCTCATTGAGCAAAGGCTCCTTTCCACCCGCATCGATGAGCTTCAAAACCGTACTATCGGTTTGCTGTAAATCAAAAAGAAGCGTTGTTGTTGTAATGGCACGATCCTGAAGCCGTTTGTAAAATCGTTTTTCGAGGTAGAGTTTACTGAAGAAATAGACTCCCAATGAGAAAAACAGCAGGATTAGCGTGACCAGAAAGACAAATTGGTACGTGAGCCGGGTGCGAATATTGATCATTACGACAGTAACTTTACAACATAGCCCATGCCGATTTGGGTATGGAGCAATTTAGGCTCGAAATCTTTATCGACCTTTTTACGCAGGAAGTTGATGTAGACTTCAATGATGTTGGTACCTGTATCGAACGTCAGATCCCATAGTTTCTCTGCCAGTTCAACCTTGGAAATCACGCGTCCCTGATGGCGTAAAAAGTACTCAAGGAGCTGAAACTCTTTGGCGGTCAGTGCAATTTCTTTCCCGGCACGTATTACTTGCTTCGTATCAGGATTCAGCTCTAAATCAGCTATTTTCAGCAGATTCGTAACGGGAACCAGCCCATGATTCCGGCGAGTCAGCGCTCTGACCCGCGCCATTAGCTCCCGAAATTCAAAGGGTTTAACCAGATAATCGTCGGCTCCGGCGTCGAGACCCACAATTTTATCGTCGGTTGTTCCCAGAGCGGTCAGCAGCAGCACAGGAACCGAAATATTGGCTTCCCGAAGCTTTCGAACCAGTTCCAGACCATTCATGCCAGGCAGAATAATGTCGCAAATGACAAGCGCATAAGCCGATCGGGTAGCCAGTTGAAGTCCTATAGTACCGTCATACGCTATATCGACCTCCCATTGGTGCTCTTCGAGCCCCTGTTTGATGCTCTGAATCGTTTTAACTTCATCTTCAATGATCAGAATTTTCATAACGTTGCTCTTTCTCCGGCCGAATATATGGAAATAACGCAGCAGATCTGTACGCGCACCTACATCAATAAACAGACCCAACCAGGAAACCAATTTCGGTAACCAGGCACTTACGCTCAGTACTAGCCCCACAAACAATCATTTTTAATTACAGAGTGACATTACTTTGTAAATGCTTTGTACGTCTAAGTCACAAGTGCATTTAAGCCTACGTTTTGTCACTTATGACCCACCTTATTGATTTCCTTTCTCGAACAGCACAGGTTATCAAGCCTCTTGTTTATGCACTTAGTCTACTGGTTTATAGGCCAGTAAGCGCCCAAACGGAAAAAGATAATCCCGACCCAACACGCTGGATAGTTTATACGCAAACCTACTACAAAATTTCAGTTACCGAAGATGGCCTATGTCGACTCACCAAAGCCGACTTACAGCAGGCGGGGCTAGCAGTCGATCAACTAGATCCAACAACAATTCAACTGTTCCATCGAGGAATTGAACAGGCTATTTCCATTGCAGGCGAATCCGATAAACGCTTCGATGCCAACGACTTTATTGAGTTTTATGGCCGAAAGAATGATGGCACACAAGACTCATTACTCTATCGTATCGATGAATCGAGTCAACGTCGAGTACAACCTCACACCTACTACAGTCTCTTCAGCGATACATCCGCTTATTTCCTCACCTGGCGACTTGATGGCAAACCCGGCAAGCGTATGGCTACTTATACCGATACGGCCTACAACCATCTAACAGCCGAACCGTATCATTGGGAAGAAGAGCTGCGAATTTTTACGGATACCTACCCGGCAGGCTCGATTTACCCATTGGGTGCGCGTTATGAAAACGGGGCCATCCTCACAAATTACGACACGGGCGAAGGCTGGACGGGGCTACTCGTAAAAGCACCTGACCGATACGACCAAACCTTTTCGCTCACCAAGTTCAAGTCAGTTTCAGATCAGAATGGCAATCCGATTAAGCCTATACTAAGTTACCTACTGGTGGGAAGAAATGCGGGCGGGCATCGGGTAAGTTGTCTGGCGGGCTCATCAACAACAACGCTTAGAGCGCTTGGACAGGCAAGTTTTGGTGATTACGAAACGGCACAGCTTGAGGCTAATTTGCGGGCTACCGATTTAGATCCTTTGGGAAATCTGATAGTCAGTATTCAGCCACAGGAAACAGGCGAAGAAGTTTCGGTTTCTTATATACGAGTTCAATACCCACAACCTACCGATCTGACTGGCATGGAGCAGAAAGTCCTCCGACTTCGTACCAACGCCGAAGGTCGTTCTTTTCTCGACCTTACGACTGCCCCAACCGGAACTCAATTATTCGACATAAGCGATCTCAACAATCCAGTTAGGGTACAGGGAAATTGGGCGAATGACCATTGGCAGGGCGTCATCCAGAACGCTCAAACAGGCCGAACGTTGCTGGCAACGAGCCAGCCAAAAACTGTTTTGACAATAAGGCCCGTTTCGTTCCGCCAGATTGACCCAAGCAAGCCTAACTTCCTGATCATCACCCATCCATTACTCAGGAAACCAACAGCAACCGAAGCTGACCCCGTTCGGGCGTATGCTACCTACCGAGCTTCTGACGCAGGAGGCCAATATGACACCCTGACGCTCAATATCGACCAGTTGTTCAATCAGTTTAGCTATGGCGAACGTCACCCATTAGCTATCCGTCGATTTGCAGATTATATGTTGCGAGGAAGCTCCAGACCTCAATTTCTGTTTCTGATTGGGCAATCCCGCGATCCACAGAGCGTGCGAAAATTGCCCGATGCACCGCTACTGGATTTAATCCCGAATGCGGGTTGGCCGGGTTCCGATATAGGTCTGGTCGAAGGGTTGAACGGCGAATTAGCCAATGTACCAGCCATGCCCATCGGGCGCTTAAATACAGCTAGTTCACAAAGCGTGCTGGATTATCTGAACAAGGTTAAAGAACATGAAAACACCGCTGAAGCAGCACTTTGGCGCAAAAACGTTCTCCATCTGAGCGGGGGCCGCAACCGCTATGAATTACTGGAATTCCGTAGCTTCGTCGATGAGTTTAAGTCTGTTATCGAAGCGCCATTTGCGGGTGGTCGCGTGACAACCTTGTCCAAACAAACCGACAATCTGGTTGAGACGCTGCCCGTTTCGGAGATTATCAATCAGGGCATTGGCCTGATTACACTGTTCGGTCATTCGAGTCTGGATGTCGCTGATATCGACATTGGCTTTGTCAGTAATGATATCCTGGGCTACCGAAATAAAGGCCGTTATCCGTTTTTGCTAGTCAATGGCTGCGCGGCAGGTAATACCTTTTTCGGCAGGCCAACGTTCGGCACCGACTGGGTTCTCACCCCCAATCGAGGGGCGATACTTTTTCTGGCCCATACCTACAATGGATTCGCTACGCCCCTGAAAAGCTATTCGGATAAACTATACGAAGTACTTTCTGATAGTCAATTCGTTGGCCAGCCTATTGGCCTTATTCAGCAGGAAACTATCCGGCGTTATCTGAAAACAAACAACTCGATCTTCGACATCACCACGGCCCAGCAAATGACGTTACAAGGTGATCCGGCCGTGCGCGTTTTCCCTTATTCCAGTCCCGATTTTTCCTTTGCCACAGGCAGTTTGCACCTCCACAACAGCCGGGGCGATTCACTAACCAGCCAATCGGATTCGGTTCGTATTTCCGTCGTACTTGTCAACTATGGTCAGGTAACAGGCAGCCCATTACCAGTACGTATTCGGCAGTATGCAGCAAATGGGCAGTTGCTTACTGAACGCCTTTTCACTGAAAAATCACCCTTCTATGCCGACACCTTAAGCTGGTTAATACCTAATCGTCACGCGCCTACGCTTTCCTCCTATTTTGAGTTAGTCCTCGATCCTGAAAACCAGATCGCCGAATGCAATGAGTTGAATAACAGCGTCGAAATCAGCACCGATGGTTCGGCAAACGGGCTCCCTTTCAGCATCGACTCAACACCCCCACTGCTCGAAGTCGCCTTTGATGGAAAGCGCATCGGTGATGGCGACCTTGTATCCGCTCGCCCAGTGATCGATGTGTTGGTGCAGGATGAAAACCGACGTTTGCTGCGAACTGACACATCAGGAGTAGACTTATACCTGCAACGTCCCTGTCCGACAGGTGGTTGTCCTTACGAACGACTTATCTTTAGTGGTTCTGAAACCCACTGGGCAACCGCCGACAGTACCAACGCCTTCCGACTCAGTTATCAACCAGGCAAGCCGTTAGCAGATGGCCTGTATACGTTTGTAGCCACCGGGAGCGATTTAAGTGGGAATCGTGCGGCTCCTTACCGAATTCATTTTTCGGTCAAAAATCAGCCTGAGCTAATCGAAGTGGGCGCTTACCCCAATCCATTTACCAACCAAATCCGATTCGTCGTTTCGGTTACCGGTGCTACTGCCCCGACGAATCTGAGGGTTCGCATAAGCGATTTAGCCGGTCGCCCTATCCGCACGTTGCGTGGCTCCCCGCGAGTTGGATTGAACGAGTGGTTCTGGAATGGGACATCTGATGATGGCGCGAAACTTCCCAATGGTGTCTATCTCTACCAGATCGATGGTGTCGATTTACCAACTCCGAGTTCTGTGCATCTGACAGGCCGGATTATTCTAAATCGATGAGTCAGCGACATTTTCTGTTGGCTACGTATGGTAGCCTGGGTGCTGTAATGGCAAGCCTTATTCTGCTCAATCCAAACCGATTCACCAGCATTGATTCTGGTTATTATCTCCAATCGGCAGCCAATCTTCTGGCTGGCCGTGGCTACGTGATTACTGAAGAGGGAGAATTGATTTGGAATGGGATTTTTCCGATTGGCTATTCGGCACTGATAGCCATCGTATCTAGCTTGACAGGGTTACCCATTTTAGTTGCCTCAAAGCTGGTCAACTTTGCTGCAATTGGCACCTATGGTTACTGCTGGACTCGCAGGCTGGCCATAGCTCAGGCAGTCTGGGTATTGTCAATTTGGGCACTTGGAAGCTTTCTAAAAATCGCGGTTTATACCTGGAGCGAAACGGTATTTCTGGTCTTACTGGCCGAATGGGTTTGGGCATTTCATCAATTTTTGTTAAAGCCTATTGTCAGTCGGGTATTAGTTCTTTCGCTCATTGGGTATAGTTTATTCCTCATCCGGTATGTAGGTGGCTTTGTCTTTGGGATAACAGGGTTGCTAGCAATGTTGCTCAGGTTCTTCCCACGCCAAACCCAACCTCGTTTGGGATCATTGCCAGCGCGTTCAATAAGCCCAAAGCTGCTCTTGATCACCTTGATTGGCCTGAGTGGCCTAAGTGTGTATTTCTGGATAAACCAACAACTCTCGGGCTCGTATTTCGGGGGTGAGCGATTTGTTTCAACCGAATCAGCGTTCGAATTGACGAGAATTTTCGCCTGGGCACTTTTGAACGAATGCCTGCTCATCCGGGATTTTGCGCCTACTGATTCAACTAAACTGGCCTGGGTTGGTTTGGCAATTCAGGTCATACTGTTTAGCACTGCCTACAGAAAACTTCGGCGAAATCAATTACCCAACGAAAAGGCTCCACAACTCAACCGATTATCCGGGTTATTTATACTTACTGCCTGTTTGTATCTATTGACCTTATTTTCGTTACGAACCATGAGTCCTTTCAGCAACCCAAACTTACGTCTGATGGCTCCTTTTACTTTTTGTTTTCTAATGGCAAGTCTCCTTTGGATTGGCCAATGGCCTGTTCGATGGCAGAAAAATCTACTTCCTTACTGGCTTGCTCTACTGGCCTGCTCTTGGCTTCAATTGCTTCCACAAGCAGATTTACTCCACAAAATCAGTCTGTTACTGAATCAATAGTTTATCACTCACTCACCCAATACCGACACACGGCATATGACCGTGAAGCAGCAGAAGCGACAAAAAAGCGACAGCTACTGGTACTCATTAAACTAGATTCTATCGTTTCTTTTAACGCTATAGTTTCTGATTATCAATTCCATAGAATCGAAGGAATCGATAAAATCGATTTTACCAGGCCACTCCCCAGTAGATCATTGATCGATCTGTTTGCTGGCTTGATACACGGGAGGGAGAAGTCTTAGCTAAACATATTGTACTGAAATTAAGCAATTAATTGAGGCTAATCTCACCTGCCCTATCTCTCGTTTGACCTTTTTTAAGATGCTAGTAGTCATCACATGTTTATCCATGGGTCTACATGAATCTTTATCAATTTTTAATTTTTTCACGAAAACCAGAGGTTACAAATCCAGACTTTTAAAAAAATCGTATGTTGCTACCAGCCCATAAATCAGAAACAAGTAAACCTTAGTCACCATATGTAGATAACTTTACTACCATGAACAGTCAAACGAACACTGGCCTGCTCAAAGAGTACATCAAAACATTAATTGCTACTGAGGTAGAATTTCCGGGCGTATTGCCTCGTGGTTGGGGCAATGAATTCAGTCGGTCTGAACTGGATTCTATTCATTATACATTAAGTTTTGTCCTTACAACAGCTTCTCCCCAAACGGCGTCCTCGCTACTGTTTGCCTTCAGAGGCACAAACAATACCCACTGGATATTGTGTAATTACTGGCCAGAAATCGTCCCATTATTAACCAAACAAAACACGAATTAGGCGCAGTTTTATAGTTCAGCGGAGGGAAGCCGAAAAGCAACGTTTCTACTAACTATTGCCGGATATAAATGAAAAGGTCATACGTCAATCCATGGATTGGCGTATGACCTTTTCGCTTGTTATAGGGTACTTAACGATTGGGTGATTCCGTATAATTGCCCGTCAACACAGCCGCTTCATGCAACAAAGCAAGCCCCTGACACTCGTGATTAACTTCATTCAGCTTCTCCTGTACTTCAGCAAGTCGCACTTTATGTTCATTCACATAGTCGGTATGTCCCTGTATCTGAGAATGCTCAATGGTTCGATTCAATACCGAATCAACCAGCTTAAGTGTGGAGGCCAGTTGGGTCAATATTGACAGCTCGTTCGACCATTTGCTTGTTTTCATAGCTTAATTTACAAAATTGACTCCAGGAAGTCAGCCTGGTTGAATAACTTACAATATCCTAATCTGGTTGCGTATTATAGCAGATATTTAGTAGAAACAAGCTGGCTCCATTAATCTGTCGATATGCTTGAAAAATTTAGAACGAGGTTTCCGTTCCCACCCGAAAAATGGGACGCCTACGTAACGTGCTTTAACCGGATCGACGTGCCAGCCCGTACCATTCTGTTACGAGAAGGCGAGGTATCCCGAAAAGCCTACCTGATTGAAAAAGGTTGTTTACGCGTATGGTTTACCAACAAAGGCGAAGAAACTACCTTCCAGTTCTTTTTTGAAAACAATACAGTCTCTTCCATCGAAAGCTTTAAGAAGAGTATTCCCAGCCTGTTTGCCATCGAAACCGTGGAGCCCTGTACACTTTGGTGGATCGACAAAACAGATCTTGACTGGATTCTGGCCGAAGTAAGTGAACGGACTGATATACGGGAGCAAATCCTGGAAGCCATGTTTGATCGGACGCTGCACTACATGCAACATTTTCTGTCCTTTGTTCGGGATACTCCGCAAGAACGGTATTTGGCGCTGTTAACGCATCGCCCGCACATTGTGCAGCGCGTACCTCAGCATTATATTGCTTCTTATCTGGGAATTAGCCGGGTTCATTTGAGCCGGATCAAACAGAAACTCGCCCGGAAAAAATCGTAGACCTGCCCTATTTTGTAACAAATGTTATCGTCTGAAGGCTCAACAACGCCCTAGTTTTGTCGCAGCAAAACAACTAGGAAAGCCGCCGTCATGAATCGCGCGCAACTCTCCTACTCTCTTTTCATCACGTATGACAACAACAACTAAATGGATCGCTGGAGCTTTGGGAATCGCGTGCCTGATTTTTTCCCTATCGCCCGGCCCTGAGCACCTGATAGCCAATCCGACCAGCTGGGAGTTTCGGGAGCAATTTGTGTACTTAACCGGACTTTCAGCTATATCACTGATGGTGGTGTCGATGGTTATTTCAGTGCGTCTCCCAGTGGTCAATCACTGGATGCGTGGCTTAGATAAAGCTTATATCGTTCATAAATGGACCGGAATCGTTTCGGCTATACTCGTCATTCTCCACTGGCTCGGCGAAAAAACCCCGGAATGGCTAGTAGAATTGGGGGTTATTCCGAATCCGGGAGAGTTGACTGATGGCAGTGATTTTTCAGACCTGGAGATTGGCCTTTTTACGAGCGGTACATTTCTGGTAGAGTGGGTATTTTACGCCCTCATTATCCTGATACTAATTGCCTTATCTACAAGGATTCCGTACCACATCTTCCGAAAATCACACAAACTTTTTCCGGGCATTTTTCTGATCGCGGCTTATCATGGAGCAACTGCCCCGCTCAAAGAACGCTGGTTTACAACACCTTCAGGCTATTTACTGTTAATGCTACTGGCCATCGGTGTCGTGGCGGCTCTCATTGGGTTTTTCCAGCAAATCGGCGCAGCACGCAAAACAACCGCTGTTATTCAGCACATTGACGAACACCCGCATGGCATTCTGGAGATACAATTGGCAACTCTTAAAAAACCGTTGATTCATCAACCCGGCCAATATGCTTTTCTCCGATTTGCCCACGACAACGAACCGCATCCATTCACGATCGCTTCGTCGGGAGATGACCCAACTCGGCTGCGCTTAGCCATTAAAGAGCTGGGTAACTTCACAAGCAACTTACTTCATCAGCTTCAGGTTGGGCAGTCGGTCGACGTTGAAGGCCCGTACGGTGAGTTTACCTTCAACGATTCCAGCGAGCGGCAGATTTGGGTTGCTGGCGGCATCGGCATTACTCCATTTCTAGCCCGCCTGGCGTATCTAGCCAATCAGGGCGGTACTACACAACCAATTGATTTCTGGTATTCTACACGAAGCGGCCAGGAAACTTTATTTCCAGCTTCGCTGGCCTTGCTCTGTCAACAAAGTGGTGTTAATTTCTACCATTTGAACTCCATCCAAAAAGAGTATTTGACGGTCGATTCAATACAAGCTGTTGTGGGTAGTTTTAGTAACTGTAGTTTTTGGTTCTGCGGCCCGCCCGCCTTCGCGCAATGTTTACGAAAGGGCTTGAATTCCTACCAATTTGACCAGCGCCGATTTCACTACGACGACTTTAGCATGCGCTAGCCTTATCCAAACTCACGATCAGACAACATCAGAAATGATACATCAGCTGTGTCTGAAGGCTTAACTGATAGGTATGGGAGTACTCATAAGAAGGGCGAGATTGTACATCGTACTGAATGGTGGGCTGTACAATCAGCGAGATACGATCGTTAAATCGATAACTACCGCCCAAGCCCAACAACGGAGTAACGACCATAGCTTTGCCGAAACTTACGGGAATCTCCTGACCGTCTCCCAGTATCGCATACGTTTTACTTCTGATATCGCCAGTAGCGCCCGCCGACAAATAAGGCGAAAGTCGCGTGGTCAATGGCCGATAATTAATCAACAACGGTATTTTATAGGCAAACGTAAACGGGTGACTGTAAGGGTAGGTAAGTGTAAACGACGAACCATTCTCATTGACATCAATACTCGATGATAATGAATGAGTAACCCAGAGTCCTGTTGAGACAGACCATTTTGCCGAAAAATCGTATCGGCCCATTACGCCAAACGAATAGCCAACGCTATGTGCTTTAGTCACTACTTCTGTTGACGGTAACTGGGTAGCTGGGTCGGCAATAGGCACGACCAATTTAGCATCTGAATGGCTATAGGTCGGAGCCACGCTCACCGAAAGGGAGAATTTACGCTGGCCTAGCGAGGGAAGGTGGCTTCCGATAATCAGCATCAACGTTAGGATGGTATAACTTAATGATTTCATGACAGTTGAGATTTGTTGCTACTAAATTTCTATACGTTAGTCGACAAAAAAAAGTATAAACAATCGTTTCGGCAACTTGAGCGCACTCTTCACGCATTTTTATTCCCTGAAACCAGTTAACGGTAGTACTAGAGCCCGTGTATTGGTAGTAAAGAGTTACTATCGGAGAGCCCATGGGTATAGGTCAAATGTAAGCAGCTACCAATGTTAAAACACGTCTCCACTTCTGTTTTAACGAAAAATCGATATTAGCAAATCATATGCCAGTTCCCATAAACATAGTGTTTTCAACCATGAATAACATGATTTATGACTCAAATGGACACAATACACCAAAACCAGTAAGCATCTGGCACGAAACTTGACCGATATCCTCTCGATTGCACTATGCGGGACATATGCGCAAGCTTTGTAGATGTATAGAAAAAACGCTAATTCAGCTAGGGTTAGCGTTTTTTGTTGGCCAATACCCTGAATAGCGTTTTACCTTCACTGGCCCAGGTGCCATGCTTTTCGAAGATGGTGGACGACTTGCCCGAGTAATTCCAGACTAAGTGGTTTGACCAAAAATTTATTAGCTCCCAGCTCATACGCATGAGCCCGATCGCTGGCGTCGCTGGAGGTTATCAGAATGACAACAGGAGTCTGGGCATACAACGACGAATGACGTAGTATTTGCAGGGCACATTATAATAATAAGCGATCGTCCTCATCATCGTCGGCCTCGATTCACCCATGCAGCACGTATACTGATAAACAAAACAGCCGATACCTAACAGATAACGGCTGATTAACATTGCGTATTTTTATGACTAATCTTTTGACTATGCTAACCAGCAAAGAGTCACTTACGAAAAAAGTCCCTTCCGATCTGGTTGGGGCTTTGTTTTCATGGAAGTTACCATCATTACTGCACTGAGTTCCATATTTCCTGGAAATATCCCCACTTCTGGGCAACAAATACCACAAGCTGATGCCTGTGATTTCTGGCCTGTTAGCCAACAAAAATGCTTTTTTAGACTGTATATAGGGTTTTTAGGTAATTTCGATAAGACTGGCATGATTTTACAGCCTATGAGTTTGTAATACATTCACCACTAAAAGTTAATAGATCATGAAAAATTATTTGAAAGGTATACTATCGGGCATTGTTGTAGGATTAGCTGTTGGTTACCTAACGGCCCCCGATTCAGGTAAGAAAAACCGTAAAAAAATGGCAAAGGCTCTGGACAAAAAAACCAATGAATTAACCAAAGGCCTAAGCAAACAGTGGGATAAAACAGTAGCGCTGGCCGAAGATGCTGTTGCTACTGTACGAGGATAGTACCAGTTGGCACAATGACCTGAATTATGTCAGGTCACTTATTTTTAACGCCTTGATCATCTCTGATCAAGGCGTTGTCTTTTTACAAGTTAAGCTACAGATGTCTCCACTATTCAATAATTTACCCACGATTCAACAACAAATTCGCCCTACTAAGAAGGGTTATTGGATTAGATAGCTTCTTCTGAGCGTAAAACCACAACTAGATTTTATACGGGTAAAGCAAAAGAAGCTTGGTGATGACCAAGCTTCTTTCTTTCAGTTTTCTTAACGTTGAGTTGAGTATGTAATCTATAAATATGCTGCTTTTTGTTGCCTGCAGCCAGCTAATACGCTTTGTTGATTAATAGTAAACCTAAATTATGCCAAACTATTTAGCACAACACAATACATTGAAAATCAGAAAATTACACCTGCTTATTAATTTTATCACGCTACAACAAGTGTAGAAAATGGGGCAGTATTTCCCCGTAAATGAGGATGTGTAGATACTCCATACCTGTTATGTTGTAGAGTTTCTTTAATCCCGAAGGAATGCTAATATTGTAGAAAATGGAGTAATATCTGGTGGTAAAACCCTGAAAGGGTGACACCCCTTCGGGGTTTTACGTAATGACGTCCTACCAACTGCTATAATCCTGTCAACCCTTCGGGTTTGGCATAATTTCAGTTAAATAAGTATCACGTTAACAGACAAAGCCCCTTCCTTTCGGGTGGGGCTTTGTTTGTTAGGTTGGTTATAACGCTTATGAATGACTACGGTGGGTACTATTTCTTAGATAACGGAATTACCCAATAGTCACAAAAAATTTAGTAGTTCTTTTAAATTAGACTCTCCAAGAAAGACAATACACTGATTTACAGTCAACTATTAATCAAAATTCTAATCAATTAATTTTCGTAAAAGTGGTAAACGCCGTGCCAAAGTTCGAACCGTGGCACGGCGTTTACCACTTCAGCGAAAGATAATATGAATTATACGGGCAGGTAAACACTAAACGTCGATCCTTTCCCTGGCTGACTGCTGGCGGTAATGGCACCTCCATGATTGGCCGCCACTCGTTCACAAATTGCTAAACCGATACCCGTTCCGGCAAACGCGTTTTTGCTATGAAGCCGTTGAAAAACCTGGAAGATCCGATCCAGGTATTTCTCATCAAACCCTACTCCGTTATCCGCTACATCGATTCGATAATAGGCCCTGACCGCCTTAGTGGGTTTAATTGAATAAGGCAGCTCCGTTGCTAACACAGCCTGACAGTTAATCTGAATAACCGGAGCCAGCGTTGGCTGACGAAACTTGATCGCATTGGATAGCAAATTCTGAAAAAGCTGGTCCAGTTGTGAAGCATCCCCCAAAATAGTAGGCAACGAGCTAACATGAATCGTTGCGTTTGTTTCGGCAATACTCAACTCTAGTGTGGTTAGCACCCGATCCAGTATGGCATGGAGTGATACCGGCGTGCTAAGTTCAAGCTGGGTGGATATCCGCGAAAAGTCGAGCAAGTCCCGAATTAGGGTAGCCATTCGACTGGCGGCCGACTGCATCCGCTCGATATACATTAACTCTTCGCCCGACAATGACTTTTGTCGGATCAACAACAAGTCGCCGAATTGCTGAATTTTACGCAAGGGCTCCTGCAAATCATGCGAAGCTACGTAGGCAAACTTTTGCAGGTTATCATTCGAACGATTGAGGAGTAGGTTTGCTTCTTCCAGTTCCTCGTTGATGGCTGCGTACTCCTCATTGCTGGACTCCAGTTCCTCGTTAATGGCTGCGTATTCTTCATTGGCGGCCTCTAATTCTTCGGTCCGTAGCTGTACTTCGTTTTCGAGTGCTAGCTTGAGTTCCTGCTGAATGGTAATATCCTGAGCGGTACCATTCAGCCGAATGGCTATTCCATTGGCATTAAAGATGGCCTTTCCCTGAGCATGCAGGATTCGTTTCGTTCCGGTTTTGGGATGAATGACGGTAAAGATTTCATCGTACATCCCGTTTGATTCAGGATTTAAGGCCCGATTTATTGCCAGCGTGATCCGTTCCTGATCCTCAATCTCAAGAATTGGAATGACGTCTTTATACGATTGTTGCTGCGGGTCATACCCAAACCAATCAATCATGCGCTCCGAAAAAGTCAGCTGATCGGTGGCTACATCGATACTCCAGGTACCCAATTCTGCCAATTCGATCGCTCCTCGAAGACCGGCTTCTGCTTCCTCCAGTTTCTGATGGGCAATAACTTGTGAGGTTACATCGATAACCGTGCAAATAACCCCGTTAACATGTCCATCTATATCAAGCAAAGGCTTGAAGGTATAGTCATAAAATCCCCAATACGATTCCCCATTTCTGACTAATTCTATGTGTTCCGCCCAGGCTATAGAGGTTTGTGCCGTATCTAATACTTCCCGGTATTTATTCAGAAACTCAGTCCGTTTCAATTCGGGAACGGTTTCCATCACGGGCTTTCCAATGATCGAAGCATTGCGCCCAAAGATGTCTAACATCTTTTCATTGGCTTCCCGCAGAATCATATCCTGCCCAATAAAAACCAGCTTGGCAACGGGTGAATTGTAAAATACCGTTCGGGCAAACCGCTCACTTTCCTCGATTGCCTGGCGGGCTAGCACCTGTTCGGTAACATCAACAGCCATGTTTAAAATGGCATAAACTTCTCCTCGTTCATTGAAGACCGGCTGGTACGTGAAATTGAAGTAAAACGTGCGCAGCTGCCCGTGAATCACTAAATCGCAACGGTCTGCGGTTGCCTGATATGCTTTCCCTGTCGTATATACCTCATCCAGAATCTTAATGAACGGTTGATCCTCCAGCTCGGGCAATACGTGGGCAAAAGGTTTACCAAATACGGTATCACCCTTCCCCCAGAAACCAAGCATGGGTTCGTTCGCCAACTCAATAATAAGCTCCCGGCCCATAAGCAGACCTGTTGCCACTGGCGCCTGCTTAATTAGCGAGCGAAAACGGGATTCGCTTTGAAGGAGTGCTTCCCGACCCGATACAATTTCCTCAATATCAATACAGTATCCAGCGTAGCCCGCAAAACGACCATCTGCTTCATAATACGGATCACCAGCCGCGCGGCACCAAACAATGGTCCCATCGCCTTTTTGTAGCCTGAACTGAACATCATAATGCGAACGGGCAGCAATAGCGTCTAAAAAATCGGCTAAACTCCGCTGTCGATCGGCCTCAATGATGGCACTAATCCAGCCAATACCTAACAGCCTTTCATAAGCCATTCCTGTCCACTCAACCAGGGTTTTATTGAGATACGTTAACCCACCAGTCTCGTCAGACAGCCATAAGCCAGTCGGTGAACTGTTGGTTACATTCCGGAATAAATTCTCATTTTGGCGCTGAATCTGGTCTAATTGTTCTTCGACTTTCCGCAAAGCCTGGCGCTGATTTTCTGATTCGGTAACGTCTTTAACCGTCCCTGAAAACGTAATGGGTCGGCCCGTTTCATCATAGACAAAGCCGCCCGTCACATTCACGAAATGGAGCGAACCATCGTCCCAAATAAACCGTGCGGTGTAGTCAAGTTTGCCCGTTTTAAGGCCAGTTTTCGTAGCTTTTTCCCGTGCCTGTCGGTCATCGGGATGAACATAGTTTAAAAACTCATAACGGGTCCGCGCTTTCTTAGCTGGGTCTCCGCTAATGATAGCTGCATAGGCGGGTGTATAGTCAATTTGTTCGGTGAGCAGATCCACTCGAAACAGGCCAGCCCCTGAGCTTTTTATGGCCAGATCGGCCAACTGCTGCGCTTTTTTCTCTTTTGTAATATCCTGTAACGTGCCATTGAAGCGATAAGCCACCTGTTCATCCGTAAACGAAACTCGTCCTTTAGCTCTAACGATCGTTTCCTGTTGAGTTAGCGGATGGACGATGGTATACTCCACCTCATAATAGCCCCCCGAATCGTACGTCAATGCCTGCTGAATGGCCTCGCTCACCCGTTGGCGATCTTGTTCGGCAATAACATTGATGGCCGTCGGCAACTCAACTTCATCATCTGGTAGTAACCCAAACCACTCTTTTAAGCGAGCATTTGCCGTAAACTTATTCGTAACCGGATTTAAGTCCCAGGTACCTAACTCGGCAGCATCGATGGCAAATGTTAATTGATCCTTACTTTCCTGAAGTTGTTTGAGGTTTGTTACTTTCTCCGTAGTCTCAGAACAGGTGACAAATACGCCAGCAGGCTTCCCTGATTCATCGCTCACAGGGCTGTAACTAAAGGTCCAGTATACATCCTCCATCTTACCATTGCGGTAAATGGGGAGCAATTGGTCTTCATTCCAGGTAGCTCCCTGGCCCGTAAGCACCTGCTCAATCAGAGGCTTGATAAAGTTCCAGATTTCTGGCCATACCTCAGACCCAGGTTTGCCCAGCGCTTGTGGGTGCTTCCCTTCTTTACCTAAACTTGGCCGGTAAGCATCATTATAAAAACAAAGGTGTTGTTCTCCCCAAAACAGGAACATGGGGAATTTTGAATTTAGAATAATGCTCAGTGTGGTGCGCAGACTTTGAGGCCAGATATCGGGCGTACCCAAAGCTGTCTCCGACCAATCAAGAGCTCTGATCAAGGCTCCCATTTCGCCCCCGCCAGTTAGAAAGGGGTGACTATGACTAGACGTATGGTCGTTTTCCTGACTATCAGGCGTGTTTGTATCGGTCATGGAAGATTAGGAATCGCCTGGTAAATTTACAGCTAATCAGCTTGTTTATTCAGTCAATTCATGAATTGAGTGTATAAAAGAACGATTTAAGGCAATCAATTATCCAGTACTTGTTGGCTCAGTAACCCAAGCAACTACCTCCCCTAGTCTTTCAGCTAGACAGGTTCTGGCTAAAACTTAATACAGCTAAAACAATGGGAATTAGAATGCTTCGGTGGCGTAAAATACAATAGCTAGTCAACAAAAAAGTTAACTAGCTATTTATCAGGACGGTTCTGTTTTAGTTACAGAAAATTCCACAACACACTCACTATCAAAATATTACAATCACAATCTACGTCTATTATTGCTTGAATAGTCAGCTATTTTTTGGTCAGAATCAGGCATTTCATGACAATATCTACTCAGATAGAGCACGAAAGCGTACTGCATCGAAAAGTTAGGTAAAGAAAGTATCTGGTAAATCGGCTTCCTATTTTGGCTATTTCGAAAAACTGGTAAACGTTTTCCCATCATATCGGCTCAAACCCGTATTTCTGGTGCCGATCCAAAAATTGCCCGACTTATCTTCTAAAATACTCCAAACGGCAGGATGGCTCAAATCATCTTTCGTTGAAAGGTTTTGAAACACTTTACCATCGTAACGCCATACACCGCCCTCGGTTGCTCGTTTCGACTCATCGCCAGCCTCAGTGCCAAACCAAATATTCCCTAATTTGTCCTGTATGATTGAGAGCACCGTACAGGAATCAATACTGCCGTTTTGTACTATTTTGGTAAAGGCTTTCCCATCGTAGCGATAAATCCCCCTGTATCTGGTGCCAACCCAAATGGCCCCGCTTTTATCTGCTAAAAGTCCACGAAACCATCCTTCGTTATCAGGTTTGTAATTGATGATCGATTTGCCATCATACCGACAAACGCCTTCCAGCTTCGTCGTAAACCAGATGTTTCCCTGTTTATCTTCCACTATACATTGCACTAATTGGAGCTTAAGTCCATTGTTATTGATAACCTGTTGATCAGCTAAAAACCGTGTAAAGACTTTGCCATCGTAACAGTAAACACCATTGTCTGTACCAAACCAAAGCTTTCCAGTATGGTCCGCTAAACTACTGGTTACAAAATTTTCTGTGGCTATTTCAGTATTCGGTGAAGTAGCAGGATATACATACACTCCCTTTGTGAATGATAGTGGGATATAGGTAAAGGTTTTTCCGTCGTACCGCGATAAACCAGCATTGGTTCCGATCCAGATGTTCCCTTTTTTATCTTCTACCATCGAAAAAACGGCATTGCTATTCAGCCCATCGCGGGTTGTAAAATTGGTGAACGACTTTCCATCGTAGCGAAAAACTCCCTGGCTTGTGGTGCCGAACCAAAGATTTCCCTTTTTATCCTGCAAACTACAATGAACATTGCCCTGACTTCTCTTAATTGGGCTCGGTTGGCCGACAACACTAGTTGAATTGCCTTTGGTCAGGTTTGTGCTCAACTTCCCGTAGCCAGAAGTACAAAAAACAAACAGTTGCAACAAAGCACACACGAATGCAGATCTCATCATTTTTCTTTTTTACGCCAAAGAATGTCAACGAACCTACAAGTATTTTTGTCGGGTTATAATTAATGGCTAGTAAAAGAATGTTAACGAACTGTAAAAGCAGTTTTTAGTGGCTGCTGCGGAATTTTGGGTACTAAGTAACCACCGTGCCCCCAAAAAAGTAAATTCTTAATTAATAGACACTTACCAGAATACAACCAATTTGTTTTAGGGTTTAGAACTACCTTCAGATACTGGGGGTAAGGAGTCCGACTAAGGGTAGTCCCTCATAATCTTTACGGTCAATGTGGATAGGCTTTCTATATACGCCTGAGGCCGTAAAATAACCTATCCATGATTAGGATAACAATGTTGATTAGGGCCATTAAAGGGGAGAACGGCCTTGGCTCGGCCTTCGACAGTGGTAGAACTATCAGGTTTATGATCACCCATACAAATAGACCATATAAGATCGCATTGGCAAAGACCGTCCCACAAGGAAACACCCGTGGAAACTCAAAAAAGTACAACGCAGTCCAACAAAAAGCGATCAGATAATGGAAACAAAGTCCTCAAAACACCATTTCGTTACCCCCACAGAATGCCTTCGGCCCCAAAGCCGCACTGCTAATTGCTCTTAATAATAGTGAAGAGCAATTAGCAGTGCGGCCCAGTATCCGGCTCCGTTCTTCGCACCCAATAGGCCGTGATGTATTGGCGCCAATCGACACTGGGTATCAATTCGTTGAGACTCATGTCAGCAGCCGCACACTTTGGCGAATAAACACCTTACTACAGGCACTTATTTCGCACTTATCAATCAGGTCAGCTTAGGCAAAGACGGTCCGCGAATCAATTTAAAATCGAGCAGTTGAACGATTAGTAGGCTAAGTAGACCAAATGCTAAGGCCCATTTTATAGGATTTAACATAGCCAACACACTCATCAGGTCAGTCATGACCCCATCCATAGGTGCAAGTGCTAAGGCTGTAATTAACAGACAAATCGACAACCCAACCCATAACCAGCCATAGGATACCGATTTAGTTACTGCAGGCTGTAACCCCTCAATTCGATTCATAACCCGAACCGAAAAGTCAGCATCGGGCTGGACGGGCAACTCTTTTTTTAGCTCCGCAAATAATTGTTGATAGCGTCTGGCCTCCGTAAACTGTTTGGCCGAACTCCTATCTGGCAGAGATTTTCCCGCTTCCAACAGTTGTTGGATCTGTTCATCAGTAAGTTGGCTCATCGTAAATCATCATTTAAGGAGTTGGCAAGTTTATCTTTCAATAATTTACGGGCACGGAATAGGTAGTTTTTCACAGTGCCGGCAGGCATTCCGGTAATGTGTTCAATCTCACTATAGGAAAACTCATCCAGATGATACAAAGTTAACACGATCCGATACGACTCAGGCAAGCTATCAATCAGCTTCTGGACATAGAGCGTAACATCTGTTTGAATGAGAACCTGTTCGGGAGTTTCGTTCGTAAAGTAAACCTGATCAACGGCCTGCTCAGACTGCGTAATCTTCGGTTGAAACTTTCTCAAATAATCGATGGCGGTCAAATAGGCAATACGAGCGATCCAGGTGGCTAATTTGGAGTCAAAACAGAACGTATCCAGCCGTTTATAAACCTTGATGAATACCTCCTGACTAATATCTTCAACATCTTCTGGACTTGGGACAATCCGTTGCACAACATGGAACACAAGCCTCTCGTATTGCTTTACCAATATCGAAAATGCGTTATGATTACCCCGTTTTATTTGTTGCAGAATCTCCCTTTCGTTGAACATGCCCAGTAGACGAGCGTTGAGAAGTTAAAGTTGCAGTAAAGTTTAGATATGCTGCAACCTTTCTTGGCAAGCTACCGTCTACTGGCACAAACTCACATAAACGTATCTTAGCTATGGGCGGTCCTCACATTGTCGGCGTCATTTTGTTCCTAGTGATTGGCTTTATCATCAATAGCCTGTTTTCATACCTACTCAGGAAGCGCATTATCGATTCAGGGCAGATCGATAAAGAAGCACTTGAGGTACTTTTAAAACCAATTGGCTCGACCACAGAGTCCCTAAAATGGGGTTTGTTATTGCTCTTTGGCGGTTTAGGTTTGGTGATTCTGGAGTTTATCCCCTACGAGGTTCATAACTCGTCTTTGCCTTACGGCATCGAAGCAATCTGCCTGGCGCTTGGCTTTCTAACGTATTATCTGTGGATGCGTAAATAGACGATCTGTAGCCAGAGGGCTTGTAGCATAACCTTGCAGCAACCTCTCTGGCTATCATGACTCCGAATAGTCACGATATTGGCGGGTTATTGATCGACTAAGCTTAACTCAAGGCTATTGCCCTGGGGTTTTAACCGAAAAATGGCCCCATTTGCGGGTTTCTCAAAACTACCTTTTGTGGCCGTCAAGTGAAAAGGATGATTCTCAAACGTATAGTTGACCCGGTTAGCCTCTATCGTAGTTACTGGTGTTGTAACACCGTCGGCTACGGTCAGATCAAGATACCAGTTCGAATCGGGTTTGCCTTTGCGGAGTACCGTTAGCGATCGTTCGTTAATGTCCAGTTCAAAACTACCTTCACCCGCTGGCCACGAAACATGAACCGTACTCTTGTCAACATTGGTAAACGTTGGGTTCCCCCCTTTTACCGGCGTTTCTTTACCATTTACAAGGGTCATCAGGCGCAGGCCAGCTAGTTTGCCCCGTTTACTCCAAAGGTAGCCATCAACCACGGGCAGGGTAAAGAATGAACACTCGTTTGATTTGGCCACCTCCGTTGTGTACTTATCAGCGATCTTCTCATTAAACAGATGAATATCCCTAATGCGTAGCGTATTGTCCTCCCAAAGTAGATTTAGTCGGTAGAACCGGCTGTTGTACCAAATCGTTTTTTGATCGCTACCGGCTATATCTTTGGATACCGCGAAGGAGGTGGCTGGCGTTACGGCGTAGTTTTTCCTGAACCACAAGGCCGACTGCTCCATGGTTTCTACCCGTATTTTTCCTGCTTTCTTTAACTGAGCCATCAACGGCATTTGCAGTTCGAGCCCTTTCTGCATGGCTGGCCAGGTAAAGGAGTTCTCCTGCCCTGCCTGAGTATAGTTAAAGTTTAAAGCCGGATCATTGGTGAATGTCGTAAAGAACCATTTAATCCATTCTTCGCTACCGCCCGCTTTAGGATAGACGGGTTCGAGGGTGATAACCCCCTGCCTTGCCGAACTAACGCCGGTATCATACTGCCGGATAGGATCACTGCCCAGTAACCTGAATATGGGTACCGGCAGCTGTTTTTCGGCATGTTGAGCTGGCATGTATGAGTTGATGCGGCTTGGATAATAAGCCTGGTTCCAGTAGCCGCCCCATAAGGTATAGCCATCGGTACCATACTGATCCTTACAATTGGCCGATGCCACGATCTTATACTTATCGTACATGTAGTTCAGCGAATGGGCATCGATAAACCAGGACGCAACCGTACGCGGATAATAGCCAAATATGGTTTTAAAATCGGCCATGTAAACATCGATCAGCTTTTCGCGCTCAGCCGGTGTATAGCCAGTTGAGAAGCCTACATCGGCATGCCAGTCCCACGGATAGCGGCCCCGCCATTTCAGACCCGCTTTTTCGACCAACGGTTGCGGAATTTCCCACCAGCCTCCAATTTCAAAACTGCCTTTAGGTAGTTTTTTCAGCAATTGCTGATAGCGACTGTCCATCAGCGCATCATATTGTAATAAGAAAGTACCGCCAAGCTTGTACTGGTTCATGAGCTTGATCTGCTGGACAACAGTTTGATACAGTACATCCTGGGTTATTTTGGCATCGCGCGGCTCAAGCAAACGGATGAAATTAACAATGTTCACTATTTTGGGCTCAGTAGCCTGCGTAGCTTTGTTAGATTGCGCGTTGCCGGTAAAAGCCGTCAATACATATATGAGTATAAAAATGGACCGAAGGATCGTGTTCCTATGCATAAGTATAGTTTAAATAGGCAGGATAAGGATTTCAGGCAGCCTTTAGCTGGCTCGAGTTGACACTAGATTTCTTTTGAAAAGGAATTTATACGCCTAAATTACTTTCACTCAAAAAACACGCATAGCTGCAGGCCCGCTCCGGCATATGAATGTTCTGCCTACCTTTGCGAAAAGTATGGCCTATTATTTATGAACCGTAAGAGTTGCCTCCCCCCTCCAGCACCTTGAATTTTCGATGACATGGCGAGCTGATACTGCCCATTGCTTTGGGACAGAATTAGTATGCTCAAATTTTAGTGCATTGATTAGTCAATTCTGGATTTAGACAATTCTTATGAAAAAATCATACATAGTATTACACATTGCTGTAATACTGGCTGGCTTTACCGGTGTATTCGGTAAGCTTATTTCCCTCAATGAAGGCCTCCTGGTTTGGTATCGCGTTTTTTTCTCGGCGATCTGGCTTTTTCTTATTCTCAAGCTGTTCAAGATCAGGACAGACATTTCCCGGAAAGAGAAGCTGGCGATTGCCAAAGTCGGTCTGCTGATTACAACCCACTGGGTATTTTTTTACGCCAGTATCAAATACGCCAATATTTCAATTGGGGTTGTCTGTTATTGTCTCACCAGTTTCTTTACCGCCATTTTCAGTGGCTTGTTCCGAAAGAAATTGGTCGTTTCTGAACTGTTGCTAAGTTTGCTTACGCTGGTAGGCATTGCCTTAATTTTCCACTTTGATACATCTTATCAGCTAGGCATTGCTCTTGGCACGGTCTCATCCGCCTTTGCGGCCCTCTACACGCTCAACAATGAACGCTTAGTGCAACATTACGACAGCAAGGTGATCAATTTTTACCAGATGCTCGGCGGAACGATTGGCCTCGGGATTTTACTGCCGGGCTATTTATATGTATTTCCCGTACCTAGCCTGATACCCAGTCTGAACGATTGGCTTTACCTGTTGCTGTTGTCGCTGTTTTGTACGGTTGGCTTGTATGTGCTTTTCGCGGAAACCTTGAAAAGAATTCCGGCTTTTACCGTGAATCTAAGTTTCAACCTGGAACCGATCTATGCGATCATTATGGCTTTCCTGTTCTTTGGGGAAAGTAAAACGGTGAATGGTTCGTTTTACCTTGGTTTGCTGTTTGCAATGGCCTCCGTTCTTTTGCAAAGCCTTATTTCCAGTAGGCAGAAGGCCTAGAAAAATAGTAGGGATCAACCACTATGCAGGCTGATCCCTACTATATAACGAGTGTATAAGACCTACCTGTACTATCAGTACAATGGGCTTACTAAATAAAATCATGGCTAATGATTACTCTGTACGCGCTTCTTGATCCTGCTCAGCGATTGATTTTTTATCCCTAAATAGGAAGCGATATGAAAAGCGGCTATTCGTTCAACAATCCTCGGATGTTCTTTTACTAACTGTAGATAGCGTTTTTCGTTGTTGAATAACAGTAGATACTCAGTCCGTCCTTGTGATTGATGAAAAAAGTGTTCGGCCAACATTCGTCCAAAACGCTCCCAGGATTTATGGTTCAGGTATAAATTCTGCAAATCCGGGTAGGATACATACAGAACTTCGGCATCTTCCAAAGCCTCAATATAATACACACAGGGGCATTGGTAAAGGAAGCTTCGAAACGAAACAATGAACTGATTTTCCGAAAAAAAGAACATATTTTTTTCTTCATTAGTAATTGGATCACAGTAATACACCCTGAAAATTCCCTTTACAACAATCCCTAAATCCTGACAAACAATATTCTGCATGTTATAAAAATCGCCTTTGCGTATTTGCCGCTTTCGCCAAAAAGGAAGACTAACGGAAACATCTTCTTCCGTTAGCCCTGCAAAAGGAATTAATATGGATTGTAAAAATCTGGGGGTATCTGTATCCATTCCTATGACCTGCGTTAGCCTGTTTTCAGTTCGCTCCTTACGACTATTTATCGTCCAAAAGTACTTACAGAGTTAGTTTATTGACTTTTCGTTGTTGTCTAAATTGATAAATCGAACCGCTAACAAACAGGAGTAAAAGTACAAACAATGTTTGGCCGATCACCGGATCGGTAACGCCCTTAGCCCACGGATGCCCAACTGGAATACGAGTAAATGTTTCATTGACAGTAGGGATTAGCGACAGAAAAAAACTGAACGACAATAAGAAGGTTTCAGCATAACGGGCTCTGTTGTTTTCTTTAAGTCTAACAGAAAGGAAATAAGCTACTCCGACTAAAATCAAAATAAATAGGGAGAAAATATGCCCAGGATTAAAACCGCCATTCTTAGAAATTCCTAATGCTGTTAGCGACGTAATGACTGTGCCGTAAAAATATGATTTACCGCTTAGCTGTGTCAACTTAATTTTGCCATATCGCACAAATGATACAAGTGCAGCTACGATGGCAATAACACCAATGGCTGTATGAAAAATGCCTAAATTAGAGAGTCCCATAGTTTTTGTTTTTTGCAAACTTCTGAAGGAATACCCTACTAAAAATTCACTTAAGTTAATTTGGGCAAATCTTTGTTTAGTTAGGTGGTCGGCACTATACAGGATGAGTTGGGTAATTTGTACTCTATAAAAAAGGGATCGACGAATCTATAAGCCAACAGATTTGGGGCAACGTTATCAATCTATTAAGAATGCCCTGCCAACCATTCAGGCAACTGATCCCTGCCTACTTTTAGCCCCGCAAATGGTATAGAGCTTTAAATCACTTACCAGACTAACCGTCTACTCGCAACTCCAGCGTCACAAAGACGCAGGGGCTAGAGTCCTAGCGAATAAGTATCTATTGACCAATAAGTATTCCCTAAATGTTCGGCTGAATACCCTGTCAGGCATTTTTCGGACAATCCAATGAGAAAACAATTTCTTTCGATTCTTACCATCTGGATCACCCTGGTTTCGCTGGCTGGGGCTCAGTCGAGAATAGCTTATTCGCCCGCTCAGGCCCATTCGCATAACGACTACGAACAAACCATTCCTTTCTGGCAGGCTTATGATCAGGCATTTGGTTCGATCGAAGCGGATATATACGCTCGAAATGGGCAACTCTACGTGGCTCATGACTCCGCCAACATTACCTCGTCCCGAACACTAGAAACGCTATACATTAACCCTATTGTCGAGAAAGTTCGTGCTAACAAGGGTAAGCTCTATGTCAACTATGGCCTGCAATGGTTGATCGATCTGAAAACGCCTGCTCGCTTGTCCTTGCCTCTACTGGTCCGTGCGTTAAGTGCGTATCCAGATGTTTTTGGGGTTGGCGGGCCCGTAAACGTTGTCGTCAGCGGGAATGTGCCTACACCCGACCAATTTAGTAATTATCCAGCCTGGCTTCAGTTCGATGGGCGTCCCGACGTTGCTTATTCCCCCGAGCAGCTTGCTCATATTGGGTTGATTAGTCAGGCATTTCCAACTTATACCCGTTGGAATGGCAAAGGCCTGATTGTCAAGAAAGAGCGTGCGAAGATTCAGGCCGTTATTCAGCAGGTGCATCGACAAGGTAAGAAAATCCGGTTCTGGGCCACTCCCGATAATATCAACACCTGGAAAACACTCATGAATATGGGCGTAGATTACATTAATACCGATCAGATTGCTCCCCTTGGGCATTTTCTACGGCAACGACAAACGGCCGAGTACCAGAACCTAACTCCTCATGCGCTTTACCAGCCAACCTATCGTAATAATGATAGCCGCAGCCGGGTTAAAAATGTGATTTTACTGATTGGTGACGGCATGGGCCTTGCCCAGATTTACGCTGGCCTTACGGCAAACCGAGGTGATTTGAATCTGGCGAAACTGTTAAACATCGGCTTTTCTAAAACCAGCGCAGCCGATACGTATATTACCGATTCGGCAGCTGGGGCAACGGCGATGGCGACGGGGCAAAAAACGAACAATCGCGCTATTGGGGTCGATTCGTTAGGCAAACCAGTACCCGCTATTCCGAGCCTGATTAAGAAGTGGAATATGGTTAGTGGGCTGATTTCGGCAGGGCCAATTACCGATGCGACACCAGCCGCTTTTTATGCTCACCAGCCCGACCGGATGTTCGAACGAGAAATTGCGTCTGATTTTCTTCGTAATCCCGTTCAGATTCTGATTGGGGGTGGCTATCGCTATTTTAAGGAGCAGAACGTACTGGATACGCTCCATCAGCAAGGTTATCAGATCGGCACAAAATTCGATCAACTGGAAAGTCTAAAGCACCCGTTCGTACTACTCGATGATTCGTCGGTGGTGGCGATTAATAAAGGACGGAAAGACTTTTTGCAGCGAAGTCTTCAAAAAACACTTCATGACCTTGAGCCTAATAAAGCAGGCTTTTTCATCATGGCCGAAGGTGCTCAGATCGACTACGGTGGCCATGCCAATGAGATGCGCTATGTGGTCGAGGAAATGCTGGACTTCGATCGGACAATTGGCGATGCGATCCGATTTGCCGACTCAAACGGCGAAACATTGGTCATCATTACGGCCGATCATGAAACGGGCGGCTTGAGCCTGCTGGATGGTGATTTGAAACGGGGTTACGTCGATGGAAACTTCAGTACGAACGATCATTCGGGCATTATGGTACCTGTTTTCGCTTACGGACCCCATTCGCTCGACTTCCGGGGCGTCTACGAAAACACCGAAATCCAGCGCAAAATCATGGCTATTTTACAGAAATATCAATCGAAAGGAAGTCAGGCCACAAGCCGCGTTAATCACTAATCATGAAAACTATTTTCCAGATTTTCTGCCTTATCCTGCTGCAACTTTCGGCTCAGGGGCAGATTCATAAAGATTATCCAGCATCGAATTATCCCGATCGTGTTATTCTCGGTTGGCAGGGCAATCCCACTGCGTCGCAATCGGTTAACTGGCGAACTGATTCGACGGTCAATAAGGCGGTTGGTGCCATTTCCGAAGCAGACCCGTCGCCCGATTTAGAGAAGAAGGCTACACTTATTTCGGCTACAACCGAACGAGTTGCAATTGATGGAAAAACGGTGCTTTATCACTCTGTTCATTTCAACAATCTGAAACCCGCTACCAAATACAATTACCGAGTTGGCGACGGTACTCACTGGACCGAGTGGTTTCAGTTTACAACGGCCCAAGATCATCCGGCTCCGTTTTCATTCCTGTACTTTGGCGACGCTCAGAATGACATCCGCTCACTTTGGTCGCGAGCCATCCGTGGGGCCTATTCAAAGTTGCCCACTGCGAGCTTGTTGATTCATGCCGGCGATTTGATCAATAACTCAAACGTCGACTGGCAATGGGCCGAATGGTTTGGAGCAGGTAGCTGGATCAATGGCATGGTGCCTACGCTGGCCGTACCGGGCAATCATGAATATTTTAAAGATGAGCAGGGCAAAGTTCAGGTATCAAAACACTGGCGTCCTTCATTTGTGATGCCCGAAAATGGTCCAAAAGGATTTAGCGAGACAGCCTATTACTTCGATTATCAGGGCACTCGGTTTATTGGCTTAAACTCCCAACTCGCGCTGCTTGATACAGCCGCTATGATAACCCAGGCTAATTGGCTGGTCCAAACCCTGAGTAGAAACCCCAATCGCTGGACGGTGATCATGCATCATCACCCCATTTACTCAACCGCCAAAGGCCGGGATAACAGCGAATGGCGAGTGCGCATGGAGCCGATTTACAAGAAATATCACGTCGATCTGGTCTTGCAGGGACATGACCATACGTATGGCCGGGGACTGAACATGCCATTGGGAAAAAGCCGCAAACATCCTGATGGCCCCATCTATGTCGTGTCAGTCAGTGGCCCGAAAATGTACGACATTGGCCTACAGGACTGGATGGATCGGGCAGCCTCAAACACGCAACTTTACCAAACCGTAACTATTGATGGCGACAAGCTGACTTATCAATCCTATACGGTAACGGGTGAGAAATACGATTCATTTGAACTGCTTAAAGCCAGTAACGGCCAGAACACGTTGAACGATCAGGCGCCTGTTTTATCGCCCGAAAAACTGGAATTGCCTGAGGAGTATCAGAAGAAATACACGCCAGAGCAGTTAAACGAGTACCGAAATCGTTTTCAGGAATACAAAGCCCGTAAGCAGGCTAAGAAGTAATAAGGCACTATAGGCCGAGGATAATCCACACATGAAACCAATCCAACTTTCGGAACAACAGGTCCTGAAGAAGATTCAGAAAAGGCTAAAGAAGGTAATTAAATCGTACGAGAAAGTGATTGTTCAACTGGAGAGTCAATTGGAAAAAATAAACCAATTACCCGATCAGCAAGAGGTCGCTACGTTACGGGAAACTATGCTGATAGGGCTTAATCAATCCCGGAAATTCCTGGAGAAAGCAAATGAAGACCATAAAAAAGTAATGGCGCAACGGGCTAAATTACAGTTCATCGCCTACTAGATTTCGCTAAACCTGAATTGTTTTTTGTCATCCCTCCTTGCGTCGGGATGACAAAAAAACAGTCTAGACTTTTCTACAAGAGAAAAAGTTGAACAACTTCAATTACTAATTATGTCTTTATTATAGACAAATGATCATAATTTAACAACATTAAATTAACATTAAACCCGAGTAGTTCTACTCTCTTTGCAGCAGGCAAATTTTTACAACCTGCTGTATGAAAAAATATCTTCTTTCAACAATCTTACTACTTCTTATCGCTTGTCTGGCGATTGACCAAACAAGAGCACAAACTACCCAGGCTTCCATTTCGGGAGTTATTTCGGATAACAAAAAATCGCCACTACCAGGTGCTACAGTTCAGGTTCGCAACGAATCAACGGGCTTTACAACCGGAACGGTAACCAATGCCCAGGGCGACTATCTGTTCAAAGAATTACCATTAGGCGGGCCATACACCATCCGCGTTTCGTTTGTTGGCTTCGGCGATCAACAACGGACCGGCTACACGCTGAATCAGGGCGACGCTATCCGAGTAAACCTCAATATGGAGGAAAGCGGCCAATCGCTCGAAGTCGTGCAGGTGGTAGCCTCCGGTCTGAAGAATAAGACCGAGTTTTTGGGCGCAGCTACAACTATATCAGCCCGATCAATTGCTGCCCTGCCCGTTAATGGCCGGAATTTCACCTCCTTGACCGATCTGTCGCCATTGAGCCGTGGTACTAATCTATCGGGTCAACTGGGTTCGTCGACAAATTTTACCATCGACGGTACAACGGCCAAGAACCCAACCTCAGCTGGCCCAACGACTAGCCGCAGTGGAGCGCCCTACACCATTTCCATTGAGGCCGTACGCGAATTTAAAGTAGTTACCAATCAGTACGACGTTATTTACGGCCGCAGCGGTGGCGGCACCATCAGTGCCGTAACGAAATCGGGGACCAACAAATTAACGGGTAGTATTTTTAACTACACCCGTGCTAACTGGCTATCGAGCCGGTACGATATTCGGGGCAACGAGCGTAAGGTCCCCTTCTCGACTAATCAGTTCGGTTTTTCGCTAGGCGGTCCGATCATTAAAGATAAACTACACTTTTTTGTCGTCTGGGATCACCAACAGGATTCTCGTCCGTTGATTATTGCTGACGTACAGACACCCGCCGATGAAAGCCGGTTTCTGGTGACCAGAGCCACCCTAGACCGATTTGTGAGCATTGCCCAGACTAAATATGGCACAGCTACAACACCTCAGTATGGCACGTTTAGTAAAGTTCGGCCAACGGATGCTGGTTTTGCCCGGATTGACTGGCAGATAAATGAAAAAAACCTGCTGACTGTCCGCGACAATTACACCAACGACCGCAATAAACTGGGCCTGGCCGACAACACGGCGATTAATATCTACGAGTCGTACGGCAACGATTTCAACATCGACAACAGCTTGCTGGCAACCTTACGTACTTCACTCAGTTCGAAAACTACCAACGAGTTAAAGGTTCAGCATTTATACACCTATCAGAAAAGTGCCCCTGGCGATCAGCTACCGGCAGCTAACATTCCCCGTAACATCGTTGAAAACGTAACGTCGACCATCGATGGAACCAGCCGGGCAACCAGCATCCAGATGGGCGGGCATCGCTTTGCGCAGGAAGGCTTCACCAACAACGTAATCCAGTTGGTTGACAACCTGTACTACAACACCAACAAGGCACAGTTCACCTTCGGGCTCGACCTGATGTATACCCATGCGAAGTCGTTGTATGGCAGTGAAGTAAACGGACGATTCCACTACACATCAGAAGTTGTCAATAACGTTGCCGTGTCGGCTCTGGATAAGTTTGAGCGGCTGCAGCCTTACCGGTATTTCCGGGAAGTGCCTCTGGTAGCTGATCCAACGGTTGTTGGCAATACGCTCAATGCCGGTTTGTACGGCCAGATGAGTACGAAGCTGGCTCCAGGCTTAGACATGACCGCTGGTTTGCGGTTCGATTATGCCCTCTATCCGAAAGCGGCCTTCAATCAGGTGGTCTTTGATGACCTGAAACTACGCACCGATAACCAACTGAAATCATTTGTAGCCCAGCCCCGCTTGCAGTTAACGTGGGATGTCAACGAAGAGCACAAGGATTTCATTCGTTTCGGAGCGGGCGTGTTCGCATCGGACATTAACAACTACGTCATCATCAACAACCTTACTTTCGATGGCAAACATTACGGAACGGTAGACGTACGTGCTCCAAACATACCTACGCCAGATTTTGCCGCTTATCGGAATAATTACGCCAGCATTCCGTCGTTGGCGGCTTTTCAACTGCCAACAATCAACATGACCGGTGCCGATGCACGGACACCCATACTCTACAAAGCGAACTTGTCGTATACGCACTACTTGACGGATAAATTTAAAGTTAGTTTGACGGGTTATGCGTCGCTGGCCCGCCACAACTATACGTATGTTGACCGAAATATTGTGGAGCAACCGTTTTTCCGCTTAACGAACGAAGACAACCGTGGTGTTTACGTGCCTCTGAATTCAATGCCTTCAAACGGAGCGGGCGACTGGCAGCAGGGCCGGATCAGTCAGCGATTAGGCCGGGTGCTTGAGTTGGGTAGTCAGGGTAAAGTCAATCAGTTTGCTGTTGTGTTGGATGCAACGTACCAGTACTTCCGGGATGGCGAAATCTCGGCCAGCTATACCTGGAACGACACCAAAGACAACACCTCTTACAATGGTAACGTAGCGAACACGGCTACACTCGTACAGTTAGTCAAAGATGATCCACGCGATTTGAGCAAGATGACCTATTCGGATAATCAGTTCCGGAACAAACTGGTCGTTTATGGTACGCTGCCTTCGTTCTACGGCATCTCGGTAGGCTTCCGGTATTCGGGAATTGGTGGTACGCGCTATTCGTTGCTGTCGGGAGCTAACAACAACGGTGACTTTGTGACAACGAATGATTTGGCCTTCGTTTTCGACCGAAACAATCCAGAAGTGGCAGCTAACGTTCGGACTGGTTTACAGACGTTGCTGGACAGTCCCACGGCTAGTCAGAGCCTCAAAGATTACATCAATGCCTACTCGGGCAAAATTGCTGAACGGAATGGCGGTATCAACGGCTTCTACGGCGTCTTCGATCTTCGGGCTAACAAACGATTCCTGTTGTTCGGAAAAAGACAGTATATCGACTTATCCGTAGATGCGTTCAATGTGGCCAACCTGTTGAATCGGAATAAGGGCACCAACCTGTCTTTGGGAAATCAGGCTCTATATGCACTCGGGATTCCTGCATCGGGAGGCAATGTAGCCATTCCCGCTTTTAGCCAGGCAACCCAGCAGTATACGTACCGCGTAAACGCAACCGGTGCCGTGACACCATCAGGCGATCCGTTCCAGATTCAGATCGGGTTGCGTTATGGGTTTTAAGGATTAGGCTTTATTGTAGCGTGGACTTTAGTCCGCGTAGCCGAAGGCTAAAATAAGACTCGAAATAATTAGCCTTCGGCTACGCGGACTAAAGTCCACGCTACAAAACAAAAAAAGTAAACACCATGAAAATCAAGCTACTACTAAGCCTATTACTATTTAACCACGTTTTGCTGGCTCAATCTAAATTTGACAGACAGGGGCATCGGGGCGCCAGAGGATTGATGCCGGAGAATACGATTCCGGCGATGAAAAAAGCCATGGATCTTGGCGTTCAAACGCTGGAAATGGACGCCGTAATTTCGGCAGATAAGCAGGTGGTGGTTTCGCATGACACCTACATGTCGGCAGATTTTGTGCTAAAGCCGGATGGCACACCAGTTACCGCCGACGAGCAAAAAAACGTCAATCTGTATAAGCTGACTTATGCCGAGATAAAGACGTTTGACGTGGGCAGCAAGCCACATCCTCAATTTGCTCAGCAGCAGAAATTCAAGGCGTACAAACCGCTCCTTTCCGAACTGATCGACTCGGTGGAAACCTATGCAAAAGCAAAGGGGGTGCCTCTGCCGATGTACAATATTGAGATCAAATCAGCCCCGGCAGGAGACGGAATCGCTCACCCTGAACCGAAAGAATTTGTCGATCTGGTATTGGCGGTATGCCAAAAGAAGCAGTTAGGTAAGCGCCTGACCATCCAGTCGTTTGACGTCCGACCTCTGCAATTGATTCATCAGCAATTTCCGGATGTCGCTCTTTCCTACCTGACAGCCAACGCCAAAACGCTAGACGAAAACCTAGCTATTCTGGGCTTCAAACCCCGTACGTACAGTCCCTATTACAAAACAGTAACCCCTGACATGGTGAAAACCTGCCACCAGCAAGGCATGCTGATAATTCCCTGGACAGTTAACACCAAAGCAGAGATAGAAAGTCTTCAACAAGTAGGTGTGGATGGTATCATTTCAGATTACCCCAATCTGTTCAAGTAAGCTAAGAATCAAATACACAAAAATGCCCGATCAACGCTGAATCGGGCATTTTTGTGTTCATCAAATAACTACTGACATAAGGCTGTCAGTGAAGCGTGTTTGTTTTGCGACGATAAATAAACACGCTCCTACAACATGAATTTTTCCTCCATCCGGATTATTACCGCCGATATCAAGCGACTGATTGACTTCTATCAACAAATCACTCGTCAACCATTGACCCAGTACACGGCTGATTTCGCCGAATTACGTACTGATACAGCAACTTTGGCTATTGGCAGTACAAACACGTTGGCTCTTTTTGGGGGTGCCAAAGTTACCCAATCCACTCAAAATCAGTCCGTTATTATTGAGTTCCGCGTTGATGACGTTGACGCCGAATATAACCGTCTAGCTACGTTTATTGGTGACAGCCTGGTTCAGCCCCCAACAACTATGCCCTGGGGAAACCGTTCACTCCTCTTCCGGGACCCAGATGGGAATCTGGTTAATTTCTTTACACCAGGCGTAGTAATCTGAGTATCTAAAACTTATTGCCCCTTAAACAAAATCAGCTGGTCAGCAATAAAGCCAACCAGCTGATTTCCATTGTGATCCCGATTGGATTCGAACCAATGACCGCCTTCTTAGAAGGAAGATGCTCTATCCAGCTGAGCTACGGGACCGTCTTTGAAGCCGCAAAACTACGCCGATTACGACTGTTTTGCAAAAAACAGCCCATCAATGTTTGTCGTATACCATGATTTCAGCTAAGAGAAGGTGATTTCAGGCTAATAACATTTAGTCTATGTTGACGGTTAGGTACACATTAGCTCCCTTGATCTCACTACAAACACATGGCCAATCAATCCGAAAATCTGAAGATTATCTTTTTTGAATCTGCATCTGAAGACAAACCGAGCAAGGTGGTGGCCGATGGCTATTTCAGCTTTGTTCCTACGTTTAAAGAAGGCGATACTATCAACATGACCCTGGCCCGACGAGAAGCCAGCAACACGACGGTCCATAATCCAATCGGTCATAAAACGCACCGGGTCGATAAAATGGATTGGGTAATGATGGTCGATGAACGGTCGAAAAATGCATTGGCAACGCTTGTTGTGTCTATTTCGAAAATTGATCTTGTCGACAAAGTTGCCGATACGCCTGCCCTCACGGCTACGCACGGCTAATAGTCATCTGCTGCCTATTCGTTATTTCAGTTGTGTTTGTCAGTTGCCGAAATTGAGTTTGCCTCCGTTTACGTAGGTAATCTGCCCCTTCAAATCCAGTTTTTTGGCATTTACGGTCGCGTTGATCGTAATGGTGTGATTTTGTTGAATAACCACACGATCTGTACTCGATGGGATTCGCCCGCAGGCCCAGGTAAAGGGATCATTCCAGTTTCCGGATTTAACACTGGTAACCATATCGGTATAGCACATTGTTTGCGCGAGTAGTCGCAAATAAGCGCCCTGTGAGTAGATGGCTGGCTCATTCAGTTGCCAGGAATTTTCGGGATAACTGGTATTCCAGGCTTTGTACGATTTCTGAATCGGCTGGTTTTGCGGTGGACTTATAACTGGCCCTGAGTAATTCGCATCGGGCGCGTAGGTTGGATTGGCGCCCCCCATCAGATAGGCGGGTGGTGGGTTAAAATCAAATACGGTTCCATCACCAAACCAGGAATGATACATCGTCGGAGCCGAAAATTCACCTCCGTAAGCGCTCATATTGGTTAGGTAACAATAGGCCGTTGGATTCACGCCATGCAGGTAATGAATAAAACCCATGCCCGCATCTCGGTAGTTGGTTTTGTTGGCAGCATCCTGATTGTAGGTATTCATCGAGAAAAACATATTGCCTTGATGGGCTTTTGTTTCATTGCTTCCCCAGGTGTAATTATCATTTTTTAGAAACGCCCGATACGCATCGGATTGATTCAGATAACTAGGGAGATTGTCGCTGTTATTAGTTTTCAGACTAGCCGTATAAGCTGATAAAATCGCGTTTTTAACGCTGGTAGTGGCACCTGGCGCACGGGCATAATACAGCAACGCATCCTGATAGGTGGCTTCGAATGGAAAAGCAAAACCCCATTGTATTAGGTGAATCTGGCTGTAATTCGCATCAAAAAACGTCTTGTACGTATTATCGCCAGTGAGCACATATAGGAAAGCGGCTGCCGCTACTCGTCGTGCCATACGGTCATTATCGGTATAGGTAGCTGCTACACTTTCAAAACCTGTATTGTTAAAGAGAACCGCCGGGTTGCTGTTCGCCCAGTTGAACGCATTGATCGCTGCCGTTTGTAGGGTACTACCATACGTTTGCATCTGTGGGCTACTAAGCGACTTGAACTGAATGGCCGCCAGCGCAAATACAGCGGCCCCGGTAGCCGTAGCATCGGTACTGGCCGCTCCATACCGTCGAACGTTCGTATCGGCACTAGGCGGTGACGTTGCATTAAAGCTCGTTACCGAAACTTTATGCAGCAACGAACCATTCGGTTGTTGCATACGGCGCAGCCAGTCTAGCTCCCATTTCACTTCGTCTAACAAATCAGGAATTCCGTTCCCCGATTCGGGTATATTAAAATCATCTGTCCAGGCAACAGGATTTTCCTGATAAGCCAGCAACATATCAACCAGGGGGCCGTACGTAAAGGGCACATATTTGTTGTAATCGCCCGCATCAAACCAGCCGCCCTGTAAATCCAGCGAGGTCGATGCAGCGGTGTTGGTCACCAGCCGACAATCCTTATCCTGTTGAGTCCCCAGAAAAGCAGCGCCATCCGTCCAGGGAGCCTGTGCATAAGGTGTTTGCTTCGCGAAACCACTCCGTTGATAAAAAAATACGCGGGCTGCCTGCTTCAACACGGGCTGATATACTGTGTTGCTAATCTCAAAATCGTAGGAGCGCTTCCGCTGAAGTGAATCGTACACGTAATACTGACCTGACTCCTGAACAGCCGAGAAATCGAACCACCACGCCTTGTCGCCCGATTGTGTGTGGGTTGCTCCCCCACCCCATACCGTTGGCGCTCCCCGTAAAACAACGGCATTCGTACTTGATTTTCGGATTTGATAATAGCTCGATGGGGTAAAGGTTTCAGACGCATTGTACCCCGTTTGAGGACCACTGATAACGGCAACTTTCTTAGCAAGAGGCAAGTAGCCGAACTGATCGACTTTCAGGTGATTATCAAACTCGGGATAGCTGGTTAATTGGTATCCTTTCACGAAACTCCAGATCGTTTGGGCCACATTGAACAGTGAACTCCAGCCATGCGTAGCATCTTTCGTCATGAGCAAAACAACCTTTTTTCCCGACCCACAAAAAGTAAGCGAATCGACATTGGGGTTAAAGGCCGTTGTTGTGTACGAACTCCAGTTGTTACAATTCAGACCAGAGTAATTCGACAGTGGCCAGACATAGGCGGGTGTCTTTGGATAGGGAATAATCGGTGGATCGACCGTAGGGTCTCCTTTGCTGTGGATATGCAGAACGGGAACAGGCATATAGGTATTCGCCGAAAAGTACGTGTTCAAATAGGCATCATTTCCCCACAAACTAGCCGCAACGGGTGCAAAAGCCGCGATTTTGTTAGGCAGCGTCATACTCAAAAAGTAGCACATATAGCCTCCACCCGAATGTCCGGTAACATACACCCGATTTCGGTTGATGCGATACTTTTGCGCGAAATAGTCGATCAGATCGGAGGTAAACAGAACATCATCAGGCGCATTCGGGTCAGGTGGATTGGGGCCGTTTGTATCGCCTGCCTTCCCAAATCCGGGAGCGGTATCGGCATATTTATTGAATTGAATACTGCCCCCAACGTTTACAGCATCGGGGTAAGCAACAATGAAATTCTGAGTATTAGCTACGGCATCGAGTCCTGCATAAGCTTGAAAACCAGCGCCTGTTCCGCCATCGCCATGATACCCAATCACGAGGGCAAGGTTGTCTTTAGGAATATTGGTTGGTAAGTGGAACGAAAAGGTCCGGGTTCTGCCACCTGAAGTGAGACTACCGGTACCATTAACCGGCGCTTGTGCCCGTCCTGCATGAACAACTAAAATGCTTATTACCCAACCGAGTATCCTGATCCCCCTCATACCAATACTTTATTTACAAAAAATAAAAATCACAAACACACGTCGCCCATAAATAAGCAAATTGAAAAATCAGCCAACTTATTCAGTCATTTTTCTTGTGAACGGTCATTAAAACGATTCTAGGTCAGACATATATCAATGATTCAGGATTGTACTCATTTTATTCGGTAAATGGCCAATTCAACTATCCACTTAGGTATGGCCAATTTTCAGGTTCATTCAGTAGTATCGTCTGCTTATATCGCTTTACTGATTCTCGGTATACCTCTTAGTAGAAACAATTAACTCTGGTTTTACCCGCTTATGCGTCTATCTCTGTTGTGTCTGATTGGTCTGTTGATTGCCATTCAGGTGAGTACTCAAGCTCAGCCGATCAGTAAGGCACCCCCCCTCGCGAACGTATCTCAACAACCGAAGTCCGCTTCGCCCTAACCCATATATTGAACTACCACTTGGGGCGATTAAAGCACAGGGTTGGCTGCACGAAATGCTTATTCGGCAAAAAGAGGGTGCTTCGGGGCGTCTCGATGAGCTGTATCCATCGGTTATGGGTAAGCGCAATGGCTGGCTCGGTGGCGATGGCGATCAATGGGAGCGCGGACCGTATTGGATTGATGGTCTGTTGCCCCTGGCCTATCTACTGGACGACAAAGAGTTGATTGCCAAGACAAAACCCTGGGTAGAATGGGCCATCAATAGTCAGCAGCCCAATGGCTACTTTGGGCCATTGAAAGATTACCCGCATGAAGCCGGTTTACAACGCGATAATTGTCAGGACTGGTGGCCCAAAATGGTGATGCTCAAAATTCTGAAGCAATACCACTCGGCTACCGGTGACCCTCGGGTTATTAAGCTGATGACCAACTACTTCAAGTATCAGCTACAGCAATTACCCAAGTTTCCGCTCGATCATTGGACGTTTTGGGCACGTTACCGGGCTGGCGATAACCTGATGGTTGTTTACTGGCTCTACAACCAGACCGGCGATGCGTTTCTGCTCAAACTGGCGGATTTGCTTCACAAACAAACCTTCGATTATACAAATGGATTTCTGCATACCGACATGCTCTCGCAACCCGGAAGCATTCACTGTGTCAACCTGGCTCAGGGTATCAAAGAACCCTTGATTTACTACCAGCAACATACAGAACCTAAGTATGTGGAAGCCGTAACAAAGGGCCTGGCCGACATCCGTCATTACAACGGCATGGCGCATGGGTTGTACGGCGGAGACGAAGCACTTCATGGCAATAACCCTACGCAAGGATCGGAGTTGTGTACGGCGGTGGAAATGATGTTTAGTCTGGAAAGTATGATAGGCATTACGGGTAATGTTTCGTTTGCCGATCAGTTAGAGAAAATTGCCTTCAATGCGTTACCGGCTCAGGTTAGCGACGATTTCATGGAGCGTCAGTATTTCCAGCAGGCGAATCAGGTGATGCTTACCCGGCATACCCGCAATTTCGATCAGAATCACGGCGGCACCGATGCCTGTATCGGCTTGCTGACGGGTTACCCCTGCTGTACGTCCAACATGCATCAGGGCTGGCCAAAGTTTACGCAGAGCCTTTGGTACGCCACCACCGACCAAGGCTTAGCGGCTCTGGTTTATTCGCCTAGCCAGGTGAAAGCCTATGTTGCAGGAGGCCAGGAAGTGACGTTCACGGAAGAAACGACCTACCCTTTCGATGAACGCATTCGATTTACACTCATGACAGGAAAGGCCTTAAATCCGATCAAATTTCCTTTCCACTTGCGAATTCCAGCCTGGTGCAAACAGGCGACTGTTTTGGTAAACGGCCAGCCATTTAAAACATCGGCAGGGAATCAGATTGTGGTTATCAATCGTACCTGGAAGTCTGGTGACGTGGTTGAATTACGTTTACCCATGCACGTTTTCAAAAACCAGTGGCACGAGAATTCCATTTCGGTGGAGCGTGGCCCGTTGACCTACGCGCTAAAAATGGGCGAGGAATGGAAAACGGTACAAAACGATAAAGACCCCATTGCGTATGGAAATCAGTATACCGAGGTGCGCCCCACCACTCCCTGGAATTATGGATTAATCGATGTATCGGATACGAAACTGCCCCAAACGGCAAAGGTGACCAAGAAAGAGTCCGTAGCGAGTTATCCCTGGAATCTTGACAATGCCCCCTCTGAAATTCGGCTGACAGCCAAACGTATCCCATTCTGGCAGCTTTACAGTGAGATGACTGGCCCAATTCCCTTTAGTCCCATTTATACCCTGAAAGCCGAACCACAAGAAGAGATTATTTTAGTACCCTACGGTTGCACAACCCTCCGAATCGCTCAATTTCCAGTCATTCAAAACTAGATGAGCTGCTTGTTGTACACCAAAGCGAGACTCAGTGCGGTCGCCATAGCAGCCAACGAGCTGTGCTATAACTTAGCATACAGTATACATATCTTTTTGAGCATGTTTGAAACTCCGTTAGGAGTGACCTGTTAATAGAAAACAGAGGATTGGCCATAACCTCAAGCGCCGTAGGTGCGACCCATGTACCAAGAATTAGGTCGCACCTACGGCGCTTCGGGCTCTTACTAAACGACAATAACTATTGACAGGACGCCCTTACAGGGCTAGTTAGACTATGTCAGAGATGTTATATACGCAATAAATAACTTAGCCTGACGGCTCACTGAAGTATCACTTCGGTGTACAACTTATTTTCAAACCTTCCTGATATCCATTCGGCGGATCAACCCATCGTCAATTTGGTAGACGTGTTGTATCATCTCATCACCCAAAAGCGTTCCTGATAAATCTTTAATAACCTGATGGACATCAACAACAACCTGCCCCGTTGGATCGGTTTCGCAATGTACCGGTTCGACCCGCGGGTTTATTTCTGCCCATTGACGGGTCCAGTAATCGCGCACAGCCTCGTGGCCAATTACGCGGCCACCCTCCCAGCCATTTGGCCAATCTACATCGGGATGCATATTGGCAAGAACTTCATCAATGGCGCGCGCATTAAAAGCGGCATAAGTCGTCACTAATAGAATACGGGGATCAACTTTCGACATAGAAAAAGGGGCTTATTTCGCCTGTAAAGGTCTTCTTCTCACCCGTTTATGCTTGTCAGTTTAAGTTGAGAATAAATCGGAATTAAGATAGGTAGCGACCTGTTCAAAAGTCCTGAATAAAATTTACAAGAATTCTGTAACGCCGGGCGCGTTCAGTCGTCTTTGTCATAGAAGTACGCTTAGGGAGCATGCTTGTCGTTACGATCGAGCCATCGTCTCAACAAAAAATAGAGCGATTGGCAACTTATTTTAACGAAGGATGCAACATACGTAGGCGAACTTCCATCTTTAATTCAGAATTAACGGGCCAG